>NZ_JAELTQ010000111.1 GCF_016428905.1 Dyella sp. ASV24 | reverse complement strand
GAATACCAGCAGGCAACCGAAGATTAGGTTGTGCAGCACGGTGTGGGTGGTCACCGAGACTAGCGTCGAGCGGTCGTAGAACGGCACCAGTTTCACGCCGGGCGGCAGCGTGCCATCGCTGTTGAGCTTCGCCACTTCGTCTTTGACGCGCGCTACCACTTCGTTGGTCTGCAGCGTGCGGTTCATCACCACGATACCGGTGACCACGTCGTCCTGGTTGTCGCGCCCGGCACGACCCAGCCGCGGCACGGAGCCCACGTCGACCTTGGCTACGTTCTTCACCAGTACGGGTGTGCCGTTGGACTGATTGAGCACGATGTTGCCGATGTCGTCGACATCTTTGACCAGGCCGACGCCGCGAATATTTACCGACTGCTGGCCGATGTTGATGGTGCGTCCGCCGACGTTGCTGTTGGCGTTGCCGATGGCGGTGATGAGCTGGGGCAGGGTGATGCCGTAGCCCTGCAGTTTGTGCAGGTCGGCTTCGACGTCGTATTCCTTGGTGGTGCCACCCCAGGTCACGACTTGCGCGATGCCAGGCACCGACAGCAGGCGGCGCGTGACAACCCAGTCTTGCAGAGTGCGCAACTCCGTGAGACTCGTCGACGGCGGGCCAACCAGCTGATAGCGGAAGACTTCACCGACCAGACTGGAGGCCTGGATCTGCGGCTGCACGTTGTTGGGCAGGGTGACGTTCTGCTGCAACGAAAGCGCGGCCTGCGTGTAGTCGAAGTAATAGTCGGTGCCGTACTTGAAGGTGACGCGCACGAACGACAGGCCGTAGAACGACGTGGAGCGGATGCTTTCCACGCCCGGCGTCGTTGCCAGCCCCACTTCCATCGGACGCGTATAGCTACGCTCCATTTCCTCGGCAGAAAGCCCAGGCGCCTGCGCAGTGATTTCCAGGATCACTGGCGCGGGGTTGGGATAAGCCTCGATATTGAGCTTGGCGTACGCCACCAGCCCGGCAATAGTGAACGCCGCCAGGGCCATCAGCACGATGGCGCGGCGGGTCAGCGCAAAGGCGACAAGACCACGAAACACATTCGGTCCTTATGAGGTGTGCGGTGCTTACTGCGATTGCAGTGCCAGCGCGTTGCTGAGGAACAGCGCGCCTTCCGTGGCGATGCGTTGACCGGAGGGCAGGCCGGACAGCACGGGGTAATAGCCGTCCTGCGGTAGCCCCAACTGCACCGGGCAACGAGTGAAGCGCAGCCCGTCGGACGTGGTGAACACCACCATGGCGCCGGTGCCTTCGCGCACGACGGCATCGGCGGGCACGGCTTCGTGATGCGCGGGGGGCGCGGTAAAGATGCGGTAGTTCGCCAGCATTTGCGGGCGCAGGCCCTGCGGCGGCGTATGCAGTATCGAGCGCAATGTCACGCGGTGCGTGGCCGCATCGGAGCTATTGCCTACATAGTCCACGGTGGCCTTGATGGGCTGCTGCGACAGCGCGGGCAAGGTCGCGCTCAACACATCACCCACATGCACCTGGGTGGCGTCGTCCTCGCTGACATTGGCGACCAGCCATAGGCTGTCATCGTCGGAAATGGTGAAAGGTGCAGGACTGTTGCCCGGTTGCACCAGGTCGCCAGCGGCAATCGTGCGTGCGCTGACGTGGCCGTCGATCGGGCTGTCGATGCGCAGCTCGCCGTCCACACGTCGCGTGGCGGCGATGCGGTCGATATCCGCGTCGCTCTTGCCAAAGATGTGTAGAGCGCGTCGCGCCGCCTGGTAGTTGCCTTCGGCGGTCTGCTGGTCCGATACCGCCTGCTCGACATCGCGTGGCGCATTCGCTTGCGCCTGTGCCATGCCCTTGGCGCGTTCGAGCGCCGCGGTGGTCTGTACGCGCGATGCTGCAGCACTGACCAGGGTGGCTTCGGCCTGCGCCAGATCCGGACTGTCCACGGAGAACAGCGACTGACCTCGCTTTACTGCGTCGCCGGCTTTGGCGAACACCTCGCTCACACGTCCCGCGTAGGGCGAGTTGACCTGAGCCAGACGATCCTGGTTGAAGTCGACGTAACCCACAGCGTCGACGCCCGGCGTGAAGTCGCGCATGACGACCTGCGCAACGCGCACCTGCTTGGCTTGCTGCGCGTTGATGGTGACGTTCTGGGGATCTTTCGGTGCCGTGGCCGGCGGTGCGTTGGTGTCAGCCGCGCTGGAGGGAGTGCGCAGGAATACGGCTAGCAGGATGGCCACCAGGAGGCAGCCACCAGCGATCAGTCGTCCTTGATGCTTCTTCATGAAACCTACGGCTTGTCGCACGGGAACAGGGGGAGCCGCGGCGGGATGCCGCGCTGTGGCATTCCACAGCTTCCAGGCCTATGAGCTGGCCGGCGGGCAGGGAAAGCCCCGCCACCCTAAGGCAGCCTTACATCCGGCAACAGTTACGGTTTGGAAAGGTTGGCGGTGGGCAGCTCGATGCCTACCCGTAGCCCCGGCGAGGTGTTCTCCAACGTGAGCCGGCCACGGTGCAGCGCGACCACCGCTGCCACGATGCTCAGGCCAAGGCCGTTGCCGCGCTGATGGCGGCTGCTGTCCACCCGAAAGAAGCGTTCAGTAGCGCGGGACAAGGCCGGCTCCGGTATGCCGGGGCCGTCGTCTTGCACGCTGATGCAGACCCACTCGCTATGGGATATGGCCTTCATGGTGACGCGAGCGCCTTCGCCTGCGTACTTGAAGGCGTTGTCCAGCAGGTTGGCCAGCACGCCAGCCAGCAGATGGCGGTCGGCCATCACGCAGGGATCGCCTTCCACCATGGATTGCAGGGTGATCGAGCGCAGTTCGGCGGCCGGCTGATAAAGCTCGGCGAGATCGCCCAGCAGGCCCGCCAGTGGTAGGGCTTCAAAACTGCCACGCCGCACGCCGGATTCGGCCTCGGCGATCTGCAGCATCTTGTCCAGCACGGTGATCAGGCTGTCGATCTCGTCGATGGCGTACTGCGCATCGTGCGGCAAGCGGGTCTCCCGTTGCGGCGAGCGCAGCGCTTGTTCCAGTGCGGCGCGCACTCGCCCGAGCGGCGTGCGCAAGTCGTGCGCAATGGCATTGGAAACCTGACGCGTGTTTTCCATCAAACGCTCGATTTCGTCGAGCATGTCATTGATATCGCGCGCGACGATGGCGAACTCATCACGCGAGCGCCCCATGGCGACGCGGCGGTCCAGCCGGCCGGCGGCGATTTCGGTAGTAGTGCGGTGGATGGCCTTGAGTTGCCGCTGCAACTGCGAGCGGAACAGCATCGCGCCGCCACCTGCGAGCAGTAGCGCCAACAGGCCACCGATGCCGAAGGCCACCACGATCCGGTGTTCGAGTGTGCGCACGTCCTGCATGTCGCGGCCCACCAGCAGGGCACTGCCGTCGGTAAAGCGGTGGGTCAGCAGGCGGCTGGGCGAATGGCGGTCCAGCCTGTCCACTTCAAGCTCGTGCATGCCGTCGGCAGCGACCGCCGCGTTGGGCCATGCCGTGAGGTTGCCGATGATCTTCTTTCCGTGCGCGTCCAGCAGCAGGTAGATCTCGGTATCGGTGTCCTGGTTGTCGGTGAGCAGGTCGTGGATGTCGCTGGCCATGGCGTCCATCCCGCGCTGCTGCTCTTCCTGGACCAGGTGACGGGCGCGGCTGCGTAGCTGTTCGTCGATGTTGCTCTTCAGTAGCCCTGCAGTGCCGACGTAGAACACGGCCGCAATGAGCACGACCGACAGCAACAGCAGCACGCCATAGCCTGCGGCCATGCGAAACACGACGGAGTGGCGGAAGTCACTCAGCGACATGCGCGTCGTCGCCGTCGGTGCCGATGGTGAAGCCGACGCCGCGCACGGTGCGGATCAGCGGCGGCGCACCGTCTTCGTCGATCTTGTTGCGCAGGCGGCTCATCTGAACGTCGATCACGTTGGTTTCCGGATCGAAGTGGAAACCCCAGACCGCGGCGAGCAGCATCTTGCGCGTCACCACTTCACCCTGGTGACGAACCAGGTATTCGAGCAACTGGTACTCGCGTGGTTGCAGCAGTACAGGGCGGCCGTTGCGAAACACCCGTCGCGTGCGCGGTTCCAGGGTCAGGTCGCCTACGCTGAATACGTCGGGCTCTGGCCGTTGGGCCGCCCGGCGCGCGAGGGCCTCCACACGGGCCAGCATTTCGTCCAGGGCGAACGGCTTGGTCAGATAGTCATCGCCACCGCTGCGCAGGCCACGCACGCGCTCGTCCAGGCTGCTGAGCGCGCTGAGCACCAGTACGGGTGTACGGTCGTCGCGCAGGCGCATGGTGCTGAGGATATCCAGACCGTCCACGCCGCCCGGCAGCATGCGGTCCAACAGCACCAGATCCCATCGTTCGTTGCTGACGCGCTCCAGCCCGGCGGCGCCGTCGTGGCAGGCCTCCACCAGGTGTCCCGCCCCGGTCAGGCCCTCGCAGATCAGGTCCGAAGTGGGGATGTCGTCTTCAATGAGCAGACAGCGCATGGTTCAGTGTGCTCTGGTATCCAGTGGGGAGGGGCATGCAGGCGCGCCGCCGACGCTTCATCATCCGCCTATCGTAATCAGTGGACGAACCTGCCGTGGAGCAATGGCTGGACAAGGCAACGCAGGGAGTGGACCCGGATAGCCCCGATGCGTTCCTGCACATCTTCCTGAACCTCATGGGCATGGTGCCGTGGGTGACACTGGTGTGGTGGAACGTGGTCTTCATTGCCGTCGGTGCGCTGCTCGGCTGGTGGAAGGGGCGCACGGTGGAAGGCATCGTCTGGGCCGCCGTGCTCGGGCCCATCGGCTGGATTGTCGTGCTGGTCAGGCCACGCCCCAAGGGGCGTGCCGTGCCGCCACCGCTGCCAGGGCGTCGCTGAGGATGTGCTTGCGATGACGCGTCGCAGGCCTGGGAGCCTGTTCGCGATCTCCGCGTAGCCCGCGTTGTTCTTGAGTGGTCGCCCGGCGGCGGCGCGTGGCGCAGCGCCTGCCTGGTGGGCAGGTCAAGCCGCGTGCTGTCGTTGGGTGGCCACTCAAGAACAACCTTCCGGGCCGGGTCTGTTTGCTCACAGGCCGGCGTCATCATTCAGTCGTGTACGGACGTACACTCCTTCGTTCTTCCTTGCCCTGCGCGCAAACAGCTCCCGGCGCGGGCCACGTGGAGAGCGTGAACAGGCTCCTGCATCGGTGGCGGTGTATGATGCAGATCGAGGTGAATCCATTGAGTCATGCCGCTGACAAGCCGCACACGCACCACCATCATCATCACGACGATGCGCAGAGCTTCGTTCGTGCGGTGGAGCATGCCAGCGAAGAACGTGGGCTGCGGCTAACGCCTCTGCGTAAGGAAGTGCTGGAGCTGGTGGCCGCCGCCGGCAAGCCGGTGAAGGCGTATGACCTGTTGGACCAGTTGCGCGAACGCCACGGTAACGCGGCTCCGCCGACGGTGTATCGCGCGCTCGATTTTCTGCTCGAGCACGGGTTCATCCATAAGCTCGAGTCCATCAACGCCTTCGTGTCCTGCCATCACCCGGCGGAAGCGCACCAGGTGCCGTTCCTCATCTGCGACAACTGTTCCAGCGCCCAGGAAGTGTGCGACGAGCGCGTGGCTGAACTGATCGAAGCCCAGGCCAAGGCCTTCGGCTTCCGGCCACAGGCGCAGACGCTGGAAGTGCACGGCCTCTGCAAGAACTGCCGAAAGAGCTGACCGCGATACCCGCCTGAACGGCTTCCGTTCGTCAGGCTTGCGTTCGTGACGTTATAATGTAACATGCGCGGAACGGGTCACTCCAAGGCCCGGTATGTGCTCCGCTCCGGCCCCGATCCGATGGAAGCTCCCGAACAGAACAAGAAGCGCTGGTCGTCCCTTGCGGACCGGGTTGGCGCGACGGCGTCATTCCTTTGCGCCATTCACTGCGCGGCGCTGCCGTTCGTGCTCGCCCTGCTGCCCGTGCTCGGGCTCGGTTTCCTGGCCGACCATGCGTTCGAGCGCGGATTTGTCATGTTTGCCAGCGCGCTCGCGCTATTCAGCCTGATCAGTGGCTACCGCCACCATCACCGGCCTTTGGCGCTGTTGCTGGCGCTGCCGGGACTCGTGCTGTTGATTGTCGGCGTGACGTTTGCCGAGAAGTATTCGATCGGCCTGCATAGCGTGATGGTCACCTGCGGCGGCCTGTTGGTGGCTGCCGGACACTTCGTCAATCTGCGCACGCATCGCGCCATGCACGTACATGGTCCGCAGTGCGCTCACTGACGGTTCGACGCACTGCGTCGTGATTGTGTAACGGGGCCCCGGGTTTCTAGCATTTACGCATGAGCTCCACGCACGCGCACACCCATGACAATCACGGCCATGACCATGCCCATGGTCATGCGCACGATCACGACCACGGTCATGACCACGCGCACGGTGGCGTCACCGGCCGGGAAAAGAAACTGATTTTAGCCTTCGTGCTCACCACGGTGATGATGGTGGTGGAGATGGTGGGCGGCTTTTGGTCCGGCTCGTTGGCGTTGGTGGCCGATGCTGGTCACATGTTGATCGACGCACTGGCGCTGCTGCTCGCCGTGGCTGGCGCGTGGTTCGCCCGCCGACCGGCGGATGCACGACGCAGCTACGGTTACGGACGGTTGGAAGTGCTGGCGGGTTTTGTCAACGCACTCACGCAGTTCGTGCTGGTCGCCTTCATCGCTTACGAGGCAATCACCCGCCTGTTTGAGCCTACGCACATCCTCTCGGGCATGATGCTGGTCGTCGCGTTGATCGGTCTGGTGGTGAACGTCCTGGTGCTGAGCACGCTGCATGGACACGCACACGACGACGTAAACCTTGCTGGTGCGACGTTGCACGTGCTGGGTGATCTGCTTGGCTCCGTGGCTGCCGTGGTGGCGGCGCTGCTCGTGCGCTGGATGGGCTGGAACTGGGCTGACCCGGTGCTTTCGGTGCTGGTGTCGCTGCTGATACTCAACAGTGCATGGCGTCTGTTGCGCCGCTCCTCACATATCCTGCTGGAGGGCGTGCCCGAAGGCATGAACACCGGTGATGTCGAAGCGGCGCTGCGTGGCGCAGACGAGTCCATTCGCGATGTGCATCATCTGCACGTGTGGCAGCTCGCTTCGGGTTCGCGCATGGCGACCTTGCATGCCGAGCTGCACGATGGTGCGAATAGCGCGTCGGCCATCCGGGTGATCAATCAGGTGCTGGCCGAACGCTTCGGTATCCAGCATGTGACCGTGCAGATCGATGATGAAAGCTGCCCTGACGGGGTACGCGGTTGCGCCGGGCCCGGGTGTCGTTAAGGGGCGCTGATCCACTCGCCGAGTTCAGAGACCTGAACTATTGCGCTTTGGGCGGTCGCTGATACGATGGTCGGCCGTATTCAACCCAACGAATCAAGGAGTTCCCCATGGGCAAGGGCGATCGCAGGACCCGTCGTGGCAAGACCTATCGTGGCAGCTACGGCAACAGCCGCGCTCATTCGGTGCAGCCGGCCGTGGCCGGTGGCAAGGCGACCGTGACCAAGTCGGCAGCCGCCAAGAAGGCAGCGCCGAAGAAGAAGTCGGCCTAAGCCGTCACGCTTCGCAAAAAGCCCCCGCCAACGCGGGGGCTTTTTTTTATGGGCGCGGCGGATGTGTTCAGGCGCTTGAGGGCAGGGCTGCGCCGCCTACGAACAGCTTGCGCAAGGCGTGATTGCCGCCGATCCAGTAGCACAGCTCTGCCGGTTGCCGGACGTTCCAGACGGCGAGATCAGCCCGCTTACCTGTTTCCAGCGTGCCACGGTCGCTGAGACCGAGCGCTTTGGCCGCGTTGACCGTTACGCCGCGCAGCGCCTCTTCTGGAGTGAGACGGAACAGCGTGCACGCCATGCCCGCGGCCAAGCGCAGCGAGAGCAGGGGGGACGTGCCGGGGTTGCAGTCCGTCGCCACAGCCATGGCCACACCATGTTGGCGGAGACCCGCGATCGGCGGCAGCTTCGTCTCGCGCAGCGCGTAGAACGCGCCGGGCAGCAGTACCGCCACGGTGCCCGCCTGCGCCATGGCGCGGATACCGCTGTCGCCGAGGTATTCCAGATGGTCGGCAGACAACCCATGGTAGCGGGCGACCATGGCTGCGCCATCGAGATCCGACAACTGTTCGGCGTGCAATTTCACCGGAAGGCCCAACTGCGTCGCGCGGTCGAACACTCGGCGCGTTTCTTCCGGCGTGAAGCCGATGGTTTCGCAGAAGGCATCGACGGCATCGACCAGGCCCTCACCGGCCAGCGTCGGCAACACTTCGTCGCACATCAGTGCCACGTAGCCGTTGCGGTTGTCGCGGTATTCCGGCGGCAGCGCATGCAGGCCAAGGAAGGTGGTGCGCACCGTGATCCCCAGCGCCTTGCCCAGACGTCGCGCCACGCGAAGCATGCGGCGCTCGGTCTCCAGGTCGAGCCCATAGCCTGATTTGACCTCCAGCGCAGTGACGCCGTCGCTCAACAGTGCGTGAGCACGCGGCAGCGCCTGGGCGAACAACTCGTCTTCGCTTGCTTCGCGTGTGGCCTTGACGGTCGAGACGATACCGCCACCAGCACGTGCGATCTCTTCATAGGTGGCGCCATTGAGGCGCATGTCGAACTCATGCGCGCGATTGCCGCCGAACACGAGATGTGTGTGGCAGTCGATCAGTCCCGGGGTGACCACGGCACCACCGAGATCGTCTACGTGTACGGCCTGTGCAGCATCCGCGGGCAGCTCATCCTGCGGGCCGACCCACGCGATATGCCCTTCATGCAGCGCGATCGCGCCGCGTTCGATCAGGCCATAAGGCGCGTCACCCGCGAAGGTGGCGAGTGTGGCGTTGGTCAGCAAGTGATCCCAGCGTGGTGTCATGAGGTTCGATGATCGTTGGATGGAGTGGGCGTGTGCGGCGGTTCGTCGGGCGGCGGGATGGGCGTGGCGGGATCCTGCACCATCGACGGTTCGGTCCATGTGCCGTGCACATCATCGTTATCGTCCGTCGATGCCTCTGCGTTGCGGCGCTCCAGCTCTCGTTCGTAGCCCTCGATCAGCTTGTCAGCGAGTGCGCGATACACGGGTTTGCGCGACAGCAGCGACGAGGCGGCACGCGCCAGCAGGCAGGTGGCCATGATCGGCAGCACCATCTGCTGGTTCGCGGTGAGTTCCATGGAAATCACCGTGGCGGTAAGCGGTGCCTGAGTGACGCCGGAAAGGTAGGCCGCCATCGCCAACAGCACCACCGCCGAGGGGTCTACACCCGGCAGGATGGCGCACAGGTTGTTGCCCAGCCCCGCGCCCACGGCGAGTGCTGGCGAGAAGATGCCGCCCGGGATACCTGCCCAATACGACGCGATATTGCCCATGAACTTCAGTACGCCGAAGCTCTGCACCGTATCCGTATGGCCTTCCAGAATGTCCTTAGCCTGAGCGTAACCCGTGCCATAGAGACCGGTGTGCGTGAGCTGGCTCAGCAGCACCAGTGCAAGGCCGCAGGCAGCGGCGAACACCACGGGTTGACGCGCACGCAGGCGGCCGACAAAACCACGGAAGCCGGTGTCATGCGGCACGATGAGGCGCGCGAAGAAACCGCCGGCAAGGCCGCACACAATGCCCGTGGCCAGCACCGCCCACCACGCCTTGCCCAAGGGCAGGCCGATGTCGAAATGACCGAAGTAGGCGTAGTTGCCGAGCACGCCCAGCGATACCAGGCCGGCCACGAACACGGCAGTCAACAGGATGCCGCTCATGCGGTGTTCGAACGAGCCGCTCATTTCCTCGATGGCGAACACGATGCCTGCCAGCGGCGTGTTGAAGGCTGCTGCAAGGCCGGCCGCGGCGCCAGCAAGGATGAAGCGCCCCGCTGCAGCAGGCTCCGCAAAGCCGAAGCGTCGGCCCAACGAGTAGAGCAGGCCAGCGCCCACGTGTACTGTCGGGCCTTCGCGTCCTACCGAGGCGCCGCCGAGCAAGGCGGCAAGCGTCAACGCCATCTTGCCGATAGCCACGCGTAGCGACAGCAGGCTGCGTCGGAAGCCCTCGTCTTCGATTTTCAGCGCGGCGATGGCCTGCGGAATACCGGAGCCCCGGGTGGGCTTGAGTGCACCCTCGGTAAGCCAGGCCAGCAGCGCAAACATGGCCGGCGTGATCAGGAATGCCCAGTAGCGGTTATGCGTGACCACGCCGTGGAAAACGTTGAACGCCCAGTCGGCGGCCCGGGCAAAGCCGATGGCCGCCAGACCCACCAACACGGCGCCGCCCCAGAACAGAATGCGGCGACGCCATTGCACCGGCGAGAACAGATCCGAATTGGCCAATTGCTGGAGGCGCCCTGTCACGGTTGATGCCGGGCGCTCTTGTTCGTCTTCCGGGTGGCTCACGATTTTGTCTCGGATTTACGGGTCCAGCGCGTTTCGTAAAGGTCGAAGCGGCGGTCCTTGAGGTTCTGCACGGCACCGGCATTACGGGCACGGGCCAGGCTTTCCAGATGCAGATCGGCGAACAGTACGGTTTCGATATTCGGCGTGGAATCGGCGGCAATGCCATCGCGCGCAAACGGGAAGTCGCTTGGCGTGAGGATGCAGCTCTGGCCGTATTGGATATCGAAGTTATTCACGCCGGGCAGGTTGCCCACGTTACCCGAGAGCACCACGTAGCATTGATTTTCGATGGCACGCGCCTGCGAGCAGTAGCGCACGCGCAGGTAGCCTTCGCGCACGTCCGTGCAGAATGGCACGAACAGGATCAGCGCCCCCTGGTCGGTGAGATGCCGCGCAACCTCGGGGAACTCCGAGTCGTAGCAGATCATCACGCCGATGGGGCCGCAGTCCGTCTGGATGGTGGCCGCCGTGTCACCGCCGGTGATGTTCCACACCGTGCGTTCGCTCGGCGTGGGGTGGATCTTTTCCTGCTCGTGGATCGAGCCATCGCGCAGGCACACATAACAGACATTGTGAATGTCGCCGTTGGCCTGCTCGGTGGGGTGTGAGCCGGCGATGATGTTGATGTTGTAGTGCACGGCCAGGCGGCTGAAGAGCTCTTTCACCTGCGGCGTGTACTGACTGAGCTTGCGGATCGACTCGACCGGCGAGAGTTCCTCGTTCTCGATCGACAGCAGCTGCAGCGTAATCAGCTCGGGGAAGGTGACGAAATCCGCGTTGTAGTCGGCCGCGATATCGGTGAAGTACTCCACCTGCGTGGCGAATTCCTCGAACGAACGGATGCGCCGCTGTTGGTACTGCACCGACGCCACACGCACCATGTCAGGCAGGCGTTGCGTTGACGGAATGGACGGAATGTCTGGTTGGTCCAGCAGCTGCGGATTGCGCCACACCAGGTGCGCGGCATAACCCAGCGACTCGTAGTCGGAAGGCACATATCCGCGCAACAGGCCGATCACCTCGAACTCGTTGCTGAGTTGGAAGCTGAGGGTGAGGTCGCGGCGCTTGCCTTCGGTGACCGCTTGTACGTAAGCCTCTGCGCTGCCGTAGCGATGCAGGTTGCGGGCGAGGCCGGGAATGCGGCCGCCAAACACGATGCCGCGCAGCTTGAGGTCCGTACACAGGCGTTTGCGAGCCTGGTACAAGCGCTGCCCGATGCGCATGTTGCGGTAGTCCGGGTGTACCACCACTTCCATGCCATACAGCCAGTTGCCATCGCGGCGGTGGCGTGAGGCCATGCCGCCACCGGTAATCTGCATCCAGGTATGCGGTGCCAGTGCCGTAGCCTCGTCGATGCGGAAGGTCGCGCAATAGCCGACGACTTTCCCCTCGTATTCGACGACGAACTGTCCCTCAGGAAAATGCGTCTGCTGTGAGCGCAGCATTTCCGCCGCATGGCCCCATTCAGGGGTATAGACGCGGGCGGTAAGGTCAACCAGTGCGGGCACATCGGCGGGTTTTGCCTGCCGAACCAGCAGTTTTGGGGTGTGTTCCTGGTTTTTCTTGGCCATCGCCACATTATGCCGCACCGACGTGAACGAGACGGCGTCGGTTACACTCGATGTCTGTTCCCCAGGAGTTCGGTCATGGCAGGCAGTATTGCGTCCCGTTACACCGCCGATCGTCTCTGGACGCCACAAGGCTGGGTGCCGAATGCGCTGTTGGAAGTGGATGACGGCGGCATGCTTGCCGGCGTTGGGGCAGGTGAGGGCGAGCGGTTGGGGCGCTGGGTACTCCCCGGCATGCCGAACCTGCATTCGCATGCGTTCCAGCGTGCGATGGCCGGCCTGGCCGAGCGCAAGGGCAAGAGTGACGACAGTTTCTGGACATGGCGCGAAACCATGTACGCCTTCGCCGCTACCGTCGGGCCGGATGAGCTGCAGGCCATCGCGGCCCAGCTTTACGTCGAGATGCTCAAGGCTGGCTACACGCAGGTGTGCGAATTCCACTACCTGCACCATCAGCCTGATGGCACGCCCTATGCGCAGCCGGAGGCCATGTCACTGGCATTGATCGAGGCCGCGCGCGAGGCTGGCATTGCGCTTACCCTGCTGCCAGTGCTGTATATGAGCGGAGGCTTCGATGGCCGCCCATTGGCGCCGCGCCAGCGCCGCTTCGGCCACGATGTGCCGTCCTACCTGCGCCTGCTGGAAACCTTGCGCACGCACGAAAGCGACCGGTTGCGCGTAGGCATCGCATTGCACTCCCTGCGTGCCGTGCCCGAAGAGGCTTTGCGCCAGGTGCTGGCCCATGACGCCGCCAAGGCTTGCCCCATTCACATCCATATCGCCGAGCAGATCGGTGAAGTGCAGGATTGCCTCGCTACGCGCGGCGCGCGGCCGGTCGAATGGCTGTTCGATCATGCGGACGTCGATGCGCGCTGGACGCTGGTGCACGCCACGCATCTGAGCGACAAAGAGATGGCGCAGATTGCGCGCAGCGGCGCGGTGGCGGGTCTGTGTCCCACCACCGAGGCGAATCTTGGCGATGGCCTGTTCCCGCTGGCTGATTTCATCGATGCGAATGGCACGCTCGGTGTCGGCTCCGATTCGCATATCTCGGTGTCGCCGGTCGAAGAACTGCGCTGGCTGGAATACGGACAGCGCCTGTCCACGCGTCACCGCAACATTGCCGCCCGCCATCAGGGCGACAGCGTGGGCGAGACGCTGTGGCGCGCTGCGATGCGTGGTGGCGCAACGGCCTCCGGCCTGTCCATCGGTGAGCTGCGCGCCAGCGCTCGCGCGGACTTGCTTGTGCTCGATGACCGCGCGCCGCTGCTTGCTGCGCGCGACGAACGTTCCGTGATCGACAGTTTTCTCTTTGCTGGCAACACGCCGTTGGTGCGTGATGTCATGGTGGGTGGCGAATGGGTGGTGCGTGGTTTCACGCATCGTGATGAAGACCGCATCGCGGCGCGTTATCGCACGGTGCTGGAGAAGTTGTCGCCACGCTGATGTGGATTTGTTTGGAAGTAGTGCGGCGAGAGGATATGCCCTATGCGAATTGAACTGGCTTTGTTGGAAGTCCCTTTGATCGATGGCCGTTGGGTCACCGTTCTTGTATTTGACGCCATGGCCACCGATGGCCAGAAGGCCGCGTTGTTGGAACAACTGGTGGAAGCGGCAAAACAGCAGATTGGCGTGACCGCAGAGCTGAATGTCCTTGGCTATAAAGAGGGCGACAAGCCCACCTACTACGGTGAAGAGGCGTTGGTCGCATATCTGCAGAAGCACGGTGTGCCGAGCTGGACACACCATATCGAGGTGTAGCGCAGCAGCAGCGCGCACGCAGAATGTCGGGTGGCAACAAATTGAGCTCGTCATGCAAAGGGATCGCACTGACGATTGCGCAAGCTTCATGTCAGCATGAATGGATGCTGCGATTTGCATGAATCGCAGCCATCGCTTTCGGGTGTTTCCGTCATCGCGGTTTTGAGGCCGGCGTTTTCCGGATCAAACCCACCCGAAGGAGAACGCCATGCGTCGACTCATGCTGATTGGACTCGGCCTCGCCGTGATGTCCGGCGTGACCCTGTCACTTACCGGTTGCATCGTGGTCGCACCGCGTCCTTATGGCGCGCGCGTCTGGGTGCCTGCCTACTACGCGCCGAGCGGTATTTACGTGTCCGGTCACTGGCGCTCGTAATGGGGTGTCATGACGTTGCAGCGACGACCGTGCCTTGCGCGATGGCGCACAAGGTTTCCGTGCCGTCGTCGCTGACCGCGATAATGTCGCACAGGCAGACAGCCTGACGTTTGCCGCTGCCCTTGGCATGGGCTCGCGCAATCAGGTGCGTGCCCACCGCAGGCTTGAGGTAGTTGATCTTGTATTCCGATGTGAGCGCATCGCCGCCGAGTGCGAGCCCACCGGCAAAGGTGATGGCGTTGTCCGCCAAATAGCTGATGACGCCGCCGTGCACGAAGCCGTGCTGCTGTTTCAGGTGATCGACGATGCGTAGGGTTATCTCCGCATGGCCCGGACCACAGCTCGCCAGTTCCGCACCGATATAGCGGGTAAACGGTTGGGCTTCGAATACTTGACGGGCGAAAACCTGAAGATCGTCCACGATGTGCTCCTTGGATGTCGTCGAGTCATCGACCGGCGGCAATGTGCTGCCGAAGGTGCTCGATAAAGGCGCGCAGCTTCGGCGGCACCTGCAAGCGACTGGGATAATAGAGATAGAACCCGTCGAAGGGCGGTAGCCACTCGTCCAGCACAGATTCCAGGCGCCCCTCCGCCAGCACGGCGCACACGGAGGGCTCCACCATGTGCGTCAACGCCAGGCCGTCGATAGCCGCACGTATCGCCATGCTCGGGTCGTTGGTGGTGATGGGGCCATCGACATCCAGCTCGAACCATTGCCCTTTGGATGCCCCCGACGGGTGCGCGAACTCCCAGCGATAGATGGCGTTGCTGCTGAAGCGAAAGCGCACGCAATCGTGCGCGGCCAGGTCGCGCGGGTGCGTTGGGCGGCCATGAGTGGCGAAGTAGGCCGGCGACCCGACCACTACGGCGCGCTGCGGGCCGCCGAGCGGGATCGCCACCATGTCCCGCGCCAACCGCTCACCCAAGCGGATACCGGCATCGAAACCCTCCGCAATTAGGTCGGTCAGGCGGTTCTCGACCTGGATATCCAGCTTTACCTCCGGCCAGGCCCGCATGAAGGGGGCGACACAGGGCGCGATCAGGTGGTCAAGCACCATCTGCGGTACGGCAATGCGCAGGGTGCCGGCGGGCCGGTCGCCGTGCTGGCGCAAGGCGTCGATGGCTTCGTCGATTTCGTTGAGGGCTGGCGAAATGCGTTCCAGGAAGGCGTGGCCGGCCTCGGTGAGCCCGACGCGGCGCGTGGTCCGGTGTAGCAAGCGCACGCCGACGTGGTCTTCCAACTGGCGGAGCGTCTGGCTCAAGGCCGAGGCGGTGACCTCCAGCTCGGCGGCGGCGCGGGTAAAGCTCCCGTGGCGGGCGATCAGGCGGAAGGCGCGCAGCGCGGAGGCGTGGTCGAGTGACATTGATTAGCCATGCTTAATAAAGCATGTGCACGATCCCGGTTTTTCTCGGTAATGGCAAGGTGCAGACTTCGTTCATCCGGTCTACCCCACTCATGTACAGGAGTTCGCCATGTCGCTTGATGCCTACTACACCCTCGGTCGTTCCGGCCTGCGTGTCAGCCGCCTTGCCCTGGGTACCATGACCTTCGGAGACAACTGGGGCTGGGGTGCCGCGGAAGATACCGCCCGCGCCATGTTCGACCGTTATCTGGCAGCGGGTGGCAACTTCTTCGACACCGCTGATCTGTACACCGAGGGCGCCAGCGAAGAATTGCTGGGCAAGTTTGTCGCCGACAGCGGCACGCGCGACCGCGTGGTGCTCTCCACCAAGTTCTCGTACAACGCACAACCCGGCAACCCGAATGCGGGCGGCAATGGCCGGAAGAACATCCTGCGCGCCGTGGAGGGGTCGCTGCGCCGCCTCCGCACCGACTATATCGACCTGTACATCCTGCATACCTGGGACCGTCTGACGCCGGCCGAAGAAGTGGTGCGCACGCTCGATGACCTAGTGCGCGCTGGCAAGATCCGCTACGCAGGCCTTTCCGACGTACCGGCCTGGTATGCCTCGCGCGCTCAGACCTATGCCGAAGCCCATGCGTTGACGCCGTTGGTGAACCTGCAATTGGAGTACTCGCTGATCGAGCGGCACATCGAGCACGAGTTCGTACCGATGGCAGGCGAGCTGGGCATGGGTATCACGGCATGGAGCCCGATGGGTATGGGCTTGCTGTCTGGCAAGTACAAGCCGAGCGAAGCGGGTGGTGCGGGTGACGGCCGTCTGTCGAAGATCTCCGGCACGCCGGGCTTCGATCGCTTCACCGGGCGCAACTGGGCCATCGTGGCGGCACTGGAAGAGGTCGCCAGCAAGATCGGCAAACCCATGGCGCAGGTGGCGCTGAACTGGGTGGCCACGCAGCCGGGCATTGCCTCGGTGATCATTGGTGCGACGAAGCTGGCGCAGCTGGACGACAACCTGACCGCGCTGTCGTTCGAGATTCCCGTGGAGCTGCGTGCGCGATTGAACGAAGCCAGTGCGCTCGAGCCCGCTTTCCCCTACTGGTTCTTTGGCGACGTGCAGCAGTCACGCATCCACGGTGGTGTGGCGGTGGGCAGCAAGCCGCAGGGTTATGCACCGCCGGTCTACGTACCGGGGCAGCAAACTGCGAGCTTCAAGGGCGATTGATCTTTCGCCGGCAGGGGAAGCGCACCCTGTGCGCTTCTGGCAAGGGCGGGGGCCTGCCACGCACAGGGTGTGCTTCAAACTGAAATTCGGAAAAAGAACGGCGCCAGCATGCAGGCTGGCGCCGGTGTTGTTGCGGGTACCGAAGCGATACCGTGGTTCTTATGACGTCGTCCGAAGCGTTACTGGGCCGTGGAGGAACCCGACACCGGGTGCTGGGCCTTGAACTGCTGCCACTGTTCACGACGAGCCTGCTGCTGAGCCTTGATGGTGGCCAGCTGCGCCTGCTGGGCAGAGGTCAGGATGGCGTAGACCTGGGCGCGGACGGCAGCGCGCTGCTGCACGCGAGCCGTGGTGGCGGCGCCTTCGGCCTGGGCGAGGGCGGCAGCCGCAGCCTGATAACCGGAAGCATTCGGGGCCATCTGCTCGAAGGCCTCACGCTGCTGGTGCAGCGCCTGACGCTGCGCCTTACCCTGCGAGAAAGCGGTCTGCATGATCTGCTTGATGCTGGCCTTCTGGGCGTCGGTCAGGTTCAGCTTGCTGTACGCCTCAAACCCGCCGTGGCCATGGCCGTGGAAGCCACCATGCGGACCGCCATCCTGCGCGGACGCGATGGCAAACGGGGCGAGGGCAACAGCCGAAGCGAGCACCAGAGCGAGAGAGATGTTCTTACGCATGGGGTTTACCTGTGTCGTTGGGGGTTGGTCTTGCTTGGTGCCTATTTGACGACAGTGTTATGTGTATGTTCTTTGCGAGAAGGTAAAGAACAGTAAAGCCGGTGGAGCCAGGGATGCTCTGATCTATTCAATAGGGGTGGCATGATGCCCAGAAGGCGCGCTGGCAGCGGGACGTGGCGCCGCGCAGGCTGGCCGCTGTCTCTTATACACATCTGACGCTGCCGACGAAGCTGGAATGGTGTGGTTGTCGGTGGGGGGCGGGGGATTAAAAAGGGGGGGGGGGGGGGGGGGGGGGGGGGGGGGGGGGGGGGGGGGGGGGGGGGGGGGGGGGGGGGGGGGGGGGGGGGGGGGGGGGGGGGGGGGGGGGGGGGGGGGGGGGGGGGGGGGGGGGGGGG
>NZ_JAELTQ010000110.1 GCF_016428905.1 Dyella sp. ASV24 | reverse complement strand
CCTACCTCAAGAAAGAGGCGCTCGGCCATCTCCGCTTTGGTCAGCGCCATCTTATCCTCGCAACTTCGCCTTGCATGCCATCTCCAACGCTACGATCGCTTCACGAATGTTACGGTCAGCGTCGTCGTCGGTAAGCGTGCGTGAAGCGTCCTGTAAAATCAAGCCCATAGCGAGACTCTTTCGGCCCACTTCGACTCCCTTGCCGCTGTAGCGGTCGAACAGGCGCAGCTCTTTCAGCTGGCCGCCCAGCGTCTTCCGGACCACCTGCTCAATTTGTGACCAGGTCACCTCTTCCGGCACATCGACTGCGATATCGCGGCGCACCGACGGGAAACGAGGCACGGGCTTCGCCTTGGGCAGGCGACGGGCCAGCACCGGTTCCAACGCCAGTTCGAGCACATGGACATCGGCACCGAGGTCCAGGGCTTTAGCGAGCTGCGGGTGCAGCGCGCCCAGGAAGCCCACCGTGTTGCCGTCGCGGGTTACGCGGGCACCACGGCCCGGATGCAACCAGCCCGGCAGGCCATCAGCGTGGATGGCCCAACGCTCCGGCTCGCCGCCCCAGGCGATCAGAGCGTCGAGATCGCCCTTCAGGTCGTGGAAGTCGAGCGAGCGGGACGCTTCGCCCCACTGCTCCGCATGGGCCGTGCCACAGGCGACGATGGCCAGCATCGGCGTTTCGGTCGGCGCGTCCTTGCGGGCGGCTGCTTCTGCATCGATGCGGAAGGTTCGACCCAGTTCGAACAGGCGCACACGCTCCTGCTGGCGGGCGCGGTTGTGCGACAGCGCGACGATAAGACCTGGCAGCAGCGAGGGACGCATGACCGCCAGATCCGCCGACAGCGGATTGGCCAGCGGCACCAACTGCTCGGTCATGCCCCAGCGCTGGAGCACGTCGTGACCAATGAAAGCGAGATTCACGGCTTCGTAGTAAGCGCGCGCGGCCAGTTGCTCGCGCACGGCCAGCTCGTTGAGGCGGCCTTCCGGCTCAGCGGCCAGCGTCAGCGCGCCGGCCGGCGTATGCGTCGGGATGTTCTCGTAACCGTGGATGCGGGCGACTTCTTCAATCAAGTCTTCCTCGCGCTCGATGTCGAAACGACGGCTCGGCGCGGTGACTTTCCAGCCATCGGCCTGTAGCTCGACCTTCATGCCCAGCGCCGTGAAGATGCGCGCCACTTCGTCATCGGCCACGGTAAGGCCGAGCACGCGCGCCAGTCGCGCACGACGCAGCAGAATGGGCTCAGGCGATCGCAGGTGCTCCGGCAGGGTGACGTCCACCAGTGGGCCGGGTACGCCGCCAGCAATATCAAGGATCAGGCGCGTGGCGTATTCGACGGCAATGCCCGGCAGCTTCGGATCAACGCCTCGCTCGAAGCGATGTCCCGCGTCCGTATGCATGCCCAGCTTGCGGCTACGGCCGATGATGGCCGAGGGAATCCAGTGGGCTGCCTCGAGGAACACGTTGCGCGTGGTCTCAGTGACGCGTGTCTCCGAGCCGCCCATGATGCCGCCCAGGGCCACCGCCCGAGCGCCCTTGCCACCGACACTGTCGGAGACAACGAGGAAATCGTCGCTCAGCTCGACGCTGCGGCCATCGAGCAGCGCCAGCTTCTCGTTCTCACGAGCCGGACGCACGACGATGTCGCCCTCCAGCTTGTCCTTGTCGAACGCATGCATCGGCTGGCCAAGTTCCAGCATGACGTATTGCGTGACATCGACAAGGAAGCTGATTGGACGCAGTCCGCTACGACGCAGGCGTTCGGCCATCCAAATCGGAGTCGAGACGCTTGCGTCGACACCGTCGATAACGCGACCCGCAAAGCGCGGTACGCGCTCGCCCGCACCGAGCACAACCTGCATAGTCGCTTCGTTCTGCGCCGGCACCGGCTGGGCGTCCAGCGGGATGACTTCGCCGCCCAGTGCGGCGGCGACATCGAAAGCGATGCCGCGCACGCTGAAGCAATCGGCGCGGTTGGGCGTGAGCTTGATCTCGATGCTCGCATCCGGCAGGCCGAGATAAGTGGCGAGCGGCGTACCCACCGGCGCATCGGCCGGAAGTTCCAGCAGGCCGGAGGCATCCGGATCGATGCCCAGCTCCTTGGCCGAACAAAGCATGCCGAACGATTCGACGCCGCGCAGCTTCGCCGCCTTGATGGCGATGCCACCCGGCAAGGTCGCGCCCACCGTCGCCAGCGGCGCGACGAGACCCGGGCGCGCGTTGGGCGCGCCGCAGACGATCTGCACAGTGCCGTTGCCGGTGTCCACTTCACACACCTGCAGACGATCAGCCTCGGGATGCTTTTGGGCGCTGACAATGCGCGCCACCACCACGCCTTCGAGCGAGTCACCCAGCGCTGTGACGTCTTCGACCTCCAGGCCGATCGCCGTCAGCGTCGCAGAAAGTTCGTCACGCGATGCCTTCGTCGGCACATGGTGACGCAGCCAGTTTTCGGAGAATTTCATGCGTATCTGTTCCTGCTGCGTTTACGCGAACTGCTTGAGGAAGCGCAGGTCGTTCTCGAAGAACGCGCGCAGATCGGAGACGCCATAGCGAAGCATTGCAAAGCGTTCCACGCCCAGGCCGAAGGCAAAACCGGTGTAACGCTCCGGGTCAATGCCACAGTTCTTCAGCACGTTGGGATGCACCATGCCGCAGCCCAGCACCTCCAGCCAACGCGTGCTGCCGTCTTCGGCATCCCAACGGATGTCCACTTCAGCCGAGGGCTCGGTGAAGGGGAAGTAGCTCGGGCGGAAACGCATCTCGAAATCGCGCTCGAAGAACGCACGGATAAACTCGGCCAGAGTGCCCTTGAGGTCCGCGAAGCTGGACGTCTCGTCGACCAACAAGCCTTCGATCTGGTGGAACATCGGCGAGTGGGTCTGATCCGAGTCGCTGCGGTAGACCTTGCCCGGCGCGATGATGCGGATAGGCGGCTGGCGGCCCTGCATGGAGCGCACCTGCACCGGCGAGGTATGCGTGCGCAGCAGGCGGCCATCACCGAAGTAGAAGGTATCGTGCATGGCGCGCGCCGGATGGTGCGGCGGGAAGTTCAGCGCCTCGAAGTTGTGCCAGTCGTCCTCGATCTCCGGACCGTCGGCACGCTGGTAACCCAGGCGCGAGAAGATGGCCGTGATGCGCTCGAGCGTACGCGTGATCGGGTGAATACCGCCGCGTTCGCCATGGCGACCCGGCAGCGTGATGTCGATGGTTTCCGAAGCCAGCCGGTGGTTGAGTTCCGCTTGCTCGAGCACCTGCTTGCGCGCAGCGAGCGCGTCGGCCAGGCGATCCTTGATGCGGTTGACCTCAGCGCCACGCGCCTTGCGTTCGTCCGGCGAGAGTGCGCCCAGTGCTTTCAGCGCCGCGGTGACAATACCGCTCTTGCCCAGCAGGCTGACGCGCAGTGCATCGAGCGCCTCCAACGTATCGGCCTTGTCGATATCGGCCAGCGCGGTTACCGCGCGGCTATCCAGGTCATCCATCGATGCGACTCTCGCTTCTTCGCCCTCTCCTCGCTGGGGAGAGGGCTGGGGTGAGGGGTCTTCCTTGCGGCATCGCTACATCGAAGCGGGCTTCGATGTGGGAATGGGGCCAGACGTATCCCCTCACCCCAACCCTCTCCCCGGCAGGGAGAGGGAGCGAGTAGCGCAGAGCAACCCAAATAAAAACGGGGAGGAGGCTGGTGGCCTCCTCCCCGCTTGATCACATCATATCGTCAGTGCGCAGGGCACAAGACGATCAAGCGGCCAGACTGGCCTTCGCCTTTTCAGCGATCGCGCCAAACGCCTTGATGTCGTGCACGGCGATGTCTGCCAGCACCTTACGGTCGACCGTGATGCCGGCCTTGGCCAGGCCATTGATCAGGCGGCTGTAGGACAGACCGAACTGACGGGCGGCGGCATTGATACGGACGATCCACAGCGCGCGGAACTGACGCTTGCGCTGCTTGCGGCCGATGTAGGCGTACTGACCAGCCTTGATGACGGCCTGGTTAGCAACGCGGAAGACTTTGCGACGGGCGTTGTAGTAGCCCTTCGCGCGGCCGATGATCTTCTTGTGACGACGACGGGCGGTAACGCCACGCTTTACACGAGCCATGGTTTATCTCCTCGCCTTACAAGTACGGCAACATGCGTGCTACACCCTTGGTGTCGCATGCCTTGACGTGGTTGGTCGCGCGCAGGTTGCGCTTACGCTTGGTCGACTTCTTGGTCAGGATGTGCGACTTGAAGGCGTGACCGGCCTTGAACTTGCCCGACGCGGTCTTGCGAAAACGCTTCGCCGCCGCCCGGTTGGTCTTGATCTTGGGCATGGAAATGCTCCTTGATGGGGCTAGGCCCCGGTTTCTGACTGATCTGGCGGCGCCAGGGGCGCTCTTTCCGTCCTGCCAGCATCGGTTCACGACCCGTCCTGGTGGGTCGAACCGGCGATTATACGGAGGAAATCAGGGTTTTGCTAGCGGTGAACCCATCTCCCCGAGCAGGCGACGGATAAAACCCCTGGCTATAGAGCAGCCAAAAGAAAAAGCGGCCCATAGGCCGCTTTTTCCTTAACTTACCAGGACTTACTTCTTCTTCGGTCCGATCATCATGACCATCTGGCGGCCTTCCAGGCGGGGGAAGGACTCCACCACACCGTTCTCGCCGACGTCTTCCTGGATCTTCTTGGCCAGGTTCTGGCCCAGATCCTGGTGGGACATTTCACGACCACGGAAGCGGATGGTGACCTTGACCTTGTCGCCCTCCTCAAGGAAGCGAAGCATGTTGCGCAGCTTGATCTGGTAGTCGCCCACGTCCGTGACCGGACGGAACTTCACTTCCTTGATCTCGACCTGCTTCTGCTTCTTCTTGGCGGCCTGCGCCTTCTTCTGGGCTTCGAACTTGAACTTGCCGTAATCCATGATGCGGCAGACCGGTGGGTCGCCGTTCGGCTGGATCTCGACCAGATCCATGCCCGCCTCTTGCGCCAAAGCCAGCGCCTCGTCGCGGGTAAGAATGCCGAGCTGTTCCGAATCTGCGCCGATCACGCGAACGCGCGGGACGCGGATCTCAAGGTTACGGCGGTTGCCCTTAGTGTCGGTGGTAGCGATACCACTATCCTCCAGAAGAGTTCTTGTTTATGCCGGCCCGTCGACTCAGCGACGGGTTTCGGCTTCCAGGCGTTCGACGAATGCGGCCAGCGGTACGCTGCCCAGGTCTTCGCCGGAACGTGTACGCACAGAAACGGCCCCTGCTTCCTTCTCGCGATCTCCGACGACCAGCAGGTAGGGGACTTTCTGCAGCGTATGTTCGCGGATTTTATAGCCGACCTTCTCGTTGCGCAAATCGGCGTGTACCCGGAAGCCTTTATCGACAAGGGTTTGCGCCACTTCGCGAACATAATCGGCCTGGGCGTCCGTAATACTGAACACGGCGGCCTGTACCGGCGCCAGCCAGGTCGGCAGCAGACCGGCGTGATGCTCGATCAGGATGCCGATGAAACGCTCCATCGAGCCCACTATCGCACGATGCAGCATCACCGGGTGACGACGCTGTGAACTTTCGTCCACATATTCGGCCCCCAGGCGCTCCGGCATCATGAAGTCTACCTGCATCGTGCCGACCTGCCAGGCGCGACCAATGGAGTCCTTCATGTGGTACTCGATCTTCGGGCCATAGAAGGCGCCCTCACCCGACAGCTCCTCCCACTGCACGCCGGCGGCCGACAGCGCGGCGCGCAGCGCGGCCTCGGCGCGATCCCACACTTCGTCGCTGCCGATGCGCTTGTCCGGGCGCAGCGCGATCTTCAGTGCAATGTCCTCGAAACCGAAGTCACCGTAGACCTTCATTGCCTGCTGGTGGAACGCGGTCACTTCAGATTCGATCTGCTCTTCCGTGCAGAAAATGTGGCCATCGTCCTGCGTGAACGCGCGCACGCGCATGATGCCGTGCAGCGCACCCGAAGGCTCGTTGCGGTGGCATGCACCGAACTCGCCGTAACGGATCGGCAGTTCGCGGTAGCTGTGCAAGTCCGTATTGAAGATCTGCACGTGGCCCGGGCAGTTCATCGGCTTGAGCGCGTAGGTGTGCTTCTCCGACTCGGTGAAGAACATGTTCTCCTGGTAGTTGTCCCAGTGACCGGACTTCTTCCACAGCGACACATCCAGCACCTGCGGGCAGCGTACTTCCTGATAACCGCTGTTGCGGTACACGCGACGCATGTACTGCTCCACCTGCTGCCAGATGGCCCAGCCCTTGGGGTGCCAGAACACCATGCCCGGGCCTTCTTCCTGCTGGTGGAACAGGTCGAGCGCTTTGCCGATCTTGCGATGGTCGCGCTTCTCAGCCTCTTCCAACTGGTGCAGATAGGCCTTCAGATCTTTGTCGTTGAGCCACGCCGTGCCGTAGATGCGCGTGAGCATGGCGTTGTTGGAGTCGCCGCGCCAATAGGCACCCGCCACCTTCATCAGCTTGAAGGCGCGCAGCTTGCCCGTGTTGGGTACGTGCGGACCGCGGCACAGGTCGGTGAACTCACCTTGCGAATAGAGCGACAACTCCTCGTTCGAAGGGATGCTCTCGATGATCTCGGCCTTGTATTCCTCGCCCAGACCACGGAAGAACGACACAGCATCGTCGCGCGACTTCACGCTACGCGTCACCGGCAGTGCCTCTTTTACGATCTTCTCCATCTCCGCCTCGATCTTCACCAGATCGTCGGGCGTGAACGGGCGCTCGTATGAGAAGTCGTAATAAAAGCCGTTGTCGATCACCGGACCAATGGTGACCTGCGCGCCGGGGTACAGGCGCTGCACAGCCTGGGCCAGCAGATGCGCCGTGGAGTGGCGCAGGATTTCCAGCGCCTCCGGGCTCTTCTCCGTAACAATTTCGAGGCTGGCATCGTTCTCGATGGGGAAACTGGCATCGACCAACTTGCCGTTTACCTTGCCAGCGAGGGTGGCCTTGGCCAGGCCGGCGCCAATGGAGGCAGCCACATCCTGCACCGTCACCGGATGATCGAACGGGCGCTTGCTGCCGTCGGGTAGCGTGATTTCAATCATGGTTGCACCTAAGTCGAGACGCTCAACAGAGCGTGCTTCTTATAAAGCGCCCGCCCGTGTCGATGGCGAGTCACCTCACCCCAACATCAAAGCGTGCTCTTAGTGAAGAGTCCGGCCACGGATGGCCGGTTTTTCTTTGTCCGCCCGGACGGCGGACAAAAATAAAGGCGCCACGCGCCCTTCCTGTAAAACAAGGCGTGGCTTCAATCAGCGTTGGAAGTGGGTAGTCGCCATGTCACACACTCGACCGGCGCAGAGCGCGGGCCACCTTGTCTCCGGAGTTGATACAACGAGAACGCTAGTTTAGCGCACCTGCCCTGTCAATTCAGCCGGCCACGCGGGGTCTCAGGGTAACCGGCGATAGAATGCGCGCCCCACTTTTGGAGGTTTCGCGATGCGCATTCTCGTCACCGGCACCGCCGGCTTCATCGGCTCCGCCCTGACCCAACGCCTACTGGCGCGCGGTGACGAGGTCTATGGCATCGACAACCACAATGACTATTACGACCCGTCGCTCAAGGAGGCCCGCTTGTCGCGCTTCTTCGGGCAACGCAACTACACCCATCTGCGCGCCGACTTGGCCGACGCCGAGGCGGTGAACCGTGCCTTTGCGGAGTTCTTGCCTCAGCGCGTAGTGAACCTGGCCGCACAGGCAGGCGTGCGTTACTCGCTGAAAAATCCGCAGGCCTACGTGCAAAGCAACCTGGTGGGTTTCGTGAACATCCTGGAGGCCTGCCGCCATGGCAAGGTCGAGCACCTTGTCTATGCGTCCTCCAGCTCCGTCTATGGCGCCAATCGCAAGATGCCCTTCGGCATCGAGGACGCCGTCGATCACCCCGTGAGCCTGTACGCGGCCAGCAAGAAAGCCAACGAGCTGATGGCGCATACGTACAGCCATCTGTACGACCTGCCCACCACAGGTCTTCGCTTCTTCACCGTGTACGGCCCCTGGGGCCGCCCCGACATGTCGCCCATGCTGTTTGCCGACCGCATCAGTCGCGGCGAGCCTATCGATGTATTCAATTACGGCAACCATAGCCGTGACTTCACCTTCATCGACGACATCGTCGAAGGTGTGATGCGCACGCTCGATCACATCGCCCTACCGGATGCCGGCCACGATGCCCTCCGGCCGAATCCGGGGACATCGAGCGCGCCTTATCGCGTCTACAACATCGGCAACGACCAGCCAGTGCAACTTCTGCGCTTTATCGAGCTGATGGAACAGCACCTTGGTCGCACCGTAGAAAAGCGTCTGCTCCCCATGCAACCCGGCGACGTGCCGGACACGTGGGCCGATGTCTCAGCCCTGCGACGTGATGTGGGCTACGCACCCAGCACGACGATAGAAGAAGGCGTGGCCCGCTTCGTGGCTTGGTACAAGGAATACTTCCAGCGCGGTGAATAACCGGCTGCCCACCATCATGATAGGGGCGCATGTGCAGCGCCCCATAGAAAATGAACGAATAATCAGAACGGCTTCGCGATCACCAGGAACACGATGCCAAGCAACACGAGCACCGGCAGCTCGTTCATGATGCGCAAGGTCTTTGACGAAGGCAGCGCACCACCCTTCTCGCTGCGCTTGAGCAGACGCCCGGTCCAGCCAAAGTAAACCAGCATCAGCACCACCAGCGTCAGCTTCGCGTCGATCCAGTGCAACGACGCCACCACGTTCGGCAACGTCTGTGGAAACACGCGCCAGCCTTCCCAGAGCGCCAGCCCGAACAGAAACGCGATGCCGAACATGTTGTGCCCGAATCGATACAGGCGACGCCCCATCAGGATCAAGCGCGCCTTCACCGCCGGCTCGTCGCCCGCCTCGGCGATATTCACGAGAATACGCGGCAGGTAAAAGACCGTTGCCATCCATGCGATGACGAAGACTACGTGAAAGCTCTTGACCCAGAGATACGTCATCACGGTTCCCTCAAGCGAACGTAGGCGCAACGGATGGCAGAAGCGTCCCGTTGCGAGTGGCAATAGTCAGCCAAGGATCAAACCGGGACTCGCATCGCGTCAAGGAATGCACCTGGTGCGCGGCAACATGTCCTGATGGATCAACCACGGCTACCGACCCGTCATCACGCCCCGCCATCGATCAGGCACAAAAAAAGGAACCCTTTCGGATTCCTCTTTTTGGTTCCGCGCTATACGCGAAAACGGAATTGGTGGGCGGTACAAGGATCGAACTTGTGACCCCTACCATGTCAAGGTAGTGCTCTACCGCTGAGCTAACCGCCCGGTTCTCGCCGGCATGCCGTGCGAGCCGCGCAGTATACGTGCTCCGTTGGCCGGGGACAACTACCCCGGTGAAAGCCCCGCTTAGCCCGCCCGCTCGCGCAGCTTGTGGATCTGGTCACGCAGACGGGCGGCCTCCTCGAATTCCAGGTTCTCGGCGTGCTTGTACATCTGCGCCTCCAGCTTCTTGATCATGACGGAGGCCTGGTCCGCACTCAGGGCTGTGTAGTCGGCGCCCTTCTCCGCCACGGCCATCGCCCCCTGACGCTCGCCGCGTCGACCGCGACCACGCGTCGGCCCCTCGCTGCGAGCGCCCTCCATGATGTCGGCAATGCGTCGCACCACCGACTGAGGCGTAATGCCATGGGCCTCGTTATATGCCTGCTGCTTTTCACGGCGACGTGCCGTTTCATCCATCGCCGCCTGCATGGAGCGGGTGATGTTGTCGGCGTACAGGATGGCTTTGCCGCGCAGGTTGCGCGCGGCGCGACCAATGGTCTGGATCAATGAGCCGGTGGAGCGGAGGAAGCCCTCCTTGTCCGCATCGAGGATGGCCACCAGCGAGACCTCGGGCATGTCCAAACCCTCGCGTAGCAGGTTGATGCCGACCAGTACGTCGAACTCACCCAGGCGCAGGTCGCGGATGATCTCCACGCGCTCAACGGTCTCGATGTCCGAATGCAGGTAGCGCACCTTGATGTCGTGATCGCTCAGGTACTCGGTGAGGTTCTCCGCCATGCGCTTGGTCAGCGTAGTGACGAGGACGCGATCCCCCATCGCCACGCGCTTGTGCACCTCGCTCAGCAGGTCGTCGACCTGCGTACGCACCGGGCGCACTTCCACCTCCGGATCGATCAGGCCAGTGGGACGCACCACCAGCTCCACGATCTGATCGACTGACTTCTGCAATTCATAGTCGCGCGGCGTGGCCGATACGTAGATCGAGCGCGGTGCACGCGCCTCCCACTCCTCGAAGCGCAGCGGACGGTTATCCATCGCCGACGGCAGGCGGAAACCGAACTCCACCAGCGTTTCCTTGCGCGAGCGGTCGCCCTTGTACATCGCGCCCAACTGCGGAATGGTGACGTGCGACTCGTCGATGACCAGCAGCGCATCCGCCGGCAGATAGTCGAACAGTGTCGGTGGCGGCTCGCCAGCGCCGCGTCGCGTGAGATGGCGCGAGTAGTTCTCGATGCCTTGGCAGTATCCCACCTCGGCCATCATCTCGAGATCGAAGCGCGTGCGCTGATCAAGGCGCTGCGCCTCCACTAGTTTGTTGTCCTTGTAGAGCTGCTCCAGGCGTTCTTTCAGTTCAACCTTGATGGTCTCGATGGCGTTCAGCACGCTTTCGCGGGTGCTCGCATAGTGCGTTCGCGGATAAATGGTATAGCGCGGCACCTTGCGAATGGTTTCACCGGTGAGCGGGTCGAACAGCGCCATGTTCTCGACGTCGCCATCGAATAGCTCGATACGCAGCGCTTCGCTTTCCGATTCAGCCGGAAAGACGTCCATGATCTCGCCACGCACGCGATAAGTGCCTCGGCGCAGCTCCGTTTCGTTGCGCGTGTACTGCAGCTCGGTGAGCTGACGAATCAGCTGGCGCTGATCAATGTGCTCACCCTTGGCGAGGATCAGGCGCAGCGACAGGTAGTCCTCGGGGTCGCCCAGGCCGTAAATGGCCGAGACCGTGGCGACGATCAGCGAGTCCTTGCGCGACAGCAACGCCTTGGTGGCCGCTAGCCGCATCTGCTCGATGTGATCGTTGATCGAGGCGTCCTTCTCGATATAGGTGTCGGAGGCCGCCACATACGCTTCGGGCTGGTAATAGTCGTAGTAGCTGACGAAGTACTCCACCGCGTTATGCGGAAAGAACTCCTTGAACTCGCCATACAACTGCGCCGCCAGCGTCTTGTTGGGCGCCAGCACAATGGTCGGCCGCTGCACCTTCTCGATCACGTTGGCAATGGTGAACGTCTTGCCAGAGCCGGTAACGCCCAGCAGTGTCTGCGCGGCCAAGCCAGACTCGAAGCCTTCGCTGAGCACGCGGATGGCCTCGGGCTGATCACCAGAGGGTTTGTAGGGGGAGACGAGCTCGAAGCGGTCAGTCATGGCGTTCTACATGCGGTCGCGTCTTGGCATTTTAAATCGTCCTGCTGACAGGACCTGTCAGCAGGCTACGACATCCGCCCAAGGTCTGGGCTGACTGAGTATCCGCGCGGTCCTGGCTAGGCTCATGGTCTCCAACGATTGGGAGTTCATGTGCGGATCCAAAGGGAAATGATCCATCAGCGGCCGGGGGCCGGATTTACCCTGATTGAGAGCATGGCGGTGCTGGCCATCATCGCCGTGCTCCTGTGTATCGCCATCCCCTCCTTCAGCCGGATGCTGGCCCGCCATCGCGTCGTCACGGCCCAGTGGGAGCTGATCGGATCGCTTCAGCACGCGCGCGGCCTGGCGATCACCAGCGGGCGCCGCATCCTGTTCTGCCCCTTGGCCAGCGATGTGACATGCGCCAATGACACACATTGGGAACACGGCTGGGCGATCGGGCGCTATCGCAGCACCAACGCGGATCAGTTGGATGGGCCGCCCTTGTGGGTACATAACGGCTATCGCCAGCTGGTCATCACCAGCACCGGAGGTCGCAAGCTCATCCGCTTCCAGCCCGATGGCACCGCCGGGGGCAGCAACGTCAGCTTCACCCTTTGCGGGCAAGGACACGCAGAGGATGCCCTGACGATTACGGTTTCCATCATGGGGCGAGTCGCCAGCGCCAAGGCCAGTGACGACCAGGCCCGTCAGTGCGCGACGGAAAGCTAGAGACACGCCTTCGCCGCCTCGCGATATCCACGCAGGGCCAATATCTGAAGACGCTCGTAGAGTGCGACATCAGCCCCCGTGGCCTTGCTGCGAATAATCAACTGCTCTTCGATATTCGCCGTCGCATTGCCCGCCACCACCTGCAGCTCTAAAGGGGAATCCACGATGCGGGCCGTCGGGGAAATGACTGCCCAGCGCGAATGGACACAGGCCGCATAAACCGAATCCAGTTTCGTGGTACTGCCCTGGAAGACAGGTTTGTTATGGGTGAGATTGCCCGTACTCGCACAGCCGGCAAGCCACAGCATCGCAACGACGATGAACCATCCGCATTTCATGCTGTACCTCGCCATGATCCGGCGCGCTCGCAAAGGGATGAATGCCGATAACTCCGACCATACGAGCCCTGTGTGACCGACATCTTCGGCACCCTCTGGTGTATCGGATGTCTATGCAACGGTTGGCACCATGATCGATGACGCCACCCCGATCGCACATTCGTGGCCATCAGCCCACCACAACGCCTTCACGCGGTCTTGAGCGCACGTCGACATCAGCAGACACGATGTCCATGCCCATCAGGCATAAAAAAAGCCCCGCCATGAAGGCGAGGCTTTTCTTAAATATGGCGCCCGAAGTTGGACTCGAACCAACGACCCCCTGATTAACAGTCAAGTGCTCTAACCGGCTGAGCTATTCGGGCGGGGTGAGCTGGATAGTTTGAATATCCAGCTCCGGGCTGTCAAGACGTTTTAACAAATTCAGACGGGTTTCAAGCCGCCTTGCCGGTCAGCACCTGATAGCAGGGCACGTACGCCGTGCCACCGGGCAGTTTCATGCGGTCCTGGGCCACGAAGGCCTTCAGCAGCTCGTCCAGCGAGGCCATGATGTCGGCGTCACCGTCAATCTGGAACGGGCCGTTCTTCTCGATGGCGCGCAGGCCATCTTCCTTCACGTTGCCGGCCACAATGCCGGAGAACGCGCGACGCAGATCAGCGGCTAGTTCGTGGCGCGGACGGTCGCGGTGGATCGCCAGCGCACGCATGGCCTCGTGCGTCGGGCGGAACGGCAATTGGAAGGCGTACGGAATATTGAGCGCCCAGTTGAAGAAGAAGGCGTCCTTGGTGTCCAGACGGTAGTTGCGCACCTTGTCGATGCCGCGAACCATGGCGCGAGCCACGGCAGCTGGGTCGTCGACAATGATCTGGTAGTGCTGGGTGACGCTTTCACCTAGGGTCAGACGCAGGAAGCGGTCGATCTGCTCGAAATACGCCGCGGACTGCTTCGGACCCGTGAAGATCAGCGGGAACGGCACGCCAGCGTTTTCCGGGTTCAGCAGGATGCCGAGCATGTAGAGGATTTCTTCCGCCGTGCCCACGCCACCGGGGAACACGATGATGCCGTGCCCCATGCGCACGAAGGCTTCAAGGCGCTTCTCGATGTCCGGCATGATCACCAGGTGGTTCACGATCGGGTTCGGCGACTCGGCCGCGATGATGCCCGGCTCGGTGATGCCGATGTAGCGGTTGTTGCGGCGACGCTGTTTGGCGTGGGCGATAGTGGCGCCCTTCATCGGGCCCTTCATGGCGCCAGGGCCGCAACCCGTGCAGATGTCCATGCTGCGCAGGCCGAGCTGGTAGCCCACTTGCTTGGTGTACTCGTACTCGTCGCGCGAGATCGAGTGGCCGCCCCAGCACACCACCAGGTTCGGGTCGATCTGGGCTTTGAGGATGCGCGCGTTGCGCAGGATCTCGAATACGGCATGGGTGAGGCCCACACTGTCGTCCAGATCGAAATTGCCCTGCTCCATCTGCGTCGACACGTAGACGATGTCGCGCACCACGGCCACCAGTAACTCATTGATGCCACGGATGATCTGGCCGTCGACAAAGGCCTGGGCCGGCGCATGCGTCAGCTCGATCTTGATGCCGCGATCCTGCTGCAGCACCTGGATGTCGAAATCGGGGAACTGCTCCAGGATGGAGCGCGGATCGTCGCTCATGTTGCCCGAGGTGAGCACCGCCAGCGCGCAGCGGCGCAGCAAGGCGTGCAGGCCCGATCCACTGGCGTCACGCAGGCGCGCCACTTCGTTGCGGGACAGGATATCCAGACCACCGGCGGGCGAAATCCGCGCGCTCACGGTGCCAGGGCGACCGGTCTTGCCGGCTTGCATGTCATTCATTCAACCATTCTCCTCGCCGCGCCCTCGCGGCTCGTTCGTCCGTGCAAAACGCGGCGGACCGCGTAGCTTCTCGCGCCAGTCAGGGTGCGGTCAAGGGATCGCCGGCCCTCCATTCAGACCCGCCCCCATAAAAAAAGCCGGCACCCTTGCGGGTGCCGGCGCTATACCACGTCGGTGGTGCCGAACGCTTAGAACTTGTACTTCAGGGTCAACAGGACCGACCAGCGCTGGGCGAGGTCGTCGTTGTTGTTGATGTACGTCGGGATCGGCTGCGGGTTGTAGTTGCCACCCGAGATGTAGTTGGTGCAGGACGAAATCTTGCCACCGCAGGTGATGTCGTAGAGGTACTTGCCCGTCTTCGGATCGACGCCGGCGAAGTCAGCCAGCGGACGACCACCCGGGAAGTTCACGCGCTTCTCGATACCCCAATGCTTGTTCAGCAGGTTGGTGAAGTTGTAGACGTCGAAGCGGATCTCACCCTTGTTGCCCTTGAAGATGCCCGGGATCTCCTGGCTGAAGCTCAGGTCGATCTGGTTGATCCAGCCGGCGCGATCGCCATTGCGCTTGGCGACCTGACCCTGGTGATCCTTCAGGTAGTCGTTGCTATTTACGTAGTCGTAGAACTGCTGTGCCAGCTTCGGATCGGCAGCAACAATGTTGCCCTTGGCATCGCGATAGCCGATCTCCACCTCACCCGGACGCGGGATGTACACGAGGTCGTTGGTAAAGCCGTCGCCGTTGGCATCGTTGCCGAAGGTCCAGCTGAACGGTGCAGCGTTGTGACCGTCGTAGAACGCGCTGATGCTGGTCGCGTAGTCGCCGAAGAAACGATGCTGCCAGGTGAGCGAGGCAATCACTCGACGCGGGATCGAGTAGTTGGAGTTGCTCGCCACATTCTCGTTGGGGTTCATGACGTAGTTGTTGGCCCAGTTCGAACGAGCCACGCTCGACGTACCCGGGTTCACTTCCGTCGCACGGCTGTAGGTGAAGCCAACCATGGCCTGCCAGTCGTCCGCGAACGGCTTCTTCAGCGCCAGGGTGAAGCTGTCCGCCGAACCCTTGCTGGTGTTGGCCAGATTGATCGTCGCGTCAGAGAACTTGGTGTTGGCATTGGCGCGCGACACCTGACCCGTCGCCTTCGGATCCAGCGTGGTCAGCTTGTAATACGTGAAGCGGCCATCCGGCAGCACGCCGGTCGGCGCACCGATGTTGAGGTTCTGGTACCAGATCGCATCGCGCTGCTTGATGTGCTGGTAGTCAGCCGTAGCGATCAAGCCGTACCAGGGCAGCTCCTTGTCGAGACCCAGGCTGAACTTCCATGCGGTGGGAATGCGGAAGCCCGGCTCGATGCTGTTGACAGTCATCTGACCCGAACCAGCCTGGCCGTTGGGCTGGTTAAACGGATCGGGGCTGAACGCCGGCAGGTTGGTCTTGCAACCATTCTGGGTCGGACCGCAGTTGTACTGCGTCTGAGTCATGCCCGAGTTGGAGAAGATGTTGCCGACCCATACGCCCGGCGTGTTGGTCACGAACAGGCCCACACCGCCGCGCAGCTGCATCATGTGCTCGGTGTCAAAGTTGTAGTTGAACGACATGCGCGGCTGCACCACGCGGTTGCCGTTGATGTTCACCTGATTGTTACGCGGTGTACCGTCGGCATACGAGAAGCTCTGCGCGAACGTCTTGTTGTAGAGCGGCTTGTCGCTCATCAGCGGGATGTCGACACGCACGCCGTACTGCAGCGACAGGTTGTTGGTGACCTGCCAGGTATCCTGCAGGAAGACGCCCCACTGGTTGAGGTTGTAGCGCGCTGCCGTGTCATCCAGTGACAGGCCATCGGCCGGACGGTTGTAGCGGTACTGGTAATACTTGCCCTGGGCAAACGCAGCCAGACCATTGCTCGGACCACCCGTCAGGTCTTCAAACGTGTAGCTACCGTAGTAGTTCTGCAGGAACAGGTTGTAGTACTTGTCGCGCTCGAAATCGAAACCACCCTTCAAGGTGTGATCATTCAGATACAACGTGCCGGCAAAGGCCGCGTTGAAGGTCTTCACCTGCAGCACGTTGGCCTGACTGGAGTATTCGGTACCGAACTCCACCGCCGAGCCGCCATTGAACTGCGCCGGATAAATGGTGATGTCAGGCATCGCCACGCCGTTGTACGGGCCGCGGTTCTGGTTGAAGTTGGCATACGACAGCGTGGTGTCGGTCGAGAAGATGTCCGACCAGTCATCGTAGAAATGGAACGCGTAGCTCTTGTTGTCGACGTTGGTTTTGTACCAGCCGCTCGACAGCACCAACTTGGTGTTGCTGCCCGTGATGATCGGCTTGTTTTCCTTCGTCTGGCTGTAGGTAAAGCTGGCGCGATGATTGTCGGTGATGTTCCAGTCGATCTTGGCGAGGTAGCGCTTGTCGATCAGGTTCGAGTTACCGCCACCGACCGAACCGATGTCGTTCAGACCGTACTGCTTGGCTGCGATGTCTCGGATCTGCTGCACCTGAGCGTTGGTCAGATTCTTGATCGGCGTGGCTGCGCCGGAATCCGACGGGCCGTAAGGGCTACCCGAACCAACCTGCTCGCTCTTTTCCACCGAGGTAAAGAAGAACAGCTTGTCTTTGATGATCGGGCCGCCGAGGGTCGCGCCGCCCGTCCACTGGCGGTTGAAGCCGGCATACGGCTTGTCCTGCTCGTTGTCACCGATCATGTCGGTGTTCTGGAACGCGTAGTAGACCGAGCCGTGGAAATTATTGGTACCGCTCTTGGTCACGGCGTTGATGTTGGCGCCGAGGCCGCGACGGGTGGCCACGTCGTAGTTCGCCGTCGAGATGTTGTATTCCTCGATGGTGTCCTGCGAAATCGGGGTGCCCAACGTCGGCAGGCCGTTCGCGTTCAGGCCAAACGGATCATTCGCGCTGACCGAATCGACGGTGATGTTGTTGTAGCGGCTGTTCTGGCCGATGGCCGAGATCTCGCCACGGGCGCGGTCGGTGATGACCACGCGGGGGTCCATGCGGACGATGTTCTGGATCGAGCGACCCGGCGTCGGGGCGGCGTCCAGCTCGCGACGCGAAATATTGGTGCTGATGCCCTTGTTCTCGGGCGTGAAGGTCTGCGACAGCGCATTGGCCGACACGGTCACACCGCTCAGGTTCTGCGCATTGGCCGTCTGGGCAGAAACGCCCATGGTCAGGTTGATGGCCGTGTCCTGGGCCAGCTGCAGGAAGACGTTGTCCTGCTCGGTCTGGGTGCCGTCCTTGGAAACCTTCACGTCGAACGGACCACCCACACGCAGGCCCTGTGCCGCGTAACGGCCGGCCGCGTCGGTGGTGGTGGTCTTGGTGGTTCCCGTGGGCTCATGGACGATCTGCACGGTGGCGCCGGCAACCGGCTGGCCGCTGCCGTCGACAATGCGACCGCTGATGGAAGACGAGGTGTCCTGGGCGAAAGCCGGA
>NZ_JAELTQ010000010.1 GCF_016428905.1 Dyella sp. ASV24 | reverse complement strand
CGGGGACCGCTCATTCGCGCCCGGGCAGGCGGAGAGCCTCGGCACCTTGATTTCCTTGTAACGCATTGAAAGTAGGAGTGAATCGGCTTCCTACTTATCAAAATTACACGTATCTCGGCTCAACCCCATAGTGGCTCATAAGCCACAAATTGATCGAGTAAGCCAGCAACATGCCCAGCACGACGCCGACGGAAACGATCAGGACATTTTCGATCAGCAGCCAGTGCAAGATGTCGATCTTGCGCGCCCCCAATGCGCGACGGACGCCGATTTGACGTGTGCGCTGCTGCACCCAATAAGTCGTCAGCCCGACGATGCCAGCCAGGGTAATGACCAGCACCACGGTGCTGACCGCGGTCAACAGATAGATGGCCGCCCTGGGGCCGGCCAGGGTTCGGTCGCGAAGCTCCTCGTAAGTATCGTAGTGCGCCACGCCCCGGACCATTTCCTGGCCCAGCTCGCGCTCGACGATGGCCTTGACGGCATGCCGCACCTGCTCGGGGTTGGCGGTGGATTGGGTACGCACGACGAAAACCGGTAGAGGCCAGTTTCCCGGCAGACCCGGAAACAGCATGCTGTAGTCGATGTTCTCTCGATTGTCCTGGCCCAGCTCGTTACGCATCAGGTGCCGAACGATGCCGACCACGGTGCGACGTGCCGCATCCGGTGCCGAGCCGATGCGTATCACTTTGCCCAGCGCATCTCCCTTGGGAAACAAACGATAGGCCAGCGCCTCTGTAATGATGGCGGGACCGTCATTGTTGATGCCCGAATCCTGATACTGCACCATCGCTTCGTCGGGACTGAAGGCGCGCCCGGCGACCATTTGCAGTCCCAATGCGTCCAGCAGATGGTTGCCCACGTACATCGCCACGTTTGCGGTGTTGCCGTTGCTTCCATCGGCAAGGGCTTCGCCATTCATTTGAACCAATGTTTCCATCGGGATCGAACCCGCCACACTGGTCGCGGCAACGCCGGGGATCGATCGAAGCGCGGTCTCCACTTCCAGCAATCGGGAGGGCTGCCACGGCTGCCCCTTGGCGGCCACCTGCCAGGCAACGATCAGGTGACCTGGCTCACTTACGCCATCGGGTGTCAGCACTGGCGTCATGCGTTGCTGAAGTAAGAACAAGGCATTGCAGATGATGGCGCAGGCCAGGGCAATCTGTGCAGCGACAATCATCGGCATCAGGCTGTGACGTAGCAGGGGCGTAACAAGGTGTCGCATCGGTCGACCTTATTGTTGTTTTATCTGCAGAGCCGGCGGGATGCGGCAGATATGCCACGCTGGCAGTATCCCCACCACAACGCTAACGGCCAGCGAGAGTATCGCCAGACTGGCGAACACGACGGGATTGAAGTGCGCGGCGCTGGCATAGGCAACCGGCTGCATGCGCACGATGGACAAACCAAGCCAGATCAGGGGCAGGGCGAGCACGCCGCCGACTACGCCGATCAACCCGGCCTCTACCAGGTATTGTCCAAATAGCTGCCGGCGGCAAGCGCCGATGGCGCGGCGAATGGAGGCATCCGCCCGCCGACGCAGGAATAGTGCAGAGAGTAATCCCGCCACATTGACCATGCACAACAGTAAAAACGCACCAGACAGCATCAGGTTGAGATAGACGTCGTTAGGCACGACATGATTGGCGTTGATCCAGTCGCGCGTGCCGAAAAGCATGGCGTGGGCCGGATAGACAAAGCGGCCCGTATCATGCTGATTGTTGCCATAGTTGGCGATGAAACGCTGATAGTCGGCAACGATGCTCGCATCGTCGAGTCGCGACCACAGTTCCATCCAGCGGCATTGCCCCACTTCGGCCGACTGATAGGTGACCACCGCGCTTCCCTTGCCGCATTCGCTCAGGGCAGTCGGCCCCACGCCGTTGTCCAGCGCAGCTTGGACGGGCACAAAGAAACGCTGGTAGTCCTCAAGCGTGACGCCTTCGTTATGCGGCAAGTCCATGAACTTCACGCGTGGTTTCCATGGCGCATACACGCCTACGACGCGGAATAGCTGCTTACCGATGCGAACTGAGCGGTTGACGGCGTTCTCCACGCCAAACAGCTTCACGGCGGTCTCCGAGTCGATCACTACCAGCGGAATGCGCGCCAGCTGTTCGTCATCACTCCAGTCCCGACCGTAGAGCAGAGTCGCTCCCAGCAAGCCCATTGCCCTGCCGTAAACCAGCTGCCCCGATGCCATGGACGAGTTCCTGCCGTCTGGATCGCCCAACTGCTGCATACTTTGTGCGAATGCCGCCTGGGCCATCGCCCGATGTGCGTCCACGAGCGCCTTTGCATCGTTGAACGTCAAATAGCTGTCTGGCTTCTTGTAACTTGGATCGTCGCTATCGGACTGGGTGCGTGCATCCATGGTGGCGACGTACAGCCGGTCACTGACGCCGGGCAGCGGGCTTCCGGCCAACGTGGAGAAAATGGTCAGAGCGGTCATGCATGAGGCGAGGCCAACGGCCATGGTGAGCGTCAGCAGCGCAACCATGGCCAGGTTGTTGCGGCAGCGTCGATAAGCCAGAACCAGGTAGTACCAGAACATCTCAAATTGCATAGCGATACCGCCTGTGATGCATGAGAACACCTCAACGCCAGTCCAAAGCTATTTCCCTTGGGACAGCCTGCTCGGGAGACCTCGTCGTGTAGCGCCCCGCGGCTCCGTCTACTTCTCAGACATGAGTGGGACTGGCCATGTCCAGATCCTCATGGTTTCAGTTCTCCTGGTACTCGTCCATGTTGGCAGACTCAGGCCGGGCTGGCTCCAGGATCGACGAGCGAGGGACCGGCCCGAGACTGGAACGACCGTCATAGGTTTGGCAAAGCAGCTCGCCATGCGCATCGACAAAATGGAAAAACAGCTGACACCAGGCACCCTCTGGTAGCTGTTCACGCCAGTGAGGCAGGTCCATGCCGCGATAAATCATGGCGTCGCCAATATCCAGTGTGATCGGCACGTCTTGCCCCCGGGACTCTACGAAGATCGGCCAAAGCGATGCAACGTTTCTATAGCCAACGGTTACCGTGGCGCTGATTTCGCAGGCCTTCCGATCCACATGCTTAGTCAAGCGCGATTCGGGCGTATAGATCCTGGCCAGCGAGTACGTCGGCACAAGTTGCTTACCGACGATGGCCTCGATTCGCGGCTTGATGGCAACCAGCAGCGACTCCCCCAGAGCATCGGCATAACGATCTAGTGCCTTTACCTTTTCGTGCATGCCGTAATAGTCGCCCGGCGTGCGTAAATACATCAGGTAGTAGCGCCAGGCGATGTTCATTATTTCGCGCGAAACCAGATTCGGCACAATGGCGTAGCCGTTTTCAGCGAAAGAAAGGTCCTCGGAAAACGCCACGGCTTCAGCGAAATTGCTATGCATAGTCAAGTTCCCCATTTGGTGAAAGGAAGGAGCGAATCCCGGTAGCTACATCGCACCCGAGGATAGCCTCGAGCGCATCCTCGGGCAGATCCGTCAACAGCGTGATGAAACCGGAATGATCGGATTGCTCGATGAGGTTGGCGCACTCAATCGCTATCAATTTCTGCAGAACGTCAATCGAAACTTCATGTTTGCTGCCATCAAACCTATCGGTGATCTGCGAGTCGACGATGGCCTGAAGGAAAGCCTTGGGCCGCTCGCTGGCACAGAACAGGTAGACGAGCTTTTCGGTGTCGCAGCCGACGAGTTGGCGCAGTCGATGCCGCTCCGACGTATCCAGGCATGAATGCCGAAACGCATTCGTGCCGTAGATGCTATGAAGTAGGCCGGCGACACAGGTGACTTCATCGCAGCCCCAGGACCGGAGCAGGACGAAGGTACCCTTGAGGTGATCCCGCAGCGTTCTTCCTGAATGGGCATAGTTAGGCACGCCAAGGGACTGCAGCAGGACATCAGGGTCGCTGCCGGCACCTGCGGGCTTGCTCTCTGCTGAATCGATCGGGCAGGGAAGGCTGCTCAAGCGATGCTCCTAGGCGAGCCGCGTCTTGAAGACGACGGAGATGCGCAGCTCTGGGCACTCGCGACTCACCGAGCGAGCCACATGAGGTGTCGCACCGCGGAATACGGCAATCCGGCCAGGCTTGGGGTGGACCGCGCGGGTAATGTCAGAGGTATCGCTTGAGTAGAAGAGCGTCTCGCCGGCCCAGTTAATGTCCCATGCGCCATGGGCATAGTAGATCGTGGTGAAGTGGTTCACTTCATCTGTGCTGTCTACATGTACATAGCCTTCCACGCCGTAGGTATGAGCATTGGCGTAGACCCGCACCGGAATATGACCTCGCAGGCAGCTCGACGAAAGATGCTGCCACAAGGCGTGTATCGGGGCCGCATCGGTGTTAGCGGATAGTTCGAGGCTGCAGTCATCCTGGTGCTGCTCGTCGCCACCGGCAAAATGCGCATGCCAGAACCCGTAACGATCGGTTTGCTTGATCGATTTCCATCCATAGGCCCAGATGGGGCGACGCACCAGTCGAAGCACATTTCTTTGCACGACATCGGGTACGAAGTCGTCGAAAACCGCAACATCGCCCAACTCGGGCATCAGCGTCGGATGCAGGTGGTTGAAGGCATTCATGGATTCGATCCTTGGCTGGTGTGCGACGCGGTTCCGGCTAGCCATCGACGTGGCAGCGCTCGTCTTCGTTGCGAGATCAAGCACGGGCGTGATCCTCGGAATGCAGTTCTATGATGTTCTGACGCTGATGCTCTACCTCCACCAGTGCACCGTTCCTCAATTCCAGAATGCGTGCAGCGATGGCCAGCGTTTCGGGACGATGGGCGACAATGATGCGCGTGATCTTCAACGCAGATATCGCTTCGTTGATGCGTCTCTCGTTGGCGAGGTCAAGATGGCTACTTGCTTCGTCGAGCACGAGAATCTTCGGCTTCCGATAAAGGGCGCGCGCCAGAATGAGACGCTGCCGCTGCCCACCCGATAGCGATGCCCCGAGATCGATTACGCGCGTCTGATAACGCAGCGGCATGGCCACGATTTCATTGTGTATCTGCGCGAGCTTGGCAGCTTCTACCGCGTCCTCCAGCGAAAACCCCGGCTCGAAGAAGGCGATGTTTTCGGCGATGGTGCCGCTGAAGAGTTGGTCGTCCTGCAGGACGCAGGCTATATGCGCCCTGAGATCAGCGGGTCTCAGAGATTGCAGCGCCACTCCCCCCAGATGAATATCCCCTTCGAGTGGGTCGAGCAACCCCACCAGGATCTTCGCCAGGGTCGACTTGCCCGTACCGGAGGGTCCCTTGATCGCAATGCACTCACCGTCGCGGACATTCAGGGAGACGCCATCCAGAATCCATGGGTCCTCTTGACCGTAACGAAAGCGAACGCCCGTCACCCTGAAATCACTGCGCGTGGCGTCAAACGGTTGGAGGGCGGTTTCGTTGCGGTCCGGGGCGCTGACCAGATCCGTTAGGCGGGCGCCGTGAAGTACGATCATCGGCCATTCGGAAGCCAGGTCCAGGAGTTTCGCCGAACGCAGGGAAAACTGATAAGCGTACGTCGCATAGGCCACCAGCATGCCCGCCGTCATTGTGCCCGACATGACCAGGGCGGCAGCCATGCCGACAGCACAGATCCAATGCATGCGTATGATGGCCTGACCCACCTCATCGATGGATCCCGCCAGCCATTGCGTGCGCCGGGTGCTGGCAGCCGAATCGCGCGTTCGCTCACTGTAACGGCACAGCTGGGCAGTTTCTTCCCCATTGGCCTTGATGGAATGCACGCCGTGCAGAACTTCGTTGAGCAGGCTCTGCTGCGCGGAGTGCGCCTTGATCCGCTGCTCGGTCGCAAACAGCAAGCGGGGCAGGGTGGCGAAACGCCAGAGCCCATAAGCAACTGTAAAGCCCAAGGTGAGGGCTGCCAGACGGCCTGAGTAAAACACGATGATGGCCAGTGTGAATGTCGCCGTTAAGCCATCAAGAATGCCCGCGATAAAGCGGTGGGTGACCATCCGTTGCACTTCTTCGATGGAATTGAAGCGCGTTTTGATGTCGCCGATCGGGCGCTGAAGAAAGAAAAGATAGGGTTGCCCAAGCAGCCTCGAGCAAACGATGGCATTCCATCGCACGGTCAACTCCTCGCCCAGGCGAATCAGCAAGGAAGAGCGTGCCAGTGAGGCGCCCAGCTGGAGCAGGCTGGCCAACGCAAAGAAGCCTACGAGAATCGCCAGTAGCGATGCGTCTTGCTGCGGAATGATCGAATCTGTGACTGCCTGGATCAGTAGCGGAGAGGTTAAGCCCAACACTTCCAGCACCAGAGCCAGTACTGCCACTGACAGGATGAGGCTGGACTTTCCATTCAGGCCTTCGGCGAGCAGGGGCAGTGCGTTCTGCTTCTGCGGATGCATGTCGAGGAACTTGGCACCCGGCGCCATCTGGATAGCGATACCGGTAAAACGCTTGTCGAATTCGCTCGAACTGATGGTTATCCGGCCGACCAGGGGATCCACAATCCGGTAGGTACCGTTGTTGCACGCCTCCAATACAACGAAGTGCATCGCGTCCCAGTGGATAACGCAAGGCAAGACCATCTCGGCCACGTGCCGTGGCTCGGCGCGAAAGACCCGGGTATCCAGGCCAAGCTCCCGGGCCATTTTTGTCAGATGGCTGACGCTGGTGCCCCGAGAGGGGGGTGGGAACCTTTCGCGCAGCTCCTCCAGACTCCACGACTTCCCGTGAAAGGCTGCAATCATCGCCAAGCAGGCGTGGCCGCACTCAGGCATGCCTGTCTGCAGTCGGACGGGGACTTGGCGCCACCGCAGGCGCGATAGAAGCAGCCTCAAGGACATCTCAGGATTTCCCCTCGACTCTCTTCGATGGGGCCATGCCAGGGGTCAGGAATGCCAGCAGGGGCGTACTTAGCCTGATTCCGACGCGAAGAGGACCCGTCGGCAGTGGCGACTGCTGTGGCCATTCGACACGCATCTGACTCAAGCCTACGGCGTCAATGCATTGCAGGTGGAACACCGAAACCTGGTTGCGGCCTCCTTGACTTGTCTCGACGATGGCGCTGTCCGTTTCGGCTGCATGTGCAGCGACGCAGCCGGTGACCGTGATGGAGAGCACACCCGGCGTCACGGTGGTCGCCGTCCCATTCAACCAATAGGTGCTTTGATGTCTGGCCACGCATATATAGGCGATCAGGGCCGCGCAAACTACCAGATTCACGATAGCCAAGAGCAGCGGAGGAAGTCCGCGCATGCCTCGTGTGCCACTGAACCAGTCGGCGTTGTAGCGGTGATCGAAAACCTCGCTCCGCAACAATTCGGGCAGGAAATCCCGGCGATCCTCGTATGTTTCGCTCATGACGTAGCGTGGACGGGAAACGGGCGGGGAATATTCTGCCTGGCTAGCTCTGATTCCCCGAGAGCCAGACGGTTTTCGACATGCTGATACAGCTTGAAGAGCGCGGCACAATAGATGGATCGGTGATCAAATCCATCAACGCGCTTGTAGCGATGCGCCACTTCGCCGCCGGCGCACGATTTTGCATAGGCGCAGGAGGCGCAAGCTGCCGGCTCGTGCGTGGTCTGGTGCACGATTTGCTGCAAGTGAGGCTGCCCAAGATAGTCCCTCAGCTCCGATTGGTTCACGAATAACTCGCGCTGTGACCAGAACCATTGCGAGGTGATCATATAGTCATCCTGGACGCGGATACGGCCATCGCTCAACACGGCAAGTCCGAGCACCACGCCATCGCCATTGCCCCTTTTGCGTCTAGCCAGGATCAAGCCCCGAATGACTGATTCGAAGAAAACAATACTCACTCGGTCGCGATCGTGAAGGAGCCAGTAATCGAAGATCTCGCATAGCATCTCGCCCAACTGCTCCAGTTCCTTCTGCGGAGGCTCCATGTCGCTGGTGCGGTCCGGAAAAAGTATCTTCAGATGGCGAATGCCAAGTTCGTCGACTAGATGCCTGTAGAAATCAAGGCCGGTGAAGTCTGCCCCCATCACCGCTAGGGCGGTCAATCTGATGTGACCGGCCTGCTCGATGGGAAGCAGTTTGCGCAGGGTCTGGCAGACCCGTTCGTACGAACCGTTGCCTTTATGGTCGACTCGATAGCGATCATGAGTTTGCTGAGTGCCGTCGATACTGATACCAACGCCCATGCGCTCGTCTTCCATGAGCTGAAGCCATTCGTCAGAGACGTGGACCCCATTAGTCTGCATCACAAAGAAGATCTTGGTGATGCTTTCCAGGCGGCGTCGCGCGTTTTCGCAAAATGCCCGGACTCGGGGTGCCTTGGCCAGGGTCGGCTCTCCACCGTGAAAGCCGAATATGACTTGCCGGATGGGCTCCTTGGTGGCAGCTGCGTGTACGTAGCCGATAATGTCGTCGAGCGTCTGGTCGCTCATCAGCGACGCCCGCGAAAAGACCTCGGCGTTTTCCTGAGTGTAGTAATAGCAATAAGAGCAATTTAGGTTGCATCGCTCAACCAGTTTGATGATGACGTACAGTTCATCGATCCGCATGGTTTGCCCCGGCTCAGTCATGGGTAAGCACTAAACGCGGGAGCGGCCGACTGCCGCCCCCGCATCCATGCATCAGGCTCCGGGCACCGGCTGGACAGGGCCAACCTTCACCCACCCTCTGGGCGGAGGAGCGCCGTCGCCGCCAAAAATGTCGCGAGCCTCGATATCGTCAAGCTCACGCAGAACCAATTCAGCAGCCGCCTTAGCGAGATCGTCCTTCGACTTTTCGATACTCATTTGGATTCCTGCATCTGTGGGTTGCCAAGCCGGCAACGGGCACCTGCGCTGTCGCAGATAGGGTCGTGCTCGTAGCGTCGCGACGCGCGAGCATGTCAATCTCCAAGGAGCGACCTAAGCCGCATCCTTCAGGCAACGCCAAAGCTCCTGGCCCGCCGGTGTCAGAATCTCGCTGCTTTCGAGTATGGGCATGCAATCGGTCGCCAGCAGAAGCTTGCGCGTCTCGATCCTGCTTGCAACCTGATCGGAAAGGCCTTCGATCAACGACAGGTCGCTTAGCATTCTTATCGCGTTGACATGATCGTGCGCGGAGGTGAGTGCACGGCGTGACGTCGTGTAAGAGCGCCTGGTCGGTAGATAGCGAACCTCCTCCTTGCCAGGCAGCGTCAGAGAGGAGACGAGCGACAATTGATGAAGTTTTTGCTGGCTGGCTGCGGACGTCAAAACCTCCGCATAGTCGAGGGCGTCGTATCCCATATTGAGGGCGACCAGTCCGGGAAATAGCGGGCTGGTCATGCTCGTCGCCGAACTACCAGTAGTGAGCACGAGTCCATCAATTGATCCACGAAACCAAGACTCATACGTTTTTGAGTACGTCTCGATGTACTGCAGCGTGCTTCTTAGCACATCCAGGCATGCCGTAACGGTCGCTGCGTCAGCCGGCTTGGCGTCCTTGCGGAAGGCATATTTGCCAATGACTGGAAAGACGGACTCGGGATTGGTTATGGTCGATTCGATGACGTATCGAGGGTGCGCCGCACGAAGTCCGTGCACGCGCCAGACGCTGTCAGGCGGCGTATCCTCCAGCATCCATCGCCCTCGACTCATGCAAAAGAGGAGGGCGTCATGCTCTCGCGCCAGTTGCAAGCGATCCGCCTGCAGACGCACCTCCACTCGCCCCTGCAAGGGCAGGATATTCCCGTCCATGTAGAGGTGACCCGCCTTACCGATATTGAGCTGCGCGGACAAAGCGCCACGAGGGTGCATGGTAATCAATTGCAAGGCGGCGAGCTCCGCATTGCCTGCGTTGCAGGCTGCAGTCATGGCGCCGAGTTCGGGACGCCAGTAGTGACTGGTGTCGCTATCCAGATCTGCTAGTGCGGTGGCCAGGGCGCTGGAGCGCTCTGTCAATTGCGACAGGACTCGCGCTCGCACGTTCTCAAATAGCTTTTTTGCGACGAGCTCGGAAAATGCCTCCGAATGAGCAGCCAAAGGAGAGGCCATGGCCTGAACGATAGGCGTCGTATCCTCCATGACTCAGCTCTCCTCATTTGCGTGGTCGACGACTCTGTCTCTGAGGAAGAAGGTAGCAATCCATTTTTCGCCGCTCACCACGGGAACGCCCGCATGGAGAGTCTGTGAATCGACGGAAGTGTCCGGATAGGAGAAATAAAGTGCGCAACCCGTGCGGGGGTAGATCTCCAGCTCCACGTCGAGAAACGAGGTTATGCCACCGTAGTCGGGCGTATTGAGATACAGAATCACCGAGGCTAACCGCTGACCTTGCGTGGCAATCAGCTCTTGATGGGCCTTCGGACAGAAGAAGTCGTGATGGGGAACAAAGTCGGCGCCGATGCCATAGCGAACAACCTGGAGTCGCTCCATCTGATTGGCTGGCCATCGAGTCAGTTTTGCTATGCGCTGGTGGATTCGGTCGACAAGCGGATGCTCGCCGTACGCCAAGTTGGCCTGTTTGCTTGTTCGCGAATACGACTGCACGCCATCCATCTCGCCATCAACGTCCGCAAGCAGAACCATGGATTGGCTCAGCCTGGGTCGGGCGATTGCGATCAATTCCTCACATTCCTGCTGCGTAAGTACATGGCCGAGCAGGCAGAGCCTAGGCGAGTGCATACGCACCTCCACCTGCATTGCTTGTCCATCGACGACTAGGGAGGAGGGAAGGCTGTCCAGATCGGGGCCGGGAACAACCGTGCCGGGGGCGCCGGCCATCCCTTGTTCGAAGCGCTTAAGTGCGCGCTTTGCACTTTCGGCATGCCACCCAAGTGATTGCAGCCTGGCACAGACGTCTTCCGGCAACTCGCCCTTGGCAACGAGCGTTTCAACAAAATTATTTACAACGATGTCCATTTCCATGCGCAACGCCTCCGAGATTTTATCCGGCAGATGAGCTGGCGTAATTTATGGCTAAATTTCTGATGAGGTGCGCAGCGGCTGGGGCGCTAGCGAGGAGGGCGGACGTGCACGCAATAACGCTCTTGCCGTAACGAGCCGGCACGGTTGCCCGTGGCTCGGACGACGTGTCCACGTCTGGAAGTACGACAAACTTGGTGGCTGGACAAAATCACAGGCACCACTGAATAAGCTCGCATGGGCATCCGTTCCGCCTCTTCCTGCTTACTGCCTGAAGAAATCGAACCAAAGGCACTCATCCGCATCGCACGGCTGAGGTACTCACGTCTGAACTCGATGACTTGCAGTTGCGCGGGTAAAGCCAAGATCACAAGCACTGTTCGGCAGCCTATGCAGCATCTGCACCGGCACCGGCTAATCCTGTCTTCCCCGTTTCACTCTCTTGATAAAACCACTAAGAGAGCTCTTCTATTGCGCTATTCCCTCGAAGCGCGATGTAACCGTAGCGGCTTTCAAGAGGCCTGACAAGAGACCTGAAATGAGAGGCAGGTCACAGTTGTTGCGACCTTTGCCTAGAAGATTCCGTTGAACGCCAGAATCAGTCCCAATGCGACGATGGCTCGAAGCAATTTTCGTCAATGCAAACACTAAAACGCTTTAAGCGGCACGCGTGGTTATGTATATCGTTAACCAGACGTCGGCCATCACCATCGCTGATGATCGAGTGGGCGATACTTATCGACGCCCATGCCTGCGCATCGCTGTACAAATCATTCAAGCCAGCCATTCGATAGATCTACGAGCGGAGGGAGTCGTCCATGCTTGAAGCCGTTCCAGCCACACGATCCGACGACCTGGATGTTGCGTTGTTGCCGAAGATTGACCTGCATACGGGCTATCACCCGACGCTGATCAATACGCCGCCAGCGGGGCACCGGGTGCAACCCGCGAATGCAAGCCATGTGTTTTTGTTCCCCGAGCAAGTGGGCTTCCCCCACGAGCGCTTCCACCTGGGCGAGTTCGTCGAAGTGGAGGGCAACGTCGATCTGGTTCACGCCGCGAGATGGCCGGTGTTGGGGGCAGGGGCATGGGTGGTGGACATGGATGATTTGCTTTATCCCGTGCTCTGCGGGCGAACGGCGATTGACGCTGGGTTGCGCGTAAAAATGCGTGAAAGAGCCGACAAGGATTTTCTAGCCCAGCTAGAGCTTCGCGTGGCCAATATGCTGACCGCGTATGCGCACCCTTCCTGTGCCGCTATTTTGTTGTGGGGCCACCCGCGGGACAGCATTGTCGCCGCCGCCGACTGGTTCGCCTCATTAAATTGCAATCGACTTGGCAACGCTTTCCTTGAGAAAGTCGTCCCCATTCGTCCGGCCAAAGCAGCCTACGATCCATCGCTGATATCGGCAAAGTGGGCCGGCCAGCAAGCGCTACGGGTCGTGTTTTGCGGGAGGGACTTTGATTGCAAGAACGGGCTCATGGCGCTGCGCGTGATGCAGCGAGTAAGAGCCGTCGTTCCTACCATCGAGTGCGTTTTCATCGGTCCTGTGCCTGATGAGATACAGCAGCAACAGCCCGGACTACTTGATGGCATCTCTCACAGAAGCAGCCTTGGTCACGATGAGTGCGTTGAAATGATTTCTCTTGCTCACCTGCTGTTCCATCCCTCGAAGTACGAGAGCATGGGCCTGGTTTTCATAGAGGCTATGGCCGCCGGCGCCGCGGTACTAACCGCTCGCGGTGACCGCATGGACTATGTGGACGAACTGTTTGCCAGCGGTGGCGCTATCCTGGTAGATAGAGATGAGGTGCCCGCAGAGGCGGAAGAGGCCGCATTCGAGCGCGGCCTGCTGAGCCTGGCCACGAACTTTCAACTGGCCAAGGAGATGGGCTTGAGAAACTATAGCCTGGTCGCCCACGGAGAATATGCGATCAGCGAACGAGACAAGGTATTGACCCGTGTCTATGAAACCGCGAGAGCGGGGCGGTGCCCCCCGCTAACACTCGACGACCTTCCTCATGTCCGGAGGGGAGGTGTACTGAGACTGCCGAGTAGCAAGGTGCAGGCGGACGAGCTTCGATACAGATCCACGCATGCCGATTGTGCTCTAAATGTCTATATCTAGTTTCCTCAATGCGCTCATGGGATATCTCTTTGGTGCACGGAGATACACCAGAAAAGCGACGCATGTCGGTACTAGCCTGCTGGCTTTTCTGCTGCTCGTGACCATTGGTCGCGGAAGCCATGCAGCTGAGTCTGTAAAACAGCCCGCACCGGACGACTATCTACAATCAAAGGAGTCGACCAAGCTCCCAAGCGTACCCTATGTGTGGGAACGCAAGAGCGGCAAAAAGCATTTGGTTGTGCTAGGCACGTATCATCTGCTCGATCCTCACGCACCCATGTACCAGCGCATGGCGGCGATATTCGACCGGGTCCAGCCACAGTTCATTCTTCACGAAAGCTTGGCACCGGACGATCTCGCCACGGAGACCAGAGATCAGGCTATCAGGCGGGGGGCCGACCTGGGCTTTACCGTGCAACTGGCAAGGCAGTTGGACACTCCCACCGAAAGCGCAGACGCGCCCGCCCAAGCAGAAATGACGGAACTTCTGGCTCGCCATCCTGCGCGGGAGGTGTTTGTCTACCTGGTTGCCACTCGCCTAGTGGGAAGCTATCGAAATCCAGACCTCCAAGAGGCTGCCTCCGAATACCCATCCTTCTTCCATGCCCAGATCATCGGAAACGGCGTGCCGGTACAACAGGGCTGGGAAACCTGGGACGGCTTTTTGCGCGAGTATCGCGAGGTCACCGGGCAATCGGTCACGGCGAAGACATGGGATCCCCGCCGCTTGGATCCAACGTTGAAGATGGGCCGTCTCAATGAAGTCGCCCGAACCTCGGACTCACTCCGAGATCGCTACGTCCTCACCGCAATACGCAAGTCGCTGCAAAGGTACGATCGCGTCATAGTGGTTTTCGGAAGCGCCCATGTGGTTGCACTGGAGTCGGCGTTGGGAGAACTGTTTAAGGGCGAGCATTGATCTGATCATTTCCCAGATCGAGCCGATTCAATGCAACGCGCTACTACACCATAATTTCGCATAATGTATATTATGTAAAATTATGAATCGACCATCCTAGGCCTGGGGCCTCTGACAACGCCTTTTCCAATCCGGCGATCTGGCCAGCTTGCCGCGAGGCCTCTTGTTCAAGATCACGCGACTGGACAGCGACTAAATTGAGCTGACCCTGCATTGCAGCGACAGCATCGCGATGAGCCCGTTCTGCGCCTTCATGCCTTTGCTGCCGCTGTTTGGCTTCCTGTCGAGCAGGATCGACTTCTAGGTGCGTGCGGTCTTCGGCAGCGCAAATATACGCCTCCTGTCGCTTACGTTCTGTCCTCAAAACGATTTGCCATGAGCCTGTCTGAGTGTCTCGATGCGGACCTCAAGCCGCCTGCTAAAGCACAGGTACGAGTCGTGCCGAGCCCTAGATCCACTTCAAGCGAAAGCCGCTTCGATCTGGGGCGGCCGCCTCCACGCCCGGGACTCACCTGCCCTTCTCAACTTGTTGTTGACCTTTGTCCAAATCATGCCCCAACGGTCCAACACTTGGCTCGGTTTGGCGCTCTAGATCCTCTCTAGATCTTTCCGCCCATTCGACCGACTGCGCGTTCCGCTGAATGGAAATAGGAGGGATCTCAAGCGACGCGGCCGGATCGAGAGCCACCCCGAGAAAATTGGCGATGCCACTCAAGGTGGCCTGCGGATCATCGAGCAAGTCCGGTCACGGACAAAGGCTGCGAGCGAAACTGCACGTGCGGAGTGCTGCCAACAAAAACGTTCGCTCGAAGGCAAGAAGACTTTAAACGGTATACACCGACATCCTCAGCTCTCATATCAGCACCGGCAACCGTGCCATTTAAATCCCCGACCAGTAATGGGTGGGGCCACGCCTCTCTTCACGACAGGCGTGGCCAATACTGCTCGCATCAAGGCCCGTTACGTGGTGGTCAGTTCCAGCCGACGACGGGATCAAATCCGACGAGGATCTCCGGCGCGGTGGCTGAGCATGACAAGGTGTTCGCATAGACATTGCCAGGCACTTGATCCGCGCAAAACTGCTTGGCCGAGATGCCATCAGCCGTGTGAAGGTAGGCAACGTTCTTGTAAATCGTTGAGGCCGTATTGGGGATGCAATTCCAGTTGCTTGTGGTGGAATCCCAAACACATGTCGTTGTGGCTCCGGGGCACACCCAGTGCTGAATGACGCTGTAGGGTGAGCTCAGGGTGCCGGCATGTCGAGCGGAGTTGCCACAGTCGAGGTACTGATACCCGATAATCGTTCCGGCCTCGTTGAAGTAAGTCACTTGTTGCGACTGAATGGTCGCGGCGGTGGCTAGCGTTGAGAAGGCGAGAAGCAGGCAGAGTGCGATAGATGAAAGTAATCGACGCTTTTTCACGGTGTCCTCCTTGGACTAAGGCGTCACGCAACGAGTCGAAAACGGCGGTTGGGTTTTCGAAAGCATCCAGCGGTTGCAGATCCCATAACATCACCAGGCGTTGCCGCTCCGGGGCACGAAGGCCCGCAGCGTTAGCGCTGCATGGGATGAACAGATCGAGAGCTAGCTCGCCCGCAATCTGTACTCGATAGTGTGCACATGACTGCCTGCAGTCAACGCCGCGAAAGCTCGTGCACAAGTGGCCGAGGCGGTCGCATGAGCGATGGCGTCTACGCGTAAACAATTGAAATGGTGCGCGGAAATGGCTTGCCACGTCCTTTCGCTGAAGGGTGGCGGCGCGTCTCTTCGTGCTTACAATCATTACGCATGTTCTTATGCGCCTAAGTTATTAGCGGCGGGATCGACCTAAGGTCTTCCTGGAATCGAAAACGCTCCCTCGGCATGTGCCGAGCGCATGCAGCAGGAAGCGTCGTCGTCGAAACGCTTTGGCTTCAACGACTCTCCTGACATCGGCGCAAATATCAATGCCCCAACTGCAGCAGGCAATTTTGGGGTGGGCATGGCATCGAGGCGAAATGCGTGTCTTGCGACTGCTGCTTCGTCGATACGAAACCGGCCACCGCCAGACGACGTATCGAACGGCACTCATGAAGTCACCATCATCCGGATGATGCACTCTGTCCGATCAGCGAGACGCTATCGCGATGGCTACTAGTCAGCGTGACCGTGCCAGGGTTGAGCCAAGGCTGTCGCCGTACTTACGGAATACAATTTCGTGACAACGAATCTGTATGGACGTCCAAATTTCGTCCCACGATTCACGCTGTCGTCACTACGCGGACACACTCTCGGTCAAGAATCGCAAGCGCATTTTAGATCGATTTAGATAGGTACATTTTGCGATCCGTTCGGATTCTCTAACGACTGGCAGTCATGCCGGCGCGAGGTTGTCATGTTCAACATTCGGCCGTTCTCAGAAGCCCCTCGTCCCTCCGAGGGCCTGTCTTCATACACCACAACCATGCGTGGATCCCGACGTCTCTTCATGCTGATGCTGGCTGCATCGGCATCGTGCGGCGCCATGACGGATACACCGAGCCTGCGCCTCAACCAACTGCAGTACATCGGCAGTCACAACAGCTACCACGCCGGACTGGCGCCAGGCGAAGCGGCCATCTGGCAGCGCGTGGCGCCGGATATGTACGCCATCCTCGACTACGCACACCCTGCGCTAACCCAGCAGCTGAACGATGGGGTGCGCCAGATCGAGCTGGACATCTATGGCGACGCCAAGGGTGGCCGCTATGCGCATCCCGCCGTTGTGGCCGAAGTCGCCAAGGCGGGACTTCGTCCGGATGCTCCGTTCGCGGACCCAGAGGTCATGCGGCGCCCCGGCTTCAAGGTCATGCACATCCAGGACATGGATCAACGCAGCAACTGCGAACCCCTGGTGGCTTGTTTGCGTGAAGTGCGGACCTGGTCAAAAGCACATCCGGGCCATCTACCGGTTTTCGTCTTGCTCGAAACGATCGAGTCGCCGTTGCACATGCCCTTCCCCACTGTCCAGCCCGAGCCATTCAACACTCAAGCGCTGGACGCGCTAGACGCAGAGATACGCTCGGTGTTCCCCCGCGATGAGTATCTGAGTCCCGATGACGTTCGCGGTAATGCGTCGACGCTCAATAGTGCCATCCGTGCACACGGATGGCCTCAGCTCGACGATGCCCGTGGCAAGGTCGTCTTCCTGCTCGATCAGCGCTCCGTGGGCGCCGCCTATCTCAAAGGACATCCGTCGCTTCGCAACCGGGTGCTTTTCACTAACGCCGCGCCGGGCGACGACGATGCCGCATTTACCGAGCTCAATGATGGAAGTGCCGAGGACATCGCCAAGTTGGTCAAGGAAGGCTACCTGGTGCGGACGCGCACCGATGCCAATCTCAAGGAACCGGCACGCAACGACACCACGCGGCGGGATGCCATGCTCGCCAGCGGCGCACAGCTCTTGAGTACCGACTATCCCGATCACGAGCCGGCTGCTTCGGGCTATATGGTGAGCTTTCCAGGCCACGCACACGCTCGCTGCAATCCTCTCGCCACCATGGCGCACTGCAGTGGGGCCGACCTATCGCAATAGGCGTCCGCCCCGATCTGACTAACTCGCTTTCCTGCAGGAAGTTGGTTTTCCCAGGATAAGCGAGGTGCGTCTCAGGATCCCCCGCACTTTCTGGATGACAAGAATCCGCCACGTTCTCTGGCGGACCGGCGTGCTATTGCCGCGCGCCATGCATACACCACCGATCCTTTAACAAGCTCCGCCCTCCCCCAGGACGTCCTTCTCATGAACCAGTCGTACAAGCTCAACTTACTCGCTGTTTCTGTATGCATTGGCCTTAGCCTGAGCGCCATTGCCCACGCAGACGATGATGCCGACAAGAAGACCAAAACCCTGTCTGAGGTAAGCGTGACCGCCGATGGCACCCCCACGACGGGCACGATCGATGAGCAGAGGCTCGGGACCAGTGTCAGTAGCGTCATGACCAAGCAGGAGATGAATGCGGTCCCCTCGGCCAACATCGCGGACGTCGTGTCGCACTTGCCTGGCCTGTCCGCCTACAGCGACATGCATCTTGGGCAGGCGGCCACCGGCGAGAACGAGTACGTGACCATCCGCGGTCTGGATTCAAGCTACAACGCTTATACGGTCAATGGGTTCGCGCTGCCGGAAACTGACTCCTCCACCCGCGCGATCTCGCTGAACATGCTGGCGCCGTTCGGCATCCAGTCGGTCAAGGTATCCAAGGCACCCACGCCCGATATGCCCGGCGACTCTATCGGCGGCACCATCGACATGCGCACGCCGACGGCATTCGACTTCGAAAAAGACACGTACGCCAAGACCACCGTGCAGGGCCAGATGAATTCGCTGGCCTCCGATCTGGGTGTGTCCAACAAGGGCGGCACGGTGCAGCAAGAGTTTGCCAAGCGCTTTGGCGACGACAAGGCCTATGGCATCTATGCAGCGGCCTATTACGGTAAGAACAACAACGCGGCGGAAGCGGTTGCCCCGAACTCCTCCTACACGCCGGTAAATCCCGCGGAGGCGAATGCCACCGACCTTCGCTACGCCGGTCCACTGCAAAGCTCGCAGTACAAGTACAGCATCTATACCAATCAGATCAAACGCTACGGCGCGAACGTTTCGCTGGACTGGCACGGCGAGAAAACCTCTCTGTACGCCCGGGCCATCTACGGCTACTACAGCGTCAAGGGTGAGCAGAACCAGGCTTCGGCCCGCAATCAGAATGCCACGGACATTCTACGTGGCGGCTATTTCAATACCCGCGACCTCGACGAGAAGATGGCGTCGCTGCAATTGGGTGGTGATAGCCGACTTGATCACCTGAATCTTGAATACGGCACGTCCTTTGGCTTTGGCAATCGCAATCGGCCGGACTACGTGGAAGCCAGTCTGTACGGCCAGCCGGTGCCGGGGCAGTTCACCTTTGGGCTCGGCAATCCTGCCTATCCGAGCATTGCCGGCAATTCGTCCGCGCTGCAGAACAACTTCTACAGCCTGAACACCGATTCGTTCTGGAAGGTGCAAGGGCACAACGCGGGCAGCAAGGATACGCGTATCAATGCCCATGCCAACGGCACGTATCAACTGGACGATGGCGCGCTCCAGAACATCAAGTTTGGTCTTTCCGCGGATACGTCCAAGCGCAATGCCTACGATCATCCCTTCTTCCATGACGACAACAATTTCGTCTACGGCGGCACCTACTTCGGCGGCCCCGCCTACCCGTACTACGCGCCGGGTGGCCCCGCGCTCGCTGCGCTGCCGGGCCAGGTCATCAATGGCGCGTTCGGCGGCAAGTACGCCGGCCCCTTCAAGTTGATCGACCGCAACTGGGTGCTTGCGCAAGCGTTGCCGTATCAGTACGTCAATGATCCCAACGGAGCGGGCAACTACACCGCCAACGACTACAACGCCAACACGACTTCCAGCCGCGAGAACATCTACGCCGCCTATTTCATGGCGACGCTGAACTATGACGCACTGACCATACTCCCGGGCGTTCGCTACGAACTGACCCACTATTCGGCCACGTCCTGGCAGTCCAACGGCGATGACGCCACGGGTCAGTTCGTCAACAATGGCCGTACGTATGGCGAGGTATTGCCGGGCATTAGTCTGAACTATCGACCCAATGACCTGACGGTGTATCGCGCCTCGTTGCGTCGCAGCTTCAGCCGGCCGGCCTTCGGCCTCATCTCCGGCGAAACCGTGTACTCGATCGACGATACAACGGGCAAAGTGCTGGGCATCTCCAAGCCCAATCCGGATCTCAAGCCCACAACCGCCGACAACCTTGACTTGTCCGCCGAGTTCTATGACGCCAATGGCGGATTACTCACCGCGTCGGCGTACTACAAGCGCATCAAGGGCTTTGTCTATACCTCGCAGGCGAACACCACCAACGACAGCACGCTGGGCGGCAACGTGCCGACGGGCACCATTCTGGAAAACGGTGTGCCCGTTACCACGCCCGAAAACGGCGGCACGGCCAAGCTGTTTGGCACAGAGCTGGCCGCTAGCAAGCAGTTCGTGAGCCTGCCGGGTTTCTGGAGCCACTTCGGCGCCAGCGGCAATATCACGCTGCAACACAGCTCTGCCGAGAGCGACCGCATCGACCATCCGGGCAGCACCTGGCTGCCTCGCGCTCCGGAGAAGATCTACAACGCGGATCTTTTCTATGACGATTCGACGCTTCGCGCCGACCTGACCTACAACTACACGGGCCTGCAGCTGATCGGGCTGACCAGCGACCGGCTCGATTACTACTTGCAGCCAGTCAAGACACTCAACTTCAACGCCACCTACCACCTGCCCCACGGCGTCGATGTCGGTGTTTCCGTGAGGAACCTGCTCAACGAAGCGACCTTCTATGAGACGGAAGGCAAGTCGAAGCGCTACCTGGCCTATGACCCAGGTGCGGATGGTGCTTACGTGGATACGGGGCGCGTGTACATGGTCAACCTAAGCTATACGTTCTAACGCTCCCTGATGATGCACCGATCGTGCAGCAAACCTGCATGGTCGGTGTACGCGTTCGGTTCTTTCGGTAGCAATCAAACGTCGCATGGACTCGCATAGATGAAGAGCCACCCAATCTCTCGCCGCGCCATCTCGGTTCTGATCTTGTCAGCCTGGATGGCGTTCGCATCCGTCGCGGCGGTGGCCAGCGACGATATGCAACTGGAGCGCGTCATCCTTCTTTACAGGCATGGGGTGCGCACGCCCCTGCCGGGCGAAATTCAGGCCAACGAGGTCAATGGAAAGCCTTGGCCCACCTGGTCGCAAGCTCCCAGTGAATTGACCACGCACGGCGCCAAAGGGGCCGAGCACATGGGTGCCTACGACCGTGAGCGCCTAAGCCATGCGGGTCTGTTCCCGGCGAAAGGATGCCCCGCTCCATCCAGCATCTGGTTTTGGGCCAACACGGACCAGCGCACAATCGCAAGCGCCAAGGCGCTTGCGCAGGGTTTCGCTCCAGGGTGCCCTATCGCCATCGGGCACCTTCCCCAAGGCACTGACGACCCACTGTTCCACCCCATCGAAGCCAAGGCGGTAGCCTGGAATACCGGGGAAGCCGTGGCATCCATTCAATCTCAGACAGGCGGCCCGGACGCATTGACCGCACCACATGGGAAGGAGTTGGCAACCATGGCGTCGGTACTGGGTTGCGAACCCGGTGGGACGCAGCCCCTGTGCGACTCCAGCACATGGCACGGAAGCCTGAGAACCTCCCCTGACCAAAGCCACATGGTGCTGACCGGTCCTATTGCAACGACTTCCGGTACCGCTGAAGTCATCCTCATGGCGTATGCAGAGGGGCGATCGCCGGACGATGTCGGCTGGGGGCGCACCGACCCGTCCAGGCTCGAGGATCTATCCCGTCTACATGCGCTTCTTTTCGACGTATACGCACGTCCCAGCTACATGTCGGAACGTGTCGCGTCACTCATGAGCAAGCGTATCCTTTCGCTCTTGCAAGATACGAACGCTCCTCGCCTGAGTGTCATGGTGGGAAGCGACAACAATATTGTCGCGCTCGCCAGCGTGCTGGGCATGCACTTCAAGATGCCAAGTTACGGCCAGGACGACCCGCCGATTGGCGGGGCTCTCGGTATCGAGGTATGGCATCGCCCGACCTCAGGGCAACGTTATGTTCGAGTCATCTACCAGGCTCAGACCCTGACGCAGTTGCGCACCGATAGCACGGACAAGCCAACGTCCTTGGTTCTGAACCCGACGGCTTGCCCGAAGAGCGAGGATGGCTTCTGTCGCATAGAAGATGTGATTCCTTCACTCCAACGGGCGGCAGAACATATCAAGTAGGAGCGGCAACGCAGTTCTGATTCCAGAGGTCTAGTATTAGCCTCACTAGTTGACGAGTGGGCATGCTGCAACTCCTACGGCGGGGCCTGGGCTGCGAATCCTAAAGGGCACCCCGTGCTTCAGGGAGATTCCCACGCGCCCCGCCCACGGCTCAGCTCGGTCAGGCCGCGCCCTTCCATCGTCGAGTAGAGCTGCTCCCACCACCAAACACGGTCTCGCTGGTCGATGGCTAATGATGGCATTTGACCGAGTCGCTCAAAGGCCTCCCAAAGGGCGTCTTCTGGCTTGCTCATTTTATGCTGTAGCGTGGCAGACATATCGTCACCTGCTCACCGCTGCCGGTGATTAAGTTATGGCTTGGACGGCTCCTCGGATGCCGCGAGAATGTCCCCTCCTTTGGGAGTCTGCACCAGCGCGGCGGTTGACAAACCTGGCGACGAAGTGGGCGGCAAAGCGAACGAGAGCGGTGCTCCGTTCCATGTCCCCAAGTGAACGAGCTCGTGCACGACATTTCGATGAAGCAGCGTACGGCCACTGTTCTCCCCGGCACCAATATGGACACTGACCGCACGAGGGTCATAACGCACTAGCCACACGTCGCTTGGGGACGACGCCTGTCCCGCGCCTATTGCAAGTTGGCCTTTGTCCCAGCTCATGGAGGGGCCATGGCTGGAGGCATGATCAATGGCCTCGTCGAGTTGACGGCGATTCGTTCCCACCAGATCGACCTGACCGTTGATATAGATCTGCGGCGTCCAGACGTTATCGTGCTTCTTGTTGTGCGCGTAGTCCCACTGCCTTTTTGTATAGGCATCCCTGGCGAAAGTATCCTTCCAGCCGAGGTCGTCCCAGTAGGTCACGGCGAAGGACAGCGCAAGAATCCCTGGCTTGCCTGCAATGGCATTGAGGTTGTCCTGCGCGGGTGGGCATGACGAACAACCTTGGCTCTGAAACAGCTCGACGACTACCAGTGGACGTTGTTGCGTTGGTGGCTTGTCCTGTGCGTGGCTTAGGGCAGCGAAGCCCCCTAGCCCGAAGGTGCCGACAAGCAACTTCAGTAATACCCGAGTAATCATGGCCATGCTGCCCTCCAAGTCGGTCGCACGTCAGCAGCGCCCAGTGTGTGCCTGCCTCAGATACTTCGTTGCGTCCGGGGGCAAAGTTACAAGGGGTGGCGCTGCCACTTCTCTTGTACGGCCCAACTAAGTGGTACGGGATCCTTGGCTAATTCCATGGATGGCCCAAGTTTCTTTCCGCCCATTAACGGCTATGCCTAAAGAAACTTGGCCTGCGTATACGGCAATTTCAATAACTTATCGGGCTCAAAGCTATTGGCTGCAGTCACCGGCTAACGGTTGGGCCTTGCTGTCGAATATGGGCTGGCTTCGCCTGTTAACGCCGACGGCGCTGATATTCGCCCGGCGTCATGCCGGTGGCTCGATGAAACGCGCGTGTGAAGCTGGCCTGCGAGGAGAACTGCGCATTGAGCGCTATCTCTGCTAGCGAAAGGTTTCCTGCAGCCAGTTGCGCCATCGCGTTCTCCAGCCGCGTTCGACTTATGTAGCGATGCGGCGATACACTCATCGCGAGTGCAAATTTCCGTGCGAAATGGAAGATGCTGTAACCCGCGATTCCCGCAAGGTCTGCGAGCGTGATGTCTCCCTCAATATTCGCCGCGATGTAGTCGAGGACACGGCGCAAGCGAACGTGATCGAGGCTATATTTCGTACAACAGATCGTTGAGGCTTGGGAGTCAGCCGATCCGATACTGTCCGCCGTCGACGACGATGGCTTGTCCGGTCATAAAGGCCGCGTCGTCGCTGGTCAGGAACAGCACGGCGCCAGTGATGTCGTCGGGCTCGCCCAATCGCTTGATCGCCTGCTGCTCCCAGGTGGAGCGCTTCTGTTCTTCGGATTGCGAGGCGGTGGCCAGCGTATTTAAGAGCCCGGGCAATAATGCGTTGGCGGTAACACCGTCGCCCGCGACATCGTTGGCCAAGCCGCGCATGAATCCGATGATGGCCATCTTTGACGCGATGTAGTGACTCATGCCGGGTATGGCGAGACCAACCATGTTCGACGAGATACCGACAAAGCGGCCCCACTTGTTCTTCCTCATCCCTGGCAGGAAGTACTTCGCGCTAAGAAAGTGCGAGTCGAGGTTCGTGGCCATCGTCTTTCGCCACGTTGGCAGATCCAGCTCATCGATAAGCCGATTGGGAAAGTAACCGGCATTGTTCACGACAATATCGACGTCACCGATGTCTTGGCTCTGAAGGAGTACCGAACGCCAGTCCTCTTCCCGCGTCACGTCGAGCGGCAAGGCAAAGGCGTTCTTTCCGATCTTGCTGACAGTCGCCTCCGGGGCGGTGAGATCGGTGGCGATCACTCGCGCGCCCCGTTTGGTCAGGGCCAGCGCGATGGCCTGCCCGATGCCCTGCCCTGCACCGGTTACCAGTGCGGTCCTGCCTTCATGGGTTCTCACCGATCTATTCATGGCCTACTCACTCACAGCGATTCATGGATAAGGCTGTGCAGCACCAACGGGCCGCCGAACTGTTGCAGCAAGCCGCCCTCGCCAAGACTTCCCAGGGTGATGGGATAGAAGCCAAGCGAAGTGACGAGCGATGCGATCTTCTCGTTGGCATCGGCGTGATCGCCCGAAACGAAGAGGGTGCGACTGCTCTTGCCCTGCCGCGGCTCGTCGGCGAGCACGGCTGCCGGTAGCGTATTGAACGCCTTTACCACCTTGGCGCCCTTGAACTGCGCCGACAGCACCTGACTGGAGGGCCGCCCACCAAGATCCATGGGCTTGAACGCGGGAAACTCAATCGCATTGGTGGCATCCACCACAATTTTTCCGGACCAATCGTTGCGCAGCTGAGCGACATCACTCGTCGCCCCAAACGGAGTGGCAAGAATGATCACGTCGGCATTCAGTGCATCAGAGATCGCCGCGGCGCTTACCGTGGGCTCGAAGGCTTGCAGTTCGCCTTTCAGCGAGGCGGGTCCGCGGCGATTGGCAACGACGGCCTTGATCTTGCTGCGGGCAAATTGCTTGGCGAGGGCACCGCCGATGGCGCCTGAACCGATGATGGCGTAGCTCATGAGATATCTCCAAAGGGATGAACGTTGGAATGAGAGAGAGGGATTAGCGAGACTTGCTGTCGAGGCTGAGCGGACCTGCACCGTTGACGGTAAGCAGGAGGAAGGCGCCAGTAATCGACACGTTCTTCATGAACATGATCATCTGCATCTGATCCGCGAAGTTGGTGTGGAACAGGATGCCGGTCAGCAAGGTAAAGCCGGCCAACAGGAACGAAACGATGCGGGTTTTCCAGCCGAGAATGATGGCGAGGGAACCCAGCACTTCGGTGGCAATCACCAGCGGAAGCACGCCGCCAGGTACGCCGACGGACGCCATGTAACCAGCGGTAGCCGTGTAGGCGGTGATCTTGCCCATGCCCGAAAGCAGGAACAAACCGGCGATCAGTACGCGGCCAAGCAGTTCGGTGGTGCTCTTGAGGGTGATGCTTGACGGGGCTTTTGCGTTATCGATGGACGAGGCGTAAGCCGCAGTTTCGATCTTGGTGCTCATGATGGATACTCCGTTTGGAAGGGATGGGTCATACAGACGAACAATCGGGATTTACTTCAGGCGGCCGGCAGCGCGCAGCCGCTGGCCGATACGTGCGATCTCCGCCTCGCCTTGGGCGAGCGCGCGAGCGTTGGTGTGGACGGAGTACTTGCCCAGCACCAAGGGATACGGATGCTTTACGGCGGTGCCGAGCACGAAGGACAGATCCTGTTCCGCGACGACGTCGATCGGCTGCTCGACTTCTTCAAAGATGGCCAGGTCGCCTGCCTTGAGGCTCTCGGGAACGCTGGTCGACCCCTTGTGCAAAGCCATCCAGGCCACCGTCTCGTTCGGATTCGGCTGAAAGCGCCAGCGCTCGCCCGCCTTCAGGCGCACATGCAGATAAGTGATGCCAGCAGGCGCCCGAATGGGGCTATGTGCCCTTTGATAGTGCCCGAGAAGTACGCGTGCGGGCCCGACGACCGGCACCTCTTCCGGTGCGATGTTCTGGCTTTCCGCCATGCCGTTTTCCTGGTCCGGCGGAAGCGTCACCCAGAGCTGGAAGAACTCCACGGGCGTGTTGCCGAGGACATGGCCGTCATGCCAAACACCACCGCCCGCTCGCATCCACTCCAGCCCACCCGTGCGTACTTCGCCCTGTTTGCCCGTGGTGTCCTCGTACGCAACGCTGCCGGAAAGCACAGCGGTCAGCGTGGCGATGCCCGAGTGCGGATGGATACCGAACATCGGCACGTCGGAGGGCGGCAGCGCGCCGCCATCCAGAAAGACGAAGGGCTTGATCCACTGGCCCAGGTCGGAGGGGCTGACCAGGCGGGTGATGGGACCATGGTGATAGCCGGTGGTGACAGTGCGGATCTTGCGGGGATGGGCGACTGCTTCGTCGAACTGCTCGTGCTGGGGGAAGGAAACTACGGCGTTCATGAGTGCGTCCTCGTCTGCGATGGATAAAGGCTAGGCCTTGCCCATGCATCCGAATAGCCTATATATTTCGATTCAATCCATCGTTTTGGACGATATATGCTCGACGCCGTCACGCTGGACCAGCTCCGCACCTTTATTGCCGCCGCAGAAGAAGGCAGCTTTTCCGCCGCGGGCCGCAAACTGCGGCGCGCGCAATCGGTGGTGAGCCAGACGCTGCTGAATCTCGAAGCGCAATTGGGTGTCACGTTGTTCGATCGCAGCGAGCGCTACCCCAAGCTCACCGAAGCGGGCGTGGCGCTGCTGACCGAAGCACGCGGCGTGGCCGATCACATGGATGGCTTCAAGGCGCGTGCCCGTTCGATGAAGGAGGGGCTGGAGCCCGAACTCTCCGTGGCGGTCGACGTGATGTATCCCATGGAAGGACTCACGCGTGCCGCAGGCCACTGCCGGGAGTTTTTCCCCCATACACCACTGCGTGTTTACGTCGAGGCGCTGGGCGGCGTGATACGGCCGGTGATCGACGGCGTGTGCCGCATCGGCATTGTGGGCTCGCTGCCGGTGATACCCGACGAGCTCGCATCGGAGCCACTGATCGACCTTTCCATGGTCACCGTGGTGGCGCCATCTCATCCGCTGGCGAAGCACAAAGGCGTCATCAGCAAGAAGCTCGTCGAAAAGCAGGTGCAACTGATATTGACCGATCGCACCCCGCTGTCAGAGGGACGAACCTTTGGCGTGCTTTCACCACTGACATGGCGCCTTGCTGACCTCGGGGCGAAGCATGCGTTTCTGGTTGCGGGACTCGGCTGGGGACACATGCCCTTGCATATGGTCAAGAAGGATATCGACGCGGGAACCTTGGTGAGGCTCAAGGTTGAAGGCGTCGCTCGCGACGCGGCGCTGCCCATGCACATCGTCTATCGCAAGGACGCGTTGCCCGGACCTGCAGGGCGCGCCTTCATCTCACAATTACGGTTCTGACGACTGCACGCTGGCGCTGACGTCAGCCTGGGCATGGCCGCCCTCCCATCCACCGCCCAGACCCTTGATCAGGCGAATGCTGCTTTCCAGCTGCCGCCGCGTGAGGTCGTCATAAGCACGGCGTTGCGCGAGGCTGGTGCCCTGCGTCGTCACGACCTCCAGATAGTCGGTGGCGCCCGCTTTGTAACGGGTCATGGCGAGCATTTCCGCCTGATGTGAAGCGTCAACGGCACGCAGCTGGACGCTTGCCTCATCGTGCAGCACGCGCAGTGACGCCAGATTGTCTTCAACGTCCTGGAAGGCCGTCAGTACGGTCTGCCGATAGTCAGCGGAGGCGGCATCCTCCTTGGCCTGCGCCGCCTGCAGCTGATGCTTGCGGTGGCCGCCATCGAAGATCGTGCCGACCAATGCGGGCCCGATCGCCCAGAATCGGCTGGGTAGAGAAGCCCATTGCGCAAAGTTCGACGCCTCGAAGCCGCCTGAGGCGGACAGGATCATGTCGGGGAAGAACGCGGATGTCGCCTCCCCTACGTCCGCATTGGACGCGGCAACGCGCCGTTCCGCGGCGGCGATGTCAGGGCGGCGCTGCAGCAGCTCTGAAGGCACGCCCACGGGCAAGGTGGGCAACGCCATGGGTGACACCGATGCGGGCAAGTCCAGCGCCGATGGGGCCACACCAACCAGCGTTGCGATGGCGTGCTCGTAGTGCGCGCGACTTTCACCGAGATCGACCCACTGCGCGTGCGCAACCTGTAGCTGGGTGTCCGCTTCCGCGAGATCCGATTGGGAGGCAATGCCGCCATTGACGCGCACCTGCACCAGATCGCGGGCGCGGCGATAGTCCTCTACCGTCTGTTGCAGCAACGCGGCCTGTGCGTCCGCATTGCGCAGGTCGACGTAATCCATCGCCAGCTCCGCATGCATGGCCAGACGCACCGACGCCAGATCAGCGTTGCTGGCCTGGTAGCGCGCGGTCGCGGCATCCACCTGGTGGCTGATCTTCCCGAACAGGTCCGGCTCCCATGACACATCCAGTCCGCCACTGAAGTCCGATACGGTTTTTCCGGCCAACGAGCGCCCGACGACATTCTGCGAGGTGTGGTTGCGATTGGCCGCCACGCCCGCGGTCACTGTCGGGTAGTAGGCCGATCGCGCCACGCCCGCCTGGGCCTTGGCTTGTTGCAAGGTCGCCACAGCCTTGGCGATATCCTGGTTGCCCGTGTCGACGCGCTCCTCGAGCCCGTTCAAGGTCGGGTCGCCGAACCGTTGCCACCACGGGCCACGGATCGAAGCATCCGCCGGTTGGGCTGGCTTCCAGCCGGGTGCCAAGCGATCGGCCTCCTTGAATTGGCCGGGAACGTTGATCGAGGGCCGCACATAGGCGGGCCCGGTCGAGCAGCCGGCCATCAGCGTGAGTCCGGCCACGATGGCCAATCCACGCGCAAGCCGGGAAGTAGACGTTGTTTGCATGACCCTGCCCTCTGGCCTCAAGTCGCATTCACAGGATGGGCATTGATCTGCACGCGCTGGCCATCGGCGATGGCGTCACCGGGATTGACGATGACCTTCTCGTCGCCATGCAGCCCTGCGCGAATTTCTACGCGCGCACCAAGGTCACGCCCCAGCGTGACGGGTACCAACCGGACCTGATCTTTGCCATCGACGGTCGCCACCTGCACGCCCGACGGACGGAATAGCAGCGCATTCGCAGGCAGCGACATCTGCCCAGCATCGGCGCTCAAGGACAGGCTTACCTGTGCAAAGGCGCCAGGGAGTAGCGCGCCATCCGGGTTGGCCAGGTCCACTTCGACGCGTAGCGTGCGACTGACCGGATCGATGGCGCCCGACGTGCGCGCCACCAAGCCGGTGAAGGTGCGGCCAGGATACTGTGGCAAAGCCAGTGTCGCAGGCGCACCGATCGCGACCGCGGCAGCATCAGCCTGCGGCACGTTCACGAAGACCCGCATGCGGTCCGTTTCGACGAGCCGAAAGAGCGCCGCCGGCGCGCCGCCGTTGCCCGCGTCGATCAGGGCACCCACGTCAACGTTGCGCACCGTGAGCGTGCCATCGAACGGCGCGTAGACCTTCTCGAACGACTGCAGCTGCTGCAGCCGGTTGACGTTTGCCTGCGCGGCGGCCAGCGTGGCTTGCTTCGCCTTCATGGCGCTCACATTCTCCTCGCTGGACTGCTGCGAGACGGCATTGCTCTTCAACATCTCCTGCCAGCGTGCCGCCGTCACCCTGGCGATCTGGTAGTTCGCGGACGCCGTCGACGCATCCGCCTGAGCCTGAGCCAGCTGCGCATCGACTTCCGGCGCGTCGATCCTGGCCAGCAAGTCACCCTTGTGGACGTGCGAGCCGATGTCGAAGAACCACTGCCCGAGGTAACCGCTGGTCCGGGCATAGATGTTGGCTTCCTGGAACGCCTCGATGTCACCCGGCACAACCAGCGTGCCGTGACCGGACGCGCTTTCAGGCGTCACGGTCGCCACTGTGGGCACGCTTAGCGCATCCGTCTGCCGGGCGACGAGAGTGCGTGCGGAGAGTCGCGGCAGACCGCCAATAGTCAGCGCAGTAGCGGCAACAGCGACGGGGATGGCAAGCGCGAGGCGCTTGGATGACTTGCCCGGCATGGGATGGAAGAAGGACATGACGACTCTCCGTCAGGACACTGGATCTTGAGAAGGAATGAGCGCAACCGCACGGGGCGCTCGACGGGCAAGCCACGCGTGGGTGGCCGAGAACACCACCGGAACGAAGACCAGGGTCGCCAGCGTGCCGAACAGCAAGCCGCCGATCACGGCGCGCCCCAGTGGCGCGTTTTGCTCGCCGCCATCGCCCAGACCAAGCGCCATGGGCAGCATGCCAATCAGCATGGCCAGCGCAGTCATCAGTACGGGGCGGAAGCGAGTCTTGCCGGCATCGAAGGCAGCGCGCATCGGCGAAGCGCCCTCAACCAGGCGATCGCGCGCAAAGCTCACCACCAGGATGCTGTTGGCCGTGGCAATGCCGATGCACATGATGGCGCCAGTCAGGGCTGGCACGCTGATCGTCGTGCGCGTCACGAACAGCATCCATGCCATGCCCGCCATGGCGCCTGGCAGGCCGCTGATGATGATGAGCGGGTCGATCCAGGACTGGAAGTTGATGACCATCAGCGCGTACACGAGCAGCACCGCCAGGATCAGTCCGAGCATCAAGCCCTGGAATGACGCGTGCATGGTCTGCACTTCGCCGCGCACCACCAGGCTCGACCCGGCAGGTAGCGAGGCTCGCGCCTTCGATACCAACTGATCGACGTCGGCCGCGACAGCACCCAGGTCACGCCCCTGCACACCAGCGAAGATGTCGATCACGGGCTGGACGTTGTAGTGGGACACCACGGCGTCCTGCGTGGCGCGACTCAGCGTGCTCAGTGAACCGAGGATGGGTGTAACTCCCTGCGCGGCGCCGGCGCCGCTCGTCGACAGCGGGATATTGTTCAGCGCCTGCAGCGAGTCGATGTCGTACTGCGGAGCCTCTGTGGCGAGCGGATAACTCACGCCATTTTTGGGGTTCAGCCAGAAGTTGGCCGAGGTCTGCGAGCTACCGGACAGTGCGATCAGCAAGTCCTGCGCGATGGTCCGCTGCTGGAAGCCCGCCTGGATCGCCTTGGTGCGATCGACGTCCACGTTGATCGAAGGCGCGTCGTCGGGCTGCTGGATGCGTGGATCCACCAGGCCATCCACATGGCGCAGTGCGGCCAACAACTGCTCCGCCACCTTGCGGTTGCCCGCCTTGTCATTGCCCACCACCTGCACGTCGATGGGCGACGGCAGACCGAAGTCGAGCGTCTGACTGATGATGTCGGCAGGAAGGAAGGAGAACGTCACGCCTGGGAAATCGTGATTCAGCTGGAGGCGGAGCGCGGTGACGTAACTCTCGGTCGGGCGATGGTCGGCTTTCAGCGTGATCAGGATGTCGGCATCCGCCGAGCCGACGGGCAAGGAGGAGTCATAGGTCATATTGATGCCGCTCACCGGCAGGCCGATGTTGTCGAGCACGCCGGACAATTCGGCCGCCGGAATGACCGAACGCACGCGCTGCTCCACCAGGTCCACCAGGCGGGCAGTCTGCTCGATGCGCGTACCTGTCTTCGCACGCATGTGCAGGCGGATCTCGCCGGTGTCGGAGGTCGGGAAAAAGTCCTGCCCCAGCAACGGCACCAGCGATAGCGAGCCAGCGCAGGCCAGCGCGAAGAAGACGGCCATGCGACGCGGACGTGCAAGCAAGCTCCGCAACGCGAGCTGATAGCGGCCATGCAGCCGTTCGAAGCCACGATCAAACCGCTGCTGAAAGCGGCCGATGCCCTGCCAGCGCGTGCTGCCGCCCGGAGTGGCTGCACGCTCGTTCTTGAGGATATACATCGCTAGAGTCGGGATCAGCGTGCGCGAGAAGAAGTACGAGGCCAGCATGGCAAACACCACGGCCTCTGCCAGCGGCACGAACAGATAGCGCGCCACGCCGGACAGCAGGAACATCGGCAGGAAGACGATGCAGATCGACAGCGTGGAAACCAGGGTCGGCACGGCGATCTGGCCTGAAGCGTCAAGGATGGCCTCCTTCAGGTCCTTGCCGAGGTCGCGGTGATGGCTGATGGCCTCGATGGCTACCGTGGCATCGTCCACCAGGATGCCGACGGCCAGCGCCAGTCCGCCCAGCGTCATGATGTTGATCGTCTGCCCCAGCATGGACAGCACCATCAGCGAGGTGATCACGGACAGAGGAATAGTGATGGCGATAATCAGGGTGGATCGCCAGCTGCCAAGGAACAGCAGGATCATCACCGCCGTCAGGCCCGCCGCGATCACGCCCTCGCGCACCACGCCCTGCACCGCCGAGCTCACGAAGACCGACTGGTCCGACACGGGCTTGATGTCCAGCGCCTTGGGTAGCCCTGCAGCGATGTGCGGCAGCAGACTCTTGACGCTGCTGATGATGTCCAGCGTCGAGGCATCGCCCGACTTTTCCACCTGCAGCAACGCCGAGCGCGTGCCGTCCACGCGGACGATATTGGTCTGCGGCGCGTAACCGTCGCGCACCGTGGCGACGTCGCGCAGGTAGGTCACGCCACCGTCGGTGGCCTTGACCGGCATCAGGTTCAGCGCAGCCACTGTGGTCGGGCTGGCATTGAGGTTGACGTTGTACTCCAGCGCACCGATCTTGGCCGTGCCGCCTGGCAGGATCAGGTTCTGCGCGTTGACCGCATTGACGACATCCAGCGGCGACAGGCCGTGCGCCTGCAGCGCCTTGGGGTCGATGTACACCATGATCTGGCGCACTTTGCCGCCGAACGGCAGCGGAATCGCCGCGCCCTGCACCGTTGCCAACTGCGTGCGGATGAAGTTGTTGCCGAGGTCGTATAGCTGCTGCTCCGGCAGCGTGTGGCTGGACAACGCCAGCTGGAGAATCGGCACCGTCGAGGCGTTGTATGAAATCACCAGCGGCGGCAGCGTTCCCGGCGGCAGCACCCGAAGGATCGACTGGGCATTGGCGGAGGCCTCGGCAATCGCGCGGTTGATGTCCGCGCCTTCGTGAAAATAGACCTTGATGACGGCGATGCCGTTGACGGTCTGCGACTCCACGTGCTCGATGTTGTCCACGTCCGAGGTCAGCGCACGCTCATAGGGCGTGGTGATGCGATTGGCCATGTCGTCGGCCGAGAAGCCGTTGTACGACCATACGATGCTGAGCACCGGGATATTGATGTTGGGGAAGATGTCGGTCGGCGTGCGCAACACCATCAGAGGGCCCAGAACGGCCAGCAGCAAGGCCACCACGATGAAGGTATAGGGCCGCCGAAGCGCCAGTTGAACGATCCACATGACACACCTCGCCACCACCAGACAGGTCGGGCGAAAAGCTACGGCCCGGGCGCTTGCCGCGCCCTGACAGGTTCCTGACGATTCTGTAATCATGCTCCACGGGGCCTTGCGGCTATGATCTGGCCCAGGCAATGCGGGAGGCCCCATGCGCCTACTGGTGATCGAAGACGAGAAGAAGGCCGGCGAGTACCTAAAGAAAGGGCTCGAGGAATCCGGCTTCACCGTGGATGTCATCGCGAACGGTGTCGACGGTCTCCACCAGGCCCTGGAAGAGGATTACGACCTCCTCGTGCTCGATGTCATGCTGCCGGGCATGGACGGCTGGGAGATCCTGCGGCGCCTGCGCGCCAAGAAGGACGTGCCCGTTCTTCTGCTCACGGCCGTGGATGAACTGGAAGAACGCGTGCGGGGCCTGGAACTGGGCGGTGACGACTATCTGGTCAAGCCCTTTGCCTTTGTCGAACTGCTGGCGCGCATCCGCACCCTGCTCCGCCGCGGTCCGCCGCGGGATATCGAACACATGCACATCGGCGACCTGGAGATCGATGCCGTGCGCCGCCGCGTGCGCCGCAACGGCCAACGCATTGACCTGACGCCACGTGAATTCTCCCTGCTTCAACTATTGGCAAGGCGACGCGGAGAGGTGCTCAGCCGCGCCCAGATCGCGTCCTACGTCTGGGACATGAACTTCGACAGCGACACCAACGTGGTCGAAGTGGCCATCCGACGCTTGCGAGTGAAGGTCGACGATGGCTACGAGGTCAAGCTCATCCACACCGTGCGCGGCATGGGCTATGTGCTGGACGAAGAGCGCGAGGACGGCTGATGCGCCCCCTTTCGCTTACCGCGAGACTCACCCTGATCTTTGCGCTGGTGACGGCTGCGAGCTTCACTCTGGTCGGCCTCCTGCTGTTCAATGCCGCGTCGCGGCGCATCGTCGAGCAAGACGAAACCAATCTGGTGCTGTCAGCGCGCCACCTGCGTCGCCTGGTTGGCGAATTCGGCACGCTGCCCGATCTTGTGGCGCACCAGGACCGCCTGGTGATCAGCGTGCTTGGCGATGCCAGCAACGCGCTGCATATCGTCGACGACGGCGGGCGAACGCTGGTTGACCACAACCCGCTGCACCTCCAGCTCACCATCGAGCATGCCGTTGCCCCCGGCCAACGCATCGTGCCGGGCATGCTCGAATCATGGAGCGATGCACAAGGCCATGTTGTGCGCGGCGTGGCGGCACAGGGAACACTGCAGGACGGTACGCACGTGACTATCATCGTCGCCCGCTCCCTCGCTGACCGCGAATTGCTGCTGCGCCACTATCAGCGCGACATGGTGTACCGCCTTCTGACCGGGTGGGTCATCGCCATCCTGCTGGGTTACATCCTGGTGCGACAGGCGTTACGACCACTGAAAACCATGGCCTCACAGGCGGCCACCATTTCCGCGCACAGCTTGAGCACACGTTTATCGCCGAACAACGCGCCACCTGAATTGCACGCGCTGGCCGCGGCCCTGAACGACATGCTTTCCCGACTGGACGAGGGCTTCTCGAGAGTCTGGCGATTCACTGTGGATCTCGCCCACGACCTGCGCACCCCGATAGGTAACCTCCGCGGCACCAATGAAGTCGCCCTCACTCGCCCCCGCTCGGGGGCGGAATACAGGGCTTTGCTTGGTTCGAATATCGAAGAATGCGATCGCGTCAGCCGCATGATCGAGAACGTGCTGTTTCTTGCCCGCGCAGACAGCCCGCAGTTCGCGCTGCAGCGCACGCACTTCGATGTCGGTGAGGAACTCCAGCGCGTCGCCGATTACTTCGAAGGCGTGGCCGCGGACATGGAGGTCGATATTCGTATTGCCGGCGCAGCCCGGCTCATTGCGGATCGCGACCTGTTCCGCCGCGCCGTCAGCAACCTGTTGTCCAATGCGCTGCGCTACACGCCGCCTCACGGGGTGATCCTCCTGCTGGCCGAACAAGCGCAGGGCATGGTGCGCGTGGTGGTCGAAAACCCCGGTCAGGGCATTGCGCCCGAACACCTCGACAAGTTGTTCGACCGCTTCTATCGTGCCGACCGCTCGCGGAACGATTCGGCGCATTCCGCCGGGCTCGGCCTATCGATCGTCAAAAGCATCATGGAGCTCCATGGCGGGCGTGTTACCGCACAAAGCGAGCCAGACGGCCTCACCTGCTTCACGTTGTGGTTTCCCGTCGTAGGACACTCGTCCTGAATGACTCCATTTATGCGGCGGGACACCTCTGCGTCACCGCACCAGTGAAGCTGGCAGCCCTGCCCCTATTTTCCGCGCTGTTCAAGCTTTGCGCTGCGTACGTCCAAAGCGGAGGCACGGTGGGCCGTTGTTGTCTTTGCCGCATTTGTATGGAGCGACTCTGCGACCCCGCCCATAGCGGACATTTTGATTGGCTGCATGGCTCTGCGGGACGGTTGAATTGGGCGCCCGGAGAATCGTTCTCTAGATCATCACGGGCAGCTCGATAGCGTTAGCGGCTACTTGTTTCAGTACCGACCCGCAGAAGGAGGCGTCTTGGGCTCAGCGATGGATTCAAATCCATTCGCCGCGGGCCTACATGCACTCTTGCCCACAAAGACCACGCCCTGTGGGAGAGATGGCCCGAGGCCATGAGGCTTCAGCTCCATCTTGTGCGCCAGGAGGTCGGGAAGCGTACACGCGTTGGTCACCGTCACCATTACACACGGCACGGACGAGCCCAACCTATCGAGAACGGAGCGCCCTACTTGGTATCTACTCGCGGAGAACGCCATGAGCAAGAAAGTTGCCGAGATACTGGTCGAAGTCCTTGAACAAGCTGGCGTGAAGCGTTGCTACGGCATCGTGGGTGACACTCTGAATCTGTTCGCGGAGCACCTGGAGCGCAGCCCCATTGCCTGGGTGCATGTGCGCCATGAAGAGGCTGCCGCGTTTGCTGCCGGCGCCGAAGCGCAACTGACCAACAGCCTGACGGCATGCGCGGGGAGCTGCGGACCTGGCAGCCTGCATTTCATCAACGGGCTGTACGAAGCCAATCGCAATCGCGCCCCGGTCATCCTTATCGCCAGTCAGATCATGATGAGCGACTTGGGTTTCGAATCCATACAAGAGGTCGATTTCAAGGCGGTCTTCAAGGATTGCAGCGTGTTCTGCGACATGATCTTTACGCCTGAACAGGCGCGAAAGAAGGCTGTGATGGCGTGTCAGGCTGCGCTCAATAAGCAAGGTGTCGCCGTACTGATCGTTCCCGTGGATATCTCGCATGGCGAAGTTCACGAGGATTTCCCCTATCGCGTCCACCACGCCAAACCCGTGGTGACACCGAACGACGGGGAGCTCGACGAAATCGCAAGCATCCTCAACAGCGGCAAGAAGATCACGATCTACGCGGGTAGCGGTTGCGAAGACGCGTTGGATGAGATCAAGCAAGTGGCTGAGAAGATCAAAGCGCCCGTTGCCCATACCTCGCGGGCAAAGAGCTTTCTTGAGCACGACAATCCGTACAACGTGGGCATGACCGGGCTGCTCGGCAGCGAGGCGGGCTACAAGGCGATCCTGGATTGCGACACGTTGCTGTTGCTGGGCGCTGACTTCGCATGGCGTCAGTTTTATCCGGACCATGCGAAAATCGTGCAGATTGACATTAACCCCACCCATCTCGGGCGACGCCATCATGTGACCATCGGCGCTGTAGGCGACATTCGGCCGACCTTGCGAGCCCTGCTTCCGCATCTGAAACAACGAGATGATGCGTCGTTTCAACGAGAGTATGTGGAGCGATTCGCCAAGGCGATGGCCTCCTGGAAAAGCCATTTGGTGCCTGGCCACGACGACACTATTCCTGGGTCGTACCTCACGTCGGTCATCGATCGTTATGCGGATGACGATGCCCTCTTTTCCGGTGACGACGGCACGCCCATCGTCTGGGCTGTCAGGCATACGACAGCGAACGGAAAACGCAGGATTTTCGGCAGTTTTCTGCATGGAACCATGGCCACGGCGCTGCCCAATACGATTGGCTTGAAGAAAGCGGCACCCGATCGGCAGGTCATTGCGCTTTGCGGCGATGGCGGGCTGTCCATGCTCCTTGGCGAGCTGCTCACCGTTATTCAGGAAAACGTACCCGTCAAGATCGCCGTCTTTGACAACCGGAAGCTTGGTTTCGTCGAGATCGAGCAGAAGTCGGAGGGCATGCTCGACACCTTTACGCGCCTGAAGAATCCCGATTTCGGCAAGGTAGCCGAAGCGATAGGTCTGTGGGGCAAGACGGTGAGCAAGGCAACGGAGCTCGAGGCGGCGGTGCAAGAGTGGCTCGCGCAGCCAGGACCTGCTCTTCTCAATGTCCCAGTGAGCCCGCTGGAGTTGGTGAAGCCGCCTTTTGTCGAGCTCAAGCCCGTAGTGGGCATGGCGTTGTACACCACGCGAGCCATTCTGCATGGACGAGGTGGCGACGTACTGGAGCTGGTGCGCGAAAACATCTGAGCAGCCAGTGGCGCGCTTCGCTATGGCAAAGCGCGTCGTGGTATCTCAACAGCGCAATTCAGCCTTGCATTGGCGACCGCCGTGCCTCATCCGAACCACGGTTGCGAGGCTCGTTAGCGTAAATCCTGCGATGCAAAGCGTGGCAACATAGGCCATGGATTTGCGACAACCATAACGTTCGCGAATCGGCTATAGAGATGGCACGGATCGCCAGCAGGCCAACGGCCGAGCGGAATCCTGTGCCTGGCAAACTTCACCACCAAGCACAGCGAGTAACCCGCACCTCCATGATTCCCGTTCCGATTTTCTCTGGTGCTTTCTTCATTATCCTCGGGCTCTCTTTTCTTGCGGCGGTGGCCGTTGTTCTCTGGGGTGCCGTGCTCGCCCTGGTTCCCGCCGCCCGACGATCGTTCGGCAAGCGTCGTGGACGATCGATCGGCATCCTCGCCGTGCTGTGCGTGTTGAGCTCGTTCTTCGTCTGCGTGGCCGTCGTGTGGCTGCGGATTGACCGTGAAATAGCCAAGGATCAGGCTGCGCTGCATCCTACGCTGACGACCCCTACCACTTTGCATGGCGTCGATATGCCCGTAGGCACGCAGTTGTCGCTCCGTGACGCCAAGGACACGTCGTCGATGGAAGAGGCGCATTTTCCGCATGCTGTTAGCGTCTTTGGCATACCAGCGGTCGCACTAAGCGTTCGCGCGGAGGACGATGATGAGGCACCGCACGATGCGCCATCACCCACCTATCTTCCCGCCATGGAGCTCACCACCACCAGCACGCAGGTTGTCGATGGCTGGACTTGCGGAACGAGTGAGCCTGTGGAAGTCGTGCTGCGCCATGACGCACGAGTCAAGACGCTGTACTCGTGCCATCTGGCAGCAGGTAACGTCGTGGCCCACTCGTCCATTCCCGACGGGTCAAGGCTTATTCGCAGCAACACGGTCTATGGTGACGGCCTGCGTGACGATGACTACTGGCGCATCGATGTCGTCGATGATGGCGTCTTCGAGCTGCAAGGCCTGCCGCTGCAGCACCCAACCTTACGACTGGATAGGCAGCGTAACGTCATGGCCGTGGAGGATGCGGTCTTGGCGCGCGATATCGTTCTCGGCGATATCACCTACCCTGCCGGAACCGAGGTCTCCACTGGTTTGCGCGGCATGCGCGAGAAGTACCCCGGTGCCTGGGTCTTCAGTCCCGTAGAAGGTCATCCCGCTCATGGCGCGCACTATGGGGCGATAGCCGGAGGTATGTCCGTGGTGCAGGCTTCTGACGGAAAGGTCCACGCGATCGTGCCGAACTGAGTGCGCGGTGATCGTGGGCATTGACGGTGGATTGTCCTGCCAGTGCCAAGGCGCTGGTTCAGCGGGTTGCACGCCAATTCGCCGTCGCCCCTAGTACGATAGGCGTCAGCGCATGGCAGATATCCACCTGCATGCGTTCCCTGCGCACTGGCAAACCCGCTGTTCGTAGACAAAGCCTGCCGCACATCGACAACGACGACTCCCGCACATGGAACCCTATCGATTCGGCGATATCGCCGCATTTGTGGCCGCCGTAAGGTCCGGCAGCTTTACGGCCGCCGCCACCGGGCTCGGACTCACGCGCTCTGCGGTGGGCAAAAGCATCGCGCGCCTGGAAAGCCAGCTTGGCGTGCGACTGCTTCATCGTACGACGCGCAAACTGAGCCTGACGGACGAAGGCAGCGTCGTCTATGAGCGTTGGCGACAGATTCTGGAGGAGCTGGAAGATGTAGATGCCACCATGGCGCTGCGTCGCAGCCGCCCCACCGGTACGCTCCGACTGATCACGCCGCCCTCCTTTGGTCAGCGTCACATCATGCCGGTCATTCACGATTACCTGAAGCAATGGCCGGAGCTGCGTGCGGAGCTATGGTTTACCGACCGCTTCGTGGATCTGATCGAGGAAGGTTTCGACATCGCCTTACGCATCGGGCCGCCCAAACACGACTCGTTGATATTGACACGCACGGTGGCATGGCAGCAGTTCATTGTCTGCGCATCTCCGGAATACCTGGCCAGTCGCGGTGCGCCAATGACGCCTGTGGAGCTGGCCGATCACGACACCATCGTGTACATCAACGCCGAGCGGCCGCGGCCATGGCGGCTGCAAACAGAAAATGGTCCCTTTTTGTACGAAGGCCCTGGCCGAATAAACATCGACAACTCCGAAGCTGTCCGAGAATCCGCCCTCGCGGGATTCGGGCTTGCCCATTTGGCCAATTACGTGATCGGCGACGATTTGCGTACCGGCAAGCTGGTGGAAGTCTTGCGTGCGTATCGCCCGCCACCGGACCCTATCCGCCTGGTCTATCCGAGCAAACGGCACCTGACGCCTCGGACTCGCGCGTTCATTGATTTTCTCGTGGAGCGCTGGGGAGCTGGAGCGCCATGGGATTCGGCCATCGCCCCTCTTCCCTGACCGCCCGGCATGGATGTCTCAGCCTCAGGCCGCGCGCATTGGGGACTGACAGGACCATGTGACGGGCGCTGCAAGTGATTTATCGGTGCGAACGAATCCATAACACTGGCGCCCTTCGCTGATCCCCGCACCTTCAAGCAATGACTGCTCCCGTATTCGCCACACGGCCATGGCGCTCCATTGAGCGCACGACGCCAGCACTTCCGCACACTCGATATCCCCGGCTCGCACCGCCCTACCAGCCCGACGCGTCGTTCTGACGTTTCCGCGCACGGCTAAAGCCACCGGCCAGGCCACGCCACAGCCACCTGATGCACCGCGCGGCGACACAGGCCGCCTGGGTATCTACGCCCACTCGATCGCACTTACCACCGCATCGCGCCGAGCGATGCGTCCTTGACGCGCGCCCCGCGCTGCCACTTCAGAGACTTGCCACCATGCACATTCATACTCGATTGACCACCCTCGCCTTCGCTGCTGCCACCCTGATGCTGGCGGGTTGTCATGCCACCGTCGATGCACGTTGGGCGAATTCGGACGACACGGTGGATCACTGGAAGAAGGCCATGCCGAGTCTCCCCATTGAAGTGCGCGGCGCGTTGCCTGACGCCACCAATCAACAGATCGCCGAAGCCATTCCGAACAGCAAGACGGAAGGCGCTGCCAACCTCGCCTCGCCGCGACTCATTGTGGAATTGGGTCAGGGTCCCAAGCCCCAAAGCGATGCCTACTGCAGTACGTCGATTCCGGACTCGGCCGCTAACCTCGGTGCGAAGACCGCCATGACCTTGACCATCTGCGACGGCACGCGTCTGGTGGTCTCGTCGCGCACTCCGCTCGATCCCGCCAGGACGCCGGTTTCCACGCTTCCCAAGCGTGTGGACAACCTGAAGAAGCTCGCGCTGATTGGCATCTCGCGTAGCCAGATCGAGGCCTATCAGATCCAGGGTTGATGCGGGTCGTCGTCTCGCTACGGCGGGGGCGGCTTGCACGCACAACGTTACGGCAGCGCGTTAGGCAAAGGCACTCCGATTGCTGCCGCAACCCCTCACGACACGGGTGTCACACCCATGCCGCACGACCGCCGTGCGGCATGGCTCGCTTTGCTACCCCTGCTTCGCCATTCAACACCTCTCGAGCAGCAGGGACACGATGAACTGGGTGCCCATGGATGGCCGTGCGACGCGGCGACACTCCCGTATGGCTTTGTTTCTCGCTGGCGAGCGCCAGGCGTGGATCTTCGTCTTCAAGTGCTTGTTGGCGTTTTATCTCACCGCTTGGCTGTCGATGCTATTTCAGTTGCAACAGCCGGCCACGGCTATGATTACCGTCGCTATCGTGATGCATCCGCAGCGCGGCATGGTGATTGCCAAGAGCTTCTATCGCGCTATCGGCACGGTGGCTGGCAGCGTGTTCGCGCTTCTGCTGATGGCTGCGTTTCCGCAGCAGCGCGAGCTGTTCGTGTTCAGTCTGTCACTGTGGGTAGGTCTTTGCTCGGGCGGTGCCGTACTCCTTCGCAACTTCATGGCCTATGGGTTCGTGTTGGCCGGCTACACGGCAGCTGTCGTGGCATTGCCGTCAGTTAGCGACCCCTACCGTGTCTTCGACACGGCCATGCTTCGCGTCAGCGAGGTCATGCTGGGCATTGTGATTGCCGCACTGGTCAGCGACGTTGTCTGGCCCGAGCGTTTGCGTGACGTGCTGCAGCGTACGGAGCGCGAACATTTCGATGACTTTATGGCCTTTGCGCGCGAAGGTCTGCTCGGTGGCGTTCCCCGCGAGCAGTTGGAACAAGCACATCTGCGCTGTGTGCGTGCTGCCGTGCAATTAGAGGATCTACGCGCCTCTGTGATCTTCGAGGATCCACAGGCGCGCGTGCGAAGCAGCCGTATGCGGTTGTTGAACCTGCGCTACATGGCAGCCGCAACCAGCTTCCAATCACTGCATCACCTGGTCAATCGACTGGAGCGCAATCATCACCGCCGTACTGCACGGGCGCTTACCCAGCTTTATGCGCCGGTCAGTGAGGCGCTGGCGCCAACAGCATCCCCTGCCCTTCGCCCACTCGCTGCGCGCCTAGACGCCTGTGAAGCACAGCTTTCGTCACTAGCGATGCAGTTGCGCACCACCTTGCGTCAGGATCCGGACCTTCTGCTGCAGTTCGACAGCGGCGCCGCGCTGCTGCGTCGTTTCGCTGGCGAGCTTCGCGACTTTGCGGCATTGGAAGCGACGCTGCGCGAGACACAAGGACACCTGCAGGGCGAGATAGAGGATGTAGCTTTTAAACGGTCCAACGACAATGTGGCGCCGCTGATCGCAGTGGCGCGCACATTCTTCACCATGCTGGGTCTCAGCGTGTTCTGGCTGGCGACGGATTGGCCATCGGCCACCACCGCCATGTTGCTGGCAACACTATTCAGCGGCCTGCTAGCCACCACCAGCGCGCCCGTCACTGTTACGGCCAACACGCTTGGCGGCTTTGCGCTTGGCGTCGTGGCTTCGTACATCTCGTCATTCTGCCTGTTGCCGGGTGGCGATGGCTTCACCATGCTTGTGCTGGGAACGCTGCCACTGCTGATGGTGGGACCCTATTTGACCACCCGCAGCGCAACCCTGCCTGGGGTCGGCACGGGCTATACGCTGGGTTTCGTGCTCACGCTCGCCCTGAAGAACCCGATGGTGTACGACCCGGGACGCTTCATCAACGAAGCATTGGCCTCCATGTTCGGCCTGATGGTCACGGGCATGGCGTTCATGCTTATGCCGGCGGTTGTCGGTACGCAGTGGCTCCGGAAGCGTCAGATGCAGCAGTTACGCCGCCAAGTGCAGCTCGCTGCGACGGCCCCCATGCACGGTTTGCTCTATGCGTTCGAAAGTGGCAACCGCGATCTTTTTCACCAGATCGTGGAGCACACACGGCACGGCAGCGTTCAGTCGCGCAGCCTGATGGCCTGGGGTCTGGCGGTGCATGACTGTGGCCGCACATTGATTGAGCTTCGCCGGGACATGCAACACGCGGCCTTGCCCAACGGGGTGCGCACCTCCGTGCAACAGGCTGTGCAGGCCCTCGCCCAGTTATACGACACGCCAAACGTGGTGCGATGGCAGGCAGCCGATCACCATGTTGAGCGCGCGATCAAGCTGGCCTCCCAGGCGTTGCCGCAGGCACGTACCAGTTGCGAGCCAGCGCTGTCTCACTTGCTGCAACTGCGCAACGCGCTGCGCGATGATGAGTCCGCCCTTGCACCGTATATCACCCGGACCGGATTAGGATGGACGCTTGGCGACATCGATGCGCCCGCGCGGTGAAAGTGGCCGGTTATGCAACGGTCGTGTGTTGGCCACTATCGCGGCGAAAGCCCGCTGACATTGACCCAGCCTTCGATGCTTCCCTTGGTCACATTGCGATACGTCACACGCACCCAATGCAGATCGGCTGAGACATCCACCACATCGACATGATCACCCCGCACGAGATGGTGCGCCGATGTGGCATGACCCGGTTTCTCGTACATCGGGAGGTGAGGTGTGGCCACCTGCGCAGTCGCCCGCACGATCGCCAGACTGTCACGACGTGCCAGAGCACGCGCAACCACGTGGCCTCGCTCGTCGTAGGTCAGGAGACGGCCGATGGGCGTGTCTCCTGGTTTGACGCCGAATAGGCGTTGCAGCACCGGGTCGCCCTCGATGCCGGTTTCCTCTGTCGACTGGTAGAGATAGATCGCCCCATCAGCCGTATAGCGATAAGCGTCCAGGCTCCAGCCGGCGCCGCGACACGCGCTATACAAGGTGCGACTCTTGGGATCAACGCTGACCCCTGAAAGGCCAGCGCAACTGCCGCTCGCTTTGACATCCAACGGCACAAAGCGCTGCCCGGCCGGATCAAAAAGAAAGATCTGGTAACCCTCGGTCACGCCGTCGTAGGAATCAACGATGGCGAAGTCCTGATGGCCATCGAAATTGAAGTCGTCAGTCGCAAGACGGTAGCCACCATCAGCACCGGTCGGTTCAATCTTCAGCGTCTGGGCTTTTCCGCTCGACAGGAAGCGGACCACGATGCGATTGGGTGCTAGCGTCACCCGAGCCTGGGTTTGTGGGTCCACCTGGATGATGGCTGCCTCCTCCGCCCGTGCGTGAATCGCAACCGCCGAGAGCAGGAGTGGACACGCCCAGCGAGACCATCGGCCCCTCTGGGCATGAAAGATCGGCATAGCACCATCCTCGGGAAGACCACGCAAGCCACGGCACAGCATAAGCGTGACATCGCCGGATGTCTTTCACTTGCGATTGTCGCCAAGCTGCTCGGCGAGCCAGCTTGGCTGAAAGCACCACCCGGCTCGGGTAATAGTCATCGCCTATCACCGTGATTCAATCTATCGACTTCACTCACGTCGACCCACCGCCTACCGTAGGCAACGAGATGACTCCTAGCCAATCGCTCAGCGGGAATGGCTATCCCGTGTAGTACTCCTTGCGAGGCACGTCCATGCGAACCAAAGAATGCTGGCCCCTTCCAGGCCATAACGGCGATGCGAACTACGCCAAACGGCATCGTGTGAGGCATCGCCATGTTGGCGATATTCGTTTCGCAATCGTCATGGTGTTTGCTTTCGCACTTGCCTGCGGGCTCGCTTTCAGGAGTGATGCCGAGCCTGAGAGGTCATCCGTTTCTGCTCACTTTCAAACTCACATCATTCAGCCGCCCCCGGCGTCAGCCACTCACGGCTGACGCCGCTGAGCGATGTCGGCGGCACTGAGCTGGCCTTGCTGTCCACCAAAGTGCTGCACCACGTAGTTGGACAGCGCTGCGATCTCGGCATCTGAATAGGCGCGACCGAACGATGGCATGAAGATCTCCTGACCGCCGACGTGCAGTGCCGAGCCGCTGATGATGATCCGGGTGAGATTGGTGGCATGCGGATCACGTACGGATCGCAAGCCTGTCAACATCGCATAATCGGTCTCGCGTCCCTGTCCGCTTTGCGTATGGCATCCCGTGCAGGCTCCTACGAACAGTTGCTCGCCCAGGCTCGCGGTGGCGACGGCTGATGCCGGCACAGGAGCCGTGGGACTGGACATGGTTAGCCCACCCTGCTGTGGCTTGACGTCACGCAGGTAGGTCACGAGTGCGGACAGATCCGATGGTGTGAGGTATTGCAGGCTGTAGCCCACCACCTCGCCCATCGGCCCGGAGGCGGTGCCTCGACCAGCGGCATGGCCTTTCGAGAAATAGTCGATCAGTTCCTGGTCGCTCCAGGCGCCGACACCATGCTCCTTGTCGGATGTGATGTTGTAAGCCTTCCACCCCTGCAACTCGGACCCTGCCAAGGCTTTGCCGTTGTCCATGGCAAACGCGACGTTGCGAGGTGTGTGGCATTCGCCGCAGTGTCCTAGCGCAGTGGCGAGGTAGGCGCCGCGATTCCACACCTCGGATTTCCCTTGCTCAGGCTGGAATCGCTCCTTCTTGAGGAACAACGCATTCCACAGGCTCAGTGCCCAGCGCTGGTTGTATGGAAAGGACAAATCATTGGTTCGTGCCTGCGCATGTACCGGCGGCAGGCTGAAAAGATAGCTCTTGATGGCTACGATATCGTCGCGACTGAGTGCGGTGTACGAGGTATAGGGGAACGCGGGATACAGCGGGCGGCCTTCCTTGTCGACGCCAGCGTGCAGCGCACGCACGAACTCGTCATCGCTCCAGTTGCCGATACCGGTCTCCCGATCGGCCGTGATGTTCGATGAGTAAATCGTGCCGAACGGCAGCTTGAACGCCACGCCGCCTGCAAACGGCTGCCCTCCTGGCGTCGTATGGCAGGCTTCGCAATCGGCGGCGCGCACCAGGTACTCGCCACGCGCCATTTGCGACGAAAGATCGGCTGGCGTTCCCGCCCCCGCCGGCTGTACCGCTTGCTCGTTGCCGCCGTGCGTGACCGAAACCCATGCGTAGACGGTGAATCCGACCGCGATCAGGACGACCGCGCCGATGAATGTCCCGATCACTCGCCGGATCTTCATGCGAGCCTCCCCGTCGACGAAGCCGACGACGTTGCAGACAGCACGGACTTCAGCGCGTCCTTATTCTGCGCGAGCGCCGATCGATCGATAGGCAAGGTACGCAAGCGCACGCCCGTCGCCGCGAATATCGCATTCGTCAGGCTGGGCATGGCCATCACCGTGCCGGTTTCACCGATGCCGCCTGGAGACTCCTTGCTAGGCACCAGATAGACCTCGATGGGTGGCGTCTGGTTGAGGCGGAGCACCCGATAGTCGTTGAAGTTTCGTTGCTCCACGGCGCCGTTCTTCAGGGTGATGCCGCTGTACATGGCTGCGCTCCAGCCGAACACCAGTCCGCCCTGGACTTGCGCCTCAACGGTGTTGGGGTTCACCACTGTGCCGCAATCGACCACCGCCACAGCGCGACGCAGCATCACTTCACCCTGCGGCGATACCTCTACATCCGTCACTACGCAGAGGTAACTGCCAAAGGGCGCTGCGAGCGCCATGCCGCGGCCATGGCGCGCTGGCATGTCGCCCTTGCCCCAGCCGGACTTTTCTACGGCCAGCTCCAGCACAGCCTTGGCGCGCGGGTTATCGCCCAGGATCGCGCGGCGGTACTCCACGGGATCTTTGCCGACGGTGTGCGCCAGTTCGTCCACGAAGCTTTCGACCACGAACACGTTATGCGTCGGCCCCACGCCACGCCACCAGCCAATCGGCACGCCGTTCGGCATGTCGTGCCGCACCCAGTCGACGCGCAGATTGGGCACTTCGTAGGGCAGTTCAGCTGCGCATTCCACCAGGTCGGAATCCAGGCCGTTTTTTCCCATGGCTGGCGGTGCAAATGTCGCCAGCACCGAAGCACCCGTGGTGCGATCCGTCCACGCCAGTGGCCGCCCCTGGTCATCGAGCGTGGCAGAGATGCGATCGTAGTAAGCGGGGCGATAGCGATCCTGTGCGATGTCTTCCTCGCGCGTCCAGATCACTTTGACCGGGTAGTCCACTTGGCGAGCGATGCCGACGGCCTGTCCAACGGAATCCTCGAACAGACGCCTGCCAAAACCGCCACCCATGTACTGGTTGTGTACCTGGATGCGCTCGGCCGGCAGGCCAGTGACCCGCATGGCGACATCGACGCAGCGCGCTGGCACCTGCGTACCGACCCAGATGTCGCAACCGTCCGGACGCACGTGCACGGTGGCGTTGATCGGCTCCATGGTCGCGTGTGCCAACAAGGGCAATTGGTAGGTGGCGGAAACGACCTTGCCGGATACCTTGTCGACGTTGCCTACTTCGCGCCCCAGGATGGGCGTGCCGTGCTCGGACGCATCCGCCAGGTCTTTGAAGAGCTGCTCGGTACTGAAGTCACGGCCCGCACCGAGATTCCACTGGATAGTCAGCGCGTCCAACCCTTTTTTAGCCGCCCAGAAATGCTCGCCGATGACGGCGACGGCATTGTCCAGCCTCACCACCTTGAGCACCCCGGGAATGGCGCGGGCGCGCGTGTCGTCCACCGAGGCCAACGTGCCACCGAATGTCGGGCAAGCCCGTACCGTCGCCACCTTCATGCCAGGCACGCGGATGTCGATGCCGAACGGCAAGGTGCCATCGACCTTCCCCGGCGTGTCTACGCGACGCATCGGCTTGCCGATGAGCTGAAAATCCTTGGGGTCCTTGAGTACGGGCTTGGCGGGCGGTGCAAGGTTTGCCGCCGCGTTAGCGAGTTCGCCATAGCGCAGCGTGCGTCCGCTGCTGGTGTGCGTGACTACGCCGCGTGTGACGGTGCATTGCGATGCATCCACCTTCCAACGTTGCGCGGCGGCTGCCACGAGCATGCTGCGCGCGGCAGCGCCGGCATCGCGCAGGCTGGTCCAGCAGAAGCGAATGGTCGTTGAGCCACCCGTGGCCTGGTCACCGAGCAAGGGGTTGGCGTACAGCTTGCGATTCGCGGGCGCGTGCTCGACGGTGATCTGATCCAGTCCGACATCCAGCTCCTCGGCAAGCAAGGTCGCCTGACCGGTGTAGGCGCCCTGGCCCATTTCGATGCAGGGCATGACCAGCTGGATGCTGCCATCGCTTCCCACCCGCACGAATGCGTTGGGCGCAAATCGCGGATCATCCGCGTTCAGTCGCGTGCCTTCCGGGAAACCCCAGACTCGACTCACGCCTCCCAGCCACATAAAGGCCACCACCAGCCCGCCCCGCTTGAGCCATTCGCGGCGCATGGGGTTTTGCAGTTCGATCTCTTCCTGGGCGGGATCCACGCGAAGCATCATGGCGAAGTCTCGACAGTCGGCAGTGAATGGAATGCCAGAGGTTTAAGCGATGGTCTGTGGCAAGGTGATCTGACCGGTAGCAGCCTGCTTGATCGCCGCTCGAATACGCACGTAGGTCCCGCAACGACAAAGGTTTCCTGACATGGCTGTGTCGATGTCTTCGTCGGTTGGCGTCGGCTTTTGAGTTAGCAGCGCGGCAGCCGACATGATCTGGCCCGTCTGGCAGTAACCGCATTGGGCCACTTCGATACCGAGCCAGGCCTGCTGCACTCGCTTGCCGAGGTCAGTGGCGCTGAGGCCCTCGATCGTGGTGATCTTCTTGCCAACGGCACCGGTTACCGGCAGTACGCATGACCGCACGGCTTCTCCGTCCAGATGCACGGTGCAGGCACCGCACTGGGCCATGCCACACCCGAACTTGGTGCCGTTGAGACCGAGCACGTCGCGTAATACCCATAGCAGCGGCATGTCATCGGGCACGTCGACCTGGGTGTCCTGGCCGTTGATGGAAAGCGCGATCATCGGGTTCTCCCTGGCAGGTGTGCACGCGGTGGCGGCGAGCTACCGGAACTGCCATGGACCCAGGCCGCATCGCAGCACCGTCATGAATACCCTTGATCTTCCTCCCCGCCCGCGAAAAGACAAGTGAAGAGGCTTTCATCTAACAACTCACCTCCCCGCACTGGCGCTCGCTACCCGGCTTGACGGAACATCGACGCGCCCCGTTGCTGACTGCGTTCATGAACGTCACCCAGGAATTTGAACCGCTCTACCGTGCTGCCCAGGCGCTGGATCTGCGTGGTGATATGGGTGAAGCGGCACTGGTCACCATCACACGTACCCATGGCTCGACCTTTCGCCGGGCCGGGGCCAGCATGCTGGTGCATCGCGACGGCCGCTTGGTCTGCGAACTCTCGGGCGGGTGTCCCCAGCGGGATATCGTCCTGCGCGCGCAACAGGCGATGGAGGCGGACGAGCCGGCTGTGGTCGCCTACGGTCGAGAAAGCAACTACGACGTGATGATCGAAACCGGCTGTGGCGGCGAACTTGAAGTATTGATTGAGCCGTGGCGGGAGCCGGATGACGTGCGTTTTCTCCATGCCATCGAGGCACTGAGGGTGCAGCGTGTTCCCGGCGTCATGGCGTCGTTGTTCGCTACCGACGGCCAGGCTGTGGCAAGGCGTCCGTCGCGCATTGTCCAAAGCCCCGGCAACCGATGGACCAACATCATCCACTCCGCGCTGGAGCAGCAAATTCTTGCGCACCTGACACAGGTGGCCACCCTGCCCGGCCATGCCATGACAACTCGCCTGCACCACGCTGGCGAACATCACGACGTATTGCTCGAGCGCCTGCAGCCGCCGCATGCCTTGGTAGTGATCGGCGACGGCATCGGTGCGAGCATGCTCGCCCGTCTGTCTTATCAACTTGGTTGGCACACCACGCTTGTAGGCACTCGCGAAACAGCGAGCCCGGTGGACGATGGCGTTCACTATGTGGTCGCCACCCCACTCACGCTGACAAATGCAGTAACACTCGACAGCCTGACGTCCGTGGTGGTCATGACGCATCGCCTGGAGCGTGACCTTGCCTATGTAGCCCCCTTGATGGCGGCGCCGGTGCGCTACATCGGCGTCATTGGCTCACGGCAGCGCGCCGAACAGATACAAGCCGCCTTTCCGGGTGATGAACGCTTGCACGCCCCTGCTGGCCTCGACGTCGGCTCGGAAACACCGCAGGAGATCGCCCTGGCCATTGCGGCGGAAATACTCGCCACGCGCAATGGCCGGAGCGGCGGCCCGCTCATCCATTCGCAGGCACCCATACATCCATGACTCCGTCGCATACCCTTATCGGTGCCGTGATCCTCGCTGCCGGCAGCTCCAGCCGTTACGGCGCGCTCAAGCAACTGATCGCCATTGATGGCGAGCCCATGGTCCGGCGTATCACCAGGAACGCACTGGCGGCCGGGCTGCATCCGGTCGTGGTGGTCGTGGGCGCGCAAAGTGACCGCGTCACCGACTGCCTCAGTAATCTGGACGTGTGTGCGGTGAGTAACCCGGACTGGGCCACGGGCATGGGCAGCTCTCTCGCTACGGGCGTCACGACACTGGTGTCGCAAGCGGCGCCGTTGGAGTCATTGATGGTGATACTGGCCGACCAGCCGGCGATCAAGGTGGATGACCTGGAGCGCATGCTGGCCGCCCATGTTGCACGACCCGGCCGTATTCTTGCGTGTCACAACAAGGGCGACTTCGGCCCGCCATGCATCTTCCCCTTGGCCTATGTTGACGAGCTGATGCATTTGAGCGGCGCGTTGGGAGCGCGCTCCTTGTTGGAGCAGCACGCTCCGGACGTCGAAGGGTTCGATCTGCCTGCGGCGTTTCTGGATATCGACACGCCCGACGATTACAACGCCTGGCAAACCGCTCGCGGCAAACCCTCAGCGGGCGAGCTGGAGTAGGCCTGATCCAAGATGTCCTACTTCGCGTTGAGTTCCTTCCAGCGCTGGTAAACCTTGATCGCCTCCGCACTCTTCTGCTGGATCATCGGCATGCGACGCTCATCGATCGGCTTGTTGAACTCGGCGTAGAACGTATCCAGTTCGAAGTACTTGCGATCGTCGCGATAGAACGGCGCGTAATCCTCGCGCGTGGTGATGTAGATGACTTGGCGCGGGCTGCAGTAGTACATGGCACCCAGGCACATCGGGCATGGGCTCGCCAGGATGTAGAAGTCGCAATCCGTGAGATGCTCGGTGCCCAGCTTTTTGCAGGCTTCGCGAACGGCGAGTATCTCCGCATGTGCGGTGGGGTCATTGGTCTGGGCCACTCTGTTCGGGCTTTCGGCGACTACTTCACCGTCGCGGACAATCACCGTGGCAAAGGGGCGGCCACCCTCCTCCACGTTCTTCATGGCCAGGTCGATGGTGCGCTTTACAAAATCCATGGGGATACCTCGGTGGTGCAAATCATGTGTGGGTACGACGATGGCCGGCAGGCGCAGCGCACCGGCCAGCCATCCGCGTGATGGAAGATCAGAACGGCTTGGTCGGCAGGTACTTGCCGTCGAGCGTGATCACCGCGCGGGAACCACCTTCCGGGTCGTCGATCTTTTGGATATCCAGCTTGAAGTTGATTGCGCTGATGATGCCGTCGCCGAACTTCTCGTGGACCAATGCCTTGAGCGTGGTGCCGTAAACCTGCAGCATCTCGTAGAAGCGATAGATGGTGGGATCTGTCGGCACGCGATCCGGGATACTGCCGCGCAACGGAATGGTTTGAAGCAGTGCGATGGCATCCTCGTCGAGACCGAGCTTGGTGCCGACGGCCTTGGCGGCTTCCGCTGGCAGGGCGTGCTGTCCAAGCAGTGCCGCCGTGACAAAGGCGAGGCTAAGACCCGACCCTTCGGCGAGCTTCTCGAAGGACAAATCCTTCTTGAGCTTGGCGGCGATGATGGTTTCCGCCAACGCTTGGCGAGCCAACGGGTGATGCTGTGACTGGATCATGGGGTTCTGCTCTCTGTGAATGGAAAACGGATCAGGCGGCGCTAGCGCGCGCGATAGGCATGGCGGAGGTATACGGGTGCGTCGCAAGCGAAACGAAGCGATCGCTCGTCCCGTCAAGCGCATCGATGGCGCCCGACTCGATGTCGTACACCCAGCCATGCAGGGTCAGGCGACCTTCGTCGAGCGCCAGTCGTACGGAGGGATGGGTCTTGAGATTGGCCAGCTGTGCAATCACGTTCTCGCGCACCATGGCCTGCACGCGCTCGGTCTCGCTGTTGTGATGCCTCGCCTCGTTGACCACGCGCGCAGAGTCCGCATATCGCAGCCAATGGCGCACGGATGGCATGTGATCGAGACAGGCACAGGACGCGATGGCCGTCATCGCGCCGCAGTCGGAGTGGCCGCAGATCACGATGTCGGAGACTTTGAGCGCAGCCACCGCGTACTCCACCGAGGCTGATACGCCGCCCGGTTCCGGGCCGTAGGACGGCACGATATTGCCGGCATTGCGGATCACGAACAGGTCGCCGGGCTCGCGCTGGGTCACCAGCTCCGGCACCAATCGGCTGTCGGAGCACGAAATGAACAACGCACGTGGCGCTTGATGATTGGCCAGCCGCCGAAAGAGCCCCGCGCGCTCGGGAAACGCCTCACGCTGAAACCTAAGAAAACCGTCGATGATGTCTTTCATGGCTGTCACTCCAGGACCCCGCGGGTCGACAGAGCGCACGGTACGCCTCGCCACTCATAACGTAAAAGACCTATTTCCTATAGAATGCATAGGTAATTCTTATGGATATGGCACCATGCTGCTGCGCCACATTCACTACTTTCTGGCGGTTGCCGAGCACGGTGGATTCACCCGGGCGGCAGCGGCGCTCCATGTCTCACAGCCTGCACTGTCGCAGCAGATCAGGCAGCTGGAAGAAACCCTGGGCACAGTCTTGTTCGATCGCAGCGGCCGAACCACGCGATTGACGGACGCGGGCGAGATCTACCAGCAATACGCGCGGCGTGCGCTACTGGATCTTGATGAAGGCAGGCGCGCGTTGCATGACGTGCGGGACCTGAGTCGCGGCGCCCTCCGGCTTGGCGTAACCCCCACCTTCACCGCCTATTTGATTGGCCCGCTGATGGAAGCGTTCCATGAACGCTATCCGGGCATTGCCCTGACTGTGCGCGAGATGCCTCAAGAACGGATCGAGGAGCTGCTCAATGCGGATCAGCTCGACGCAGGCATCGCCTTCGATCCGGTGCGCTCTCCCGATATCGCGAGTCAGCCTCTGCTCGCGGAAACGCTGGCGCTCGTCGTGGGCAAGAAACATCCATGCGCAGGCAAGCGCACCATGGGCCTGCAGGCGCTGAACGATGAGTCGCTGGCCCTGCTTTCTGGCGAGTTCGCCACACGCGAACAGATTGACCGCTATTGCAGGCAGCATGGCGTTCGTCCCCATGTTGCCATCGAAGCCAATTCGATCAGCGCAGTGGTGGAAATCGTGCGGCGCACCGCCCTGTCCACTTTGCTGCCGGCAGCCATTGCCCAGCAGAACCCAGAGCTCTCTGTGATTTCACTTTCCCCTAGCCTGCTTGAGCGCACGGCGGCGCTGCTGCATCGCAAGGATGCCTACCAAAGTGCCGCGCTCCGAGCGTTCATCGAACTGGTGCTGGCGGATCGCCATCGAGGCCGGCGGCGCAAGTAGCGCCTTTCACTGTCGTCTAGAGGAGTCATCAGCCAGGCCAAACTCCGGCCTGGCTGATGTGCCATAAGCAGCACGCACGGCATGACATCACCGCCTACTTCCGCCGACGTGCGAGGTACTGGTCTCTCACGCCCCCGCGGGCGCCTTGCGATGCGGGCTATCGGCAAGCTTTGCCAAAGCGCTCTCGACACCTGCGCCGTAGGCGGGATCAGCCTTCGTGCAGTTGTCGATATGCCGTTGTTTCACTTCATACCTGGCGTCACCCAGGGCTCGCGCAGTGTTGTCGAACAGCACCTGACGCTGCGCCATACTCATGCTCCGGAACAGGTTGCCGGGTTGCAGGTAATGGTCATCGTCCACACGGTGATCCCAATGATCGGCTGCGCCATCGATCTCCATCGGTGGTTCGTTGAGTTGGGGCTGGTCAGCCCAGGCTCCCTTGCTATTCGGCCAGTAGGACGGCTCGCCGCCAGCGTTGCCATCCGTACGCATCGCTCCGTCGCGGTGATAGCTGTGATAGGGGCATTTCGGCGCATTGATCGGGATCTGCTGATGATTCACACCAAGCCGATAACGCTGCGCATCGCCGTAAGATAACAAGCGGCCCTGAAGCATTTTGTCTGGCGAGTAGCTGATGCCAGGCACGAAGTTGGCTGGCGAGAAAGCGGCCTGCTCCGTCTCTGCGAAGAAGTTATCCGGATTCCGGTTCAGCTCGAAGTAGCCAACCTCGATCAGCGGGTAGTCACCCTTGGGCCATACCTTGGTGAGATCGAAAGGGTTGAACGGCAACGCCTTGGCCTGCGTGTTGGTCATCACCTGAATGAACAACGTCCACCTAGGAAAATCGCCCTGCTCGATACTCCGATGGAGATCGCGCTGATGGCTCTCGCGATCTTTGCCAACCAGCGCCTCCGCCTCTGCGTCGGTCAGGTTATGGATACCTTGCTGAGTGCGGAAATGGAACTTTACCCATGTCCGCTCGTTGGCAGAATTGATGAAACTGTACGTGTGACTTCCGAAACCATGCATATGACGAAATGAACGCGGTATGCCGCGATCACTCATGATGATGGTGACTTGGTGCAGCGCTTCTGGCAGCAGGCTCCAGAAGTCCCATTGGTTATCCGCGCTGCGCATGCCAGTACGCGGATCGCGTTTGATCGCGTGGTTCAGATCCGGGAAGCGCAACGGGTCGCGAAAAAAGAACACCGGCGTGTTGTTGCCGACCAGATCCCAGTTGCCCTCCTCGGTATAGAACTTGAGGGCAAACCCACGGATATCCCGCTCGGCGTCCGCCGCGCCACGCTCGCCAGCAACGGTGGAGAAGCGCGCAAACATAGGCGTCTGTTTGCCGACCTCGGCGAAGATCCTTGCCTTGGTGTAACGCGTGATGTCGTGCGTCACGATGAAGGTGCCGTGGGCTGCCGCGCCTTTGGCGTGCATGCGGCGCTCGGGAATGACTTCGCGGTCAAAATGAGCCAACTTCTCGATCAGCCAGAGGTCCTGCAACAGGGCGGGCCCGCGAGGCCCTGCCGTCTGGATGTTCACGTTATCGCTGACGGGCGCACCATTGGCGTAAGTCAGATCGGGTGTCTTGGATGTGTCTTTCATGACCGTCCTCTCAGTGATGGAGTACTTGCCGGCGCGTGGCCTGCATCGTTTGCCCCCCGAGGCGAAACCTCTCACTGGTACCGAGGGCCTTACGAAGGCCAGCTCGATCCCCGGATAATGCTGCAGAAGTTACCGGCATGGAAGTGCGGGTCCTTGTCGGCGAGCACGTTTGCCTTGACGTTGCCGAATGTCGTATCAGGCTTGTGCTTGATGCCGTCGTAGAACGCCTGAATGATGTCCTCCTTGAACTGATGTCCACGGGGATGTGCACTCACGACGGCATCGCGCTCTGCGTCGGTGTACTGCGCATAAGTCAGGCCAAGCACGTCCATTTCCACGCCGGCAGTCACAAGGGCGACCAAGGGATGCATGTGCTTTGGAATGCCTGGCGTGGTGTGTAGTGCGATAGCCGTCCACACGGTGTCGATATCGTGCTGGTGAATGCCATGTCGCTTCAGGAAATCACGCGCGGCATTGGCCCCATCCACTTCAAAGCGTTCGCCTGGACTGCTGTGCTGCACCGTCAACCCCATGTCGTGGAACATGCAACCGCAGTAAAGAAGCTCCGGATCGAATCTCAGCCCCCGCTGTTTGCCGGCAAGCGCGGCGAAGTAATAGACACGGCTGGAGTGATGAAACAGCAGCGGTGATTCCGAATCCCGTACCACATCAGTGATTTCTCGGGCGAACTGGCTGTCGGGAATGGCAACGCCATTGATGCTGAAAGACATGATGGATCTCCACAGGCTGGGGATATTTATTCTCGACAGCTCCGTGGATGTCCTCAATATCAGTAATACGTCATATACTGCCATTTCACGCGTCATGCGGACGCCTGAGAAATTCACTGCCATGGCCAAAACCATTGCCGTTGTCGCGCTACCGGGCGTGCAACTACTGGACGTTTCCGGACCGCTGGATGTCTTTGCCCAGGCGAACATCGAGGCCGGCAGGGACTTCTACGCATTGAGGGTCATCGCCTGCCAACGCGGCCCCATTCAAAGCTCGTCCGGTGTGCGCCTGTTGGCCGATGGCGTGGCGGGCGAATGGAGCGAGCGTGTGGATACCCTGCTGGTTGCCGGCGCTCCACATGCCAACCGCCTCATTCTTTCGCAACACATCCTGCAATGGCTGCGCACGACGGCCATGCGTAGTCGACGCTATGGATCCATCTGCACGGGCGCATTCGCGCTGGCCGCGACGGGTCTGCTGGACGGGCGCCGCGTCACTACCCACTGGTCGGCAGTGAACGACTTGGGCGACGCCTTCCCCTCGATTCAGATCGACGAAGATGCCCTCTATGTGCGCGACGGCAAGCTGCGCACGGCTGCTGGCGTTACCGCCGGCCTGGACTTGGCCCTGGTTCTGGTCGAGGAAGACCTGGGCCGCGACATCGCCAAGCGTGTCGCCGGGCAGTTGGTCATGTACTTCAAGCGCCCGGGAGGCCAGCTGCAATTCAGTCGAAAAGGCGAATCGCACCCCATGGGACGCTCTGTACTACAGGAAGTCCAGCGCTGGGTGGCGGCAACGCCCGAGTTGGACCACAGCATTGCAAGCATGGCCACGCGTGCCGGACTGAGCCCCCGCCATTTCGCACGCCTGTTTCATGCTGAAGTGGGGATTACGCCTGCGGCCTGGGTGGAAGCCAGTCGCGTTGCCGCCGCCCGGGCGCTGCTGGAGAACGGGCACGACACCCCCAAGCTCGTCGCCTCCAAATGCGGTTTCGCCAATGCCGACACGCTGCGCCGGGCCTTCTATAAGCACGTAGGCGTCACGCCCGCCGAGTATCGCAAGCAACACGTATCGCAACGCCAGTAAGCGACTCGAGACGTTATGGCCGTGATCAATCGTGGCGATATCAACCCAGAGCTCCGCAAAAAAGACAGCGAAACGGAAGCTTTTCATCAGTACCCGCGCCCGCATCCATGTCGAGTGCGTCTTCACGGCGCAGCGTTCGCCTGCTTCGCTTCTCTGCAGGCATCCCGTTTCCCGACGATGAAGTCAGTCGGGAAACGAGAATGGGCCTCTCAGAGCTTGGCGTCCAGTTTGAGCCAGAACGTGCGCCCCGGTTCGTTCACGCGGATAGTGTTGACGTAACCAGCCAGCCCGGCAGTTGCCGCATTGACGTGCTCGGCGTAAGCCTTGTTGAACACATTGTCGATACCGGTGCTAAGGGTAAAACGTCGATCAATGCGGTAGGCGCCATTGAGGGAGAAGACGCCAAAGCCCGCACTGGGACCTAGATCCTGGCCGACGATGTTGCCCTCGCCTTCGGCGACACGGTTCTGCGTGACGGCTAGTCGCCACAAAGCGCCCACGGACCAATGCGATGCTTCGTAGCTCACACCCAGGCGCGCATCAAGCGGAGGCATCTGTGGAAGCGGACGATGCTCCGTGCGATTTTCACCCCAGGTGTAGGCAAGCGTAATATCCGTCTTCCAATGACTATTGATGGCATAACTTGCACCGGCCTCACCTCCTGCAATGCGAGTCTGTACATTGCGGGCGTAACCCATGTCCATCACGCTCGCCGGATAGTGCATCACGATAAAATCATTGACGACGCCCGCATACGCCGAGATCCAGGCTTTGAGGCGATCGTCGCGATACTGCATGCCGACGTCCAACTGCGTGGTTCGCTCGGGCTTGAGCGAATGAAAACTATGCAGTGTGCCTTCCACGTGTTGGCCGAACAGCTCCCAGTAATCTGGAAAGCGCTCTACATGACCGATGCCGGCATAGAACGTGGCCGGCTGGCTGGCCAGATCACGTTCGTACCGGACGAAACCTGACGGCAACGTATTGCCACGGCTGGCCGCCACCTGTGCAGGCATAGAGGGCATAGGGTTCATGCCAGCCATGGTGCCGCCATCGCCATAATCCGTGCCCAGCGCATATCCGCGCGCCTGTGCCCGGTCCATGCGGACGCCGGAGACAAGGCGCTGTGATGGCGCGAACAACCACCGTGCTTCGGCGAATGCACCGATGTCTTGCATGCGTGCATCGCGGGCGCGAGGCTTGTTTTTGTAATAACCCATCCTGCTGCCCGGGGGGCCGCCCATTCGGTTGTCGTGCACGCTGACCGAACCGTCTAAACCACCCTGGAGTTCAAGGGCATCGTCCCAGCGCCAAGTTCCTGCCACACGCCCTCCCGATGTTCTGCGAGCCACATCCGACGCCATGGCCATGGGCATCATGCTGTTGGGGTCCGGTACGCGCAGGGTGTAGTTATCCATGACGTGGTCGGCGTAGTTGGTATATGCCTGCACCACTAGCTTGTCCCAGTGCGTGGTCAGGTGCTCCTGGGTCCATTTCAGCGCCACGCTTTCGCGTAGGAACTGTGCGCCATCCATGCCGCTGAACGCATAGGCCGCCTGGCCGTTGCCCTTGCCTGCCGTCAACTCTATCTGCGTGTTGTCGGTGGGCGTCCACCCGACAGTTGCATCCGCGTTCCAGCGGTCGTCCTGAGAGTGGACGCGGTTCCCATTGCCGTCTTTGTAATCCTGCGAATGCGTGTGGTTGGTACTGATGCCGATGTAGCCCGTGGTGTCGCCGGCCCGTAGATCCAAATTCTGATCGTTTCGACCTGCCGAGCCGAACAGGACGCTTGCATCACCATCGAGCGTCGATTGGGTATAACGCTTGAAGTCACGATCGAACAGCACGACACCCGCTGAATTTCCCGGTCCGTAAAGCACGGTTTCCGGGCCTTTGATGATCGTGACACGATCGAAGAGCTGAGGTGCGATATATGCCGTCGGCGGATCCATTCGCGAGGGACAACCGCCCGCAATCATGCCCCCATCGATAAGGATATTCAGCCGCGACCCGCTCATGCCACGCAGCAGCGGATCGCCATTGCTGCCACCTTTGCGGATAGTGGAAAAGCCTGGAATGCTTTTGAGGAAATCAGCGCCGTCGCTGGCGGGCACGGGCTGCCGCGGCTTCTTGGGATCCACGACGACCGTGAGCGGGCTGTCCTGCATGGTCGCTGTTACCACGACGGGCGTGAGTGTCGTCGCAAAATCTACGTCGCCGGCGTGCGCCGTACGGCCAAGCACGATACCCATGGCCACCGTCAACGCGCAGCGCGAGACGGTGGAGTGAAAGAAATAAGTATTCATGGTGTCGATGTCCTTGATGGGGCCGACGATCGCCTGGCGTCAGGCAGGCGCACGCCATCCGACGCTCGCGCGCCAGACGTACCGCGCGCGCGAACGCGCCGGCCGCACAATGAGTCCGGGAATAAAGAGCGTTGGAATGTCGCGAGGTGCGCTGACTTAGCGGTCAGCGAAACCGCTCACGAGCCAGGATGGAGGCCCGCGCGCGGGCCGGCGCTGCACGAGGAGCGCCCTGCCGATCGGCAATGTGGTTGACGCGGCGAGGTCTGCAGACGGAATGACCGGAACAAAGAAAGCCAGCACGCCGGAGGAAATGGTGCCGTGCGATACGAGTGCGCAGTAGGCACACGCGTCAAACACGTCGGCGTGGTGGTGATCTCTACTGGAATGCGGGGCCGCGTGTTGACTCTCACCGCACATGGCTTCCATGGACATCGCCATGGGAGCTGCCATGGCAACTCGGGAAACGCTGGGTGCAACCACCAGCAGGCATGTCGCCAACAAGGCGAGCCAAGCGATAAGCTTTCGCCGAGCGCGTCCACGATCCATGCCAAACCCCACAAAAACTTGCGACATGATGGCACGGTGGAATCGCTGACAACAGCCCGGGCGAGCTGTGACAAATCGACACGCGGACTCATGCGCCGCTGGGCGCTGGCTATCTCATCGCACTCTTATGGAGATCACTGCCACCAACAGCATCTGGCGAACGTTTGCCCATACCCGTGCCTCGTGAAGACGCTACTTGTCGTCATCCGGCCAAAGAATGGCTTGCGCCACGACTACATGCTGACCGTTGAAGGTGGCCGAAGGAGAACCGTAGAGCTCGTAACCCAGCGAGAGCGCCTCGGACACTCTGTGACAGAACGAAGCATCGTCCTTGCCAGTGAGTAGGCGGTATCTAGGAAGACCGTCAGGTGGGCTACTGGACACAGATTGACTCCCTTGGGGCGAAAACAACGATTGCGCCGTGAGGCTATGGCAGCTCTCTTAGCATGCCGGCAGCGATGTATCTATCGCAATCGCTTCACCTTGAAAGCTCACGCCAGCTGAATGTAAGTGAAGGCTGACCCACGCCTCGCCTTCCTAACGAGCGGAAAACGGCACCTATTGCTTCACATCAAGTTCGTCGGTCACTTCCTTCACACCGTTCACATTTCGCACGAGCGAATCGATCCTGGATTTTTCTGCATCATCCTTGACACGACCACGAAGCACCACTGCGCCATCCGAGACAATGACAACGACCTGATGCCCCAAGTCCGAGAGCGATGCATCGTTCGCAATGGCACGTCTAACGGAGGCCTGCAATTGTGCATCTGCGGAACTGTGCACCTGAGAAGCGGCCTGATGCATAGGTGTCGGCGCCACCTGAAATGCCAGGACATGTCCTGCCGCGAACAAAGCCAGACCAGCAAACATTCGAAGCCTCATATCTGCTCCTATGACGTAAGCATTCGTTTCGACCCTGCGTATTAATTGCTGCGGCTTGTGAATCGAACGTGCACCTTATATTGCCGCCAACCAGTTCGTATCTATCGAGCCGAAGATACGACTCAGGCAACAATCGCAAACGCCGAACTGCCAGTCAGGCACGCATGTGCAATTGTTCAACCAGTGTCTGAATCTCTTCGAGCTGCCGAACAATGGCGTCACGGCGTTGTGATGACGTTTCCTGTTCGTTGGACTCAAGCGTTCCAGGATCGATCAGTCGCAGGGAGCCCACCAGGCGATGAATAAGAGCATGTTGTTGCTCGGTATCGCCCATGACGATGGCTGAATCCAGTTTGGCGATGTCGGCCTGCCCTGTTGCCAGTAGACCCTCGAGTAGATTCTTTAACTGAGCTTCCGAACCGAATATTCCAGCCAGGTACGACAGCTTGTCTTGACCCGACGACGCCGGGACGATCGCCTCGCCGCCCAATACCGCCTCGACCTTTGCTCTCAGTGCATCCAGTTGAACAGGCTTAGCCAGAAAGTCGTCCATGCCAGCACTTCGGCACTTCTCCACTTGCTCCGGCAAGGCGCTGGCTGACAGCGCAATGATGGGGAGGTGCCGTTGAGTGCCCGCTTCAACCTCGCGAATTCGGTACGTCAGTGCGTAGCCATCCAGCACCGGCATGTGGCAATCAGTGATAAGCACATCGAAATGATCGGTCGTCAGTGCATCCCATGCACGCAGGCCATCCTCGACGACGACATGCTCATACCCAAGAAGATCAAGCTGCCGATCAATCACCGCACGGTTGATGGGATGATCTTCGGCGACAAGAACCCGCACTCCTTGCGCGCCCGCCGCCTTGGCAACTAGGGCGGGCCTGCGCTCGTCGAGAAGCCCCAATGCCATGCGACAGGCATCCGTCACCGATCGCCACAGTAACGGGCTCCCGCACAGCATGATTCTTCCGTCGTCCACGTAGAATCCGCGGGGATCGGTATCCGGGTACAGGTGAATAGTCGGCGCGCCCGCAACACTCACTTCCCGCCGGATGAGTGACGTATCCGCGATAAAGAGATCCAGATCCCCCGAGGTAAACTCGGCGACATCTTCGGCATCGACCTCCATGACAGCCAACCCCATGGATGAAAGAGCATTGGCCAGCTCTCTCTCGATGATCGCATCGCGTGTGCAGACCAATGCGCGCTTTCCGTCCATATCAGGAAGGGTTGATGGGCCCTGAAGAACGGGGAGCGTCACTTCGAACACGGCGCGTGTGCCGCCACCTTCCTCACTGCTCAATTGAACAGTACCGCCCATCATGTGAGCCAAGCGGCGACAGATGCTAAGGCCCAGCCCTGTGCCGCCAAAACGACGTGTCGTTGAAGCCTCCGCCTGTGTGAATGGCTGAAACAACCGGGCCAGTTGGTCGGGCGAAATACCAACTCCTGTATCAGAGACGATGAATCGCAGTCGCTGCCCGCCCGCGACTTCACTTGCCATGTCGATCCGAAGCTTTACATGGCCCGATAGCGTGAACTTCAACGCGTTGCTCAAGAGGTTGTTGATGATCTGACGTATGCGATTAGCATCGCCTCGATACTCGGAAGCAAGACGCCAGTCCAACACCAGATATAACTGGAGCGCCTTCTGTTGAGCGCGCGCCGCGAAGGTGCCCACAGCGCTATCCGCTAACAAACGAAGATCGAAAGGCTCCGGTTCGAGCTCCAATTTCTCCGCCTCGATACGCGAAAAATCGAGGATGTCATCCAGGATCTGTAATAGAGCCACTCCAGAATCCTCCACCATACCGACCATATGTGCCTGTTCGGTATTCAGTGGCGTTTTCGACAACAACTCCACTAACCCGAGCACGCCGGCCATGGGTGTGCGGATTTCGTGGCTCATCATGGCGAGAAAGGCGCTTTTGGCGGCTACCGCGGCCTCGGCCGTTGCCTTGGCCTCCAACAGGGCCTGCTCCTGCTCTTTCAACGTGGTCACGTCAGCGCAATAGACGCTCCAGAAATAGCCACCCCGCCCAGCCGGCTTCAGCTCACCACCGAGTGCACGTATCCAGCGGGTTCGCTCGTTAACATGGATTGGGAACTCGATGGCCTCCGAGTGTTGCGATTGATAGAACTGATCGACCAGTGCGCGCACCGCATCGCGATCTTCATTTCGCATGGCATCCAGTGAATTGGCACGGCCCGAAAGGATATCCTCGCGAGACATGCCGAACAGGGCCTGTGTGGGTCCACTGACATACTCATAAGTGCGCTGCCCGTGCGCGTTGATGTATAGCCGCATCACGACGCCAGGCAGATTTTCATTGGTGTCGATCAGCCGCTGTTCCGAAGCTCGAGCCCGCGCTTCGGCATCACGCATTCGTTTGTAAGCAATTCCAATAATGGTGACGACGGACGCGCTGATCGCAAGACCTAGAAGAACCCAGCCCCATGGCACACCATAGTTATAGTCTGCCCGCAACCATCGGCTACGCATGGCCTGCCGCTGGTTGTCCTTCACCCCTCCGATCACCCCATCGATCAACAAGGCAAGCCGGGCCTTGTTCCGACTGACGCCAAAGGTGAAATCCTGGTCCATGCCGGCCGGCGCCACGACGCGCAACGTCGCGGCATAGCGATCACGAATCAATGCATCAATGGCAGGCAAGGTTCCGATGTAGGCCGAGACCTCACCACGTTCCAGTAACGAGAGTCCAGCGTCGTTGCTCGCCACCGGTACAAGCTGAGTCTTCGGCATGAGCATCTTCAGGTTCTGGATCAAGCCCGCCTCTTCACGCACCGCCGCCTTCTTTCCTCGCAGATCTTCTGGACCTGCAATAGCGGGTCCATTGATGCGTGCCACGATCACCACCGGAAAATGCTCGTAGGGGCGGGTGAATGTCATGCTAGACGGGTCGTAGTCGGCTGGCATGGCTGCTGCCACCATGTCGATCTCGTTAGCGGCCACACGACGCTGCAGCTCGTTCAAGTCTCTTGCCGGTACAAACTCCAGCCGCAAGCCAAGATGGCTCTTGACCAAGGACAGATAGTCGGTCGCGAGGCCACTCGGAGCACCGTCCTTGTCCATGAAGCTGTAAGGGAAGCGGTCAGCCTCGTAACCCACCCGAATCGGCCCCAGGCCGGCAAGCCAGTGCAGGTCGTCGTCGGTCAAGCCTTTGCCGTGGGGGATCGGTGCCAACAGGTCGGCATTGAGACCCCAGCGCGCCTTCAAGTTGACTAGTTCGTCATTGCTGATGGACGCCTCCGCCTTCCGGAGGATTGAAGCGAGCATCGGCTGGTCATGCGGCACCGCCGGAGAGACACGGAGCACGCCCATATCGGGCAGTAGGGACAAAATAACCAAGTCGTCGCGTTCACGCTCCGCAAGCGCCCAGCGTGTCCGCCCCTGCGTACCGATAAATGCGTCTGCCTGCCCATCAGCAACCATGTTCATGGCTTCGTGGACATCATCAGCGAACACTATGGTGGCGCCCGGAAAGTGATCCTTGACCTGCTGCGTGTAGTACTTGCCGATTCTTTCTACGGCGATACGTGCGTTAGCTAGACTCCCTTCCCCCAGAATCTTCAGATCGCCTTTTCGGGCGACCATGACAAAACCTGATTCCCAAAACGGTTTCAAGTAGTCAAGTCGACTGTTCTTGCCATATGGCTGCCCCACCAAGAGATCAAAGGGGATGGGCTCGCCAGACTCCTCGAACGTCACGCGCCCCCAATCGGTAAACGGGCGAAACTGCAGCCGAAGACCGACGCGGCTGGCCAGTAGTTTGGCGTAGTCGACCCCAACACCCTCCGGCGCACCGGCGACCCAGGCCTCAAGCGGAAAGTGATTCCCCGCGAACACGCCAACCTGAATAACAGGATGAGCCTCGATCCACGCCGATTCCGCGGGAGTGAGAGTCACTTGCGCCTGACTGGCAGCAAGACTTGGGGAGCCCTGAAGAAATGCCAGAAGGAACATGAGTAGCCCGCTGAGCATGGTCCGGAGCGCACCCCATCCGCGCTCTCTTCGACACGAGGTGCCCGATTCAGTACTGCCCGTAGGACGACTGCGACTCATAGGCACTCCGGATGTCATTAACTCCCAGACTTAGGATAAGAGTCGCAAACAAGACCCCTCCATGAGAACTATCCGAATTACTTAGGGAGAAGGCGTCCCATGTTGTTTGGACGGCTATCCTTTTACAAATCAAAAGCCCCTGGCAGTACGTCGCTTATGTCCCTACGAATCTTCATCGCCGATGATCACCCCATTGTCCGCAGCAGCGTCCATATGGAAGCCAGCCGCCTGGATGGAGCCTGTGTCATCGGCGAAGCATCCACTGCCGACGAACTCATGAACTTTGTGCGAGATGGGTCTTGCGATCTCTTGGTGACGGACTTCAACATGCCAAGCCAAGCCGAAGAGGATGGGCTGGCCATGATTGATGCCATCCGGCATCTGCAACCCAAGCTGCCGATCATCGTTCTGACCATGCTCACCAATTCCGCCCTGCTCCGGGCTATCCATGAGCGCGGCGTAGCCGGCGTCGTCGTCAAGTCTGACGGCATGAGCGAGCTGGCAACCGCCCTCCAGTCCGTCCTTGCCGGGGAGAACTACGTTAGCGCAAATGCCAAGCGGCTACTTTTGAAGTCGTCTCGGCGAGATGCCGGTTCACCGGGGGCGCTGTTAACAGATCGTGAGGCCGAAGTGCTGCGCCTGTTTGCCTCTGGCCGTACCGTCTCTGAAATCGCTGGTCTACGTGGGCGAAGCGTGAAGACCATCAGTCACCAGAAGATCAGCGCCATGAACAAACTGGGACTGCGCAATGATCCAGAGCTTTACACCTATGCGCATGAGCATGGGCTGTGCTGACAGCACTCGCCTTCCTTGATCATCCAAAGAAGGTGCCCAGCAACTCCAGATCGTCATGTAGAAAGGCCACCCAGTAATGGGTGGCCTTTCTTTAGAGTGATGTGGTGCGACAGTCGCTCACAAGGTGCATTCTCATAACGTCATGGCGCTCCGAGCCACTCCATCTCGGACAGCGCAATACCCTGCGATGAAACATGCTCGGCCTGCCAACGGTAGTGGCTGTAGCTACCCGGATGCGCCAGGCCAAACGCGCGCGTCTGTTGACGCCAAGGGAAGCCTTCGCCGCGTCGTTCGTCCAGGGTTACCCAGTGCTCACCGTCGTTCGAGCCTTCCAGTTTCCAAGCGCCGGGATCACTTCCGGGGCGTGCGGCGGACGTGAGGGTGTACATCGTCACCCGCCGCGGCTGCTTCAGATCCAGTTGAACAGCAGGCTTGCTGCCACGGAGCACAGCCTCGGTATCGGAGGTGTTGTCACTGAGCGCGCGTGCGGCGACCGCATCGCCATCAACGAGCACCTGAGCGCCCGCGCTATCGGCAAGGTCCACCAACGGCGATGGTGCGGCATTGCCCTTGGTGATCGATGGCAATCTTGCCTCGCCTTCCGCGCTGCCCCAAGCCGAGGGTGCATCCCCCATGCGGAAGTCGAGCACGGCACCCTTTGCAAGATCGGCATGTGACAGCCAACTACGGTCATACGGCTTGCCGTTGAGCGTCACGCCCTGGATGTAGCGGTTGCGGTCGCTTACCTCGGGCGCACGGATGTCGATGGTCTTGCCGTTGTCCAGGTGGATGATCATGTGCGGGAAGTACGGTGCGCCGATGGCATACGTCGGCGTACCCATGCGCAGTGGATAGAAACCTGCCGCACTGAACACCCACCAGGCGGACATCTCGCCATTGTCTTCGTCACCGGGGTAGCCCTGCCCGATCTCGCTGCCTACGTAGAGACGTGACAAGGCGTCACGCACCTTGTCCTGCGTTTTCCAGGGCTGGCCGGCCAGGTCGTACATGTAGAGGATGTGATGCGACGGCTGGTTGCTGTGGCCGTACTGGCCCATGCGCACATCGCGCGCTTCCAGCATCTCGTGGATGATGTCTCCGTAGGCCCCCGTGTGAAACTGATTGCCGGCCGCAGAGAAAGCATCAAGCTTCTTTGCCAAGCCGTCGATGCCGCCGTAGAGGTTGGCCAACCCCTGCCCATCCTGCACGCCATCGAAGGCCATGTTCCAGGCGTTGGTCTCGGTGTAGTCGCCACCCCAGGCCAGGGGATCGAAGTGTTCGGCATCGACGCGCCATGCGCCATCCGGCTTTCGCCCCACGAAGAAGCCCGTCGCTGCGTCGAATAGATGGATGTAGTTGAGCGAGCGGCTATGGAAATAGCGGGCGTCGTCTGCATAGTTCGCCGCGTAGGGATCTGTAGCATCGTGATCAACAGACAGCGTCTGTGCGAGTTCAGCGATGCCGAAATCGTTGAGATAGCCTGCCATCGACCATGACAAGCCCTCGTCGGTACTGTTATCGACATAGCCTTTGAACACCGATCGAGCGATGCCCTTGCGACCCGCTCCAGGTATGTCGCTGACTACGGTCGCGTCCTTCAGGGCCGCCTGATAGAACGAGCGCACATCGAAGTTGCGGATACCCTTGTTCCACGCGTCGGCAAAAGCCACATCGGCGCTGGTGCCGACCATAAGGTCCGCGTAACCGGGCGAGGACCAGCGTGCGATCCAGCCCCCGTCGCGGTACTGCTGTACGAAGCCATCAATCATCTCGCCCGCTTGTTTCGGCGTGAGCAAGGCGTAGGCGGGCCACGCGGTGCGGTAGGTGTCCCACAGGCCGTTGTTCACATAAGGCTTGCCGGCCAGTATGCGCGCGCCGGTTTGCGTTGACGTGCTCGTGCCGGTGGCCGTTGAGAACGGACTCGCGTAACGATAATCGGGGTGCTGCGGCGTGCCCACATTTTCGAAAGCCTCGTTCGGATACAGGAACAGGCGATAGAGGTTGGAGTACAGCGTGACCTTGTCGCCTACACTGGCGCCAGGGATTTCGATATGGCCGAGCATCTCGTTCCAACGCTGTGCAGCACGGGCCTGCACGGTATCGAAGGTGTCGTCGCTGGCAATCTCCTGCGCGAGATTGCGCTTGGCCTGGTCCAGGCTAATCAGCGAGGTAGCGATGCGCATGGTTACGGTTTTATTGGCTCGGGTGTCGAACCCGAACCATGCGGCCACATGATCACGCCCCTGCCCACTCAGCCGGCCGCTCTCTGTGACTGGGCGATCGAAGCTTGCGTAGAAGAACAGCCGCGTAGCGCCGGTCGACAAGCGGCTCGCTACATCCGAGTAGCCACTGATGCTGCCGTGCTCTGCGTCCAGCTCGATGCCGCCCTTGTCGTTGCGATTGTCGAACACCAGTTGCGCGCGGTCACCCGTGAAGGTGAAGCGCATCATGGCTGCATGGTTGGTCGGCGTCATCGCGGCGGTGATGCCGTTGTCGAATGTGACTTGATAAAGGTCGGCGCGTGCGATCTCGTGATCGTGCGTGAAGCCAAGCGAACGCGCGTCACGATCCAGCGGTGGCGCACCGGATGCCGTGGCGGCAGGCATGATCTGGAAGGTCTGCCGATCCCCCATCCACGGGCTTGGCTCGTGACTTAGCGCAAACGCCTGGATGCGCGGATGGTTATCAGCACCGTTGCGATCCTGATACTGGTAAATCCAGTCGGAGCCTGCCTGTGTGGTGGGCGTCCAGAAGTTGAAGCCGTGCGGCAGCGCTACCGCAGGAACGTTGTTGCCGCGTGAGAAGTGCGCATTGGCATTCGTGCCGCGTCGCGTATCCACAAAGGTGTTGGGCGCAGCATCTGCGCGGGCGGGTGCTACATCAACAAGGCGCAGGTCATCGAGGTAACCGTGAAACGCTTCCGTACCTTTGGGTGCATCCTCAACCAGCTCCATAGCGACCACGGTTTTACCGGCGGCCACTGCGCCTACATCGATATCCAGAGCGTTCCACTGATTGTCATGCAGTACACGGGAGCTACCCTGTGCCGCAGCGCTCGCGTGCACGCGGTGCTGATCCATGACATTGAGCGCGGATAGGCGCGTCCCGTCAGCAAAGACCAGATCGACCGCTACGTATTGCGCGTAACCGCGCGCCTGCCCAGAGGCATCCGCGGGGAGCACCACATAGGACAAATGGGTGGAGGCTGTCACGGGCTGCTTCAGTCGATAAAGCGTGGCGCGTCGCTCGCGCGCTTCCGTAACGGCATCGGCGTCGTAACGCAGGCTACGGATACCGGTAAAGCCGGCGCCCGGCCGAGAGGTGAGGGATTCCTCTTTGCCGGGGCCGGGTACCACGCTCATTCGCCAGCCTTGGACGCTGGCCGATACCGGCTGGGCATCGCCCGCCTCGAATGAGGTGGCGAAGCCCGGAGTGGTTGCCGCGCTGTGCGCGACGCCCGCGAGACTTAGGGAAATGGCAACACCCAACATGCAACGGCTCATGTCCATCCGCACTTTCCGCATTTCCCCTACCCTCGCTGTCGCTGGTTGATCTAACCACAAAATTGGATCGATCTAAATACCCTGCCCAAAAAAGGGCCACGCGATGGTGACCCTTGCCTCAGGACGCCCCGGGACTGTAACGCGCTTTTGCATCAGGATGCTTGCTGCGTTGCAAAAGCGTCGCTGACCCGCGACTACATCTGTTCCGACCGCCGCTTCCATTCGGCCAGCGATTCTTCTGCGGCTGCGACCAATCGTTTGTTGCCCGTGGACTGCGCATGCTCCTGTCGCTGTTCGAAATAACGCCTGGCGACGTCGTCCCGCCCCCGTTCGTGGCTCAGAACACCCAGCTGGAATAACGCTTGATCGATCGCCCAGCTATCGTGATGTCGGTTGCCAATGTCGAGAGTCCTGCGAAGGCAGGCCTCGGCGTCCGCCAGATCCTCCAGCTCATAACTGTTCTGCGCAAGATTGACCAGCAAGGGTGGGAGCCACGCATCATCGCGGCCAAGTTGTGCCTCAGCGTCAGCCAGCAAGCTGCGATTGAACGAGCGTGCATCTTCGTGGCGGCCCAACTCATGCAGCAGATAACCCCGCTTGCGCCGCGTCTCCAGCAGTGCTTTGACGCTTGCTTGCAAAGCAAGACACTCGGCTGCCGTATCAAGTAGCTGCAGCGTTTCATCGCTGCCGCTCTGGTTAGCAGCGATCACCTGCAGTGACTGCAGGAACCGATCCGGATGGCGCAGCACGTGGCCGAATACACTGGCGCGCTGCACGCACGCTCTGGCGTAGCCGACGACCCTGTCTCTGCCACTCCAGCTATCGGCGTGCGCAACCACGTTCCATTCCAGCAAGTGGGTAACCTCGACCGCTTCGGGCGGATAGAACGCCTGGGCTTTGGGCCAGAGCCAGTAAAGGTGGTAAGCCAGCGTGTCCTTGCCTTCATAGTCGTCGCCTACGTAGCGTTCCAGTGCGGCGATATCGGCCTGCACGCTGATAGCGCTTTCCACCGATGCATCGGGTGCAAGCGTGCCGCGATAAGGCAGGAACGCCAGACGCTCCAGCGCCACATAGAAGGCGTATTTGGCGGCCATGGGAGAGAAGCGCGTGGAGGCGACAGGTTCGCTGAACATCACGGCTGGCTCACCACCTTCACGCGGCGCAACCCAGTGACAGGCATGGAAAGCACCTTCTGCGTCTTGCCGGATGAATAGCTGGTAGTTGTAGCCACCGCCACGGTTAAGGCCGATGCTTCGCTCACCCTGCTCGTTCATCGTGGCAAAGACGAAGTCCTCACCGTCGTAGTTGTCACCACCACGAACGAGCAGCTTGCCCTGCGCTAGTCGAGGGCTGGCGAACACCCAGTCAAATAGTCGTGGCAAGGCATCGGGCAGTTCCACGAACAATCCATCGAGCAGCGATGGATCGATCACCTGCTCACCATGGCGAATGCGCTGCTCCAACGACCATGCGTCGGGGAAATACATCTGCCAATACATGGCAGTACTGCATAGCTCCGGTGACAGGATGTCCGTGACGCGGCAGGTGCACGGAAACCCGTCGACGCGCTGGAAGCGATTGCCTTGCGCGTCGAGCACGGTATTGAAGCTAACGATGTCATCCGCATGCAGCAAGGCGCGGCTGGCAAGCGCGGTGGCGCGAATATTGAAATCCTTGGCGATCACGATGTCACTGCTTAACGTGCCCGCCACCACCAGGCTTCCGTGGTTATAGAAACCGTACAGGCACTCGCAGCGCAGGTCGCCGCCCACGTAGAACACGTTGCCGCCCATGCTCAGGTTGCGTGCGGACAGATCGCCCTGGACCACGAACAGCGGTGACACGTCGCTGTCGAACTCGAGCAGGTGTGACTCCAGCGTCAGGCTGCCGCGGAACAGATAACCAGCAATTGCGATATCGCCAATCGTCGTGTCGAGTTCCAGGCATGGCAGCGTGCAGTCCTCGTCCATTACGAGGAAATAGCTGGGCTCGTCATCATCCAGGCAGTGATCGATAGAGACGACGGCTTCGCCGTCAAACCGGAGTGTTTCGATGTCTTCGCGCACTTCGTAGGGCGTGGCGAGTCGAAACCGTTGCATCGGCGGATGTTCCACACCCTGTCGCAGCGGAACATCCAGCCAGCCATCTGCCGGCAGCACTTGCGCCTCCCAGCGGGCTCGCCGTGCGACTTCTCGGTCCTGTGTTTGCTTGGTGTCGGCCAGCGCCTTCGCTTTTTGCCCAGCCATAAGCGTGGCTTCAATGGCCTGAAAGGCATTCCAGATCTGCGGGAGGCGTCGCAGGTACAGGCGCGCATCGTAGATCTTTGGGTTACCCGACGTTGCCGGCTGGAAATCGATCGCGGCGCGCGTCAACCCATCCTCCGTGGTCTCGATTTCAAAATGCGCCCAGCAATACTCTGGATCACCATCCTCATCGCGCTGATCACTGCCCATCCAACCAAGGCTGAGCTTTGGCGTGCCTTCGCTGGCCTGGCGCACGGCCAGCGTGTAAGCACCCCATTCGTGATCGTCGCGGTAGCCGTCAAAATCCGTGCGGACGTAGGGCAAATCGAGCAATGCGCGAATGCGTTCCACGGTGACGTTCTGCATCAACTGTTGCCATACGGGCTCTGCTTCGGCGACGACGGTCAACCACTCGCGCCATGCGGCCTGTAGTGTCGGCTCCGCTTCGATCTCGGCAGTCGACAAGTTGCGCCACTGCGGGGATTCCACGGTGTCATTGGTGAATTCCACAACGAGTGTCGGCGTGGGCTTGCGGCCGAGCACGCGGCTCCACGAGTCCGGCTCGGTCATCGCGCTCGTGACGAAATAGCGCTGGCTTCCCGTTTCGAAATAGACGCTGCCGAGGGAATCCTCATTGGGAAAGGTCAGGCGAAAGAACGGATCGGTGCCGAGCTGCACAAGGTTCTTGCGGGCAGGCCCTTCACTGAGTGACGTCTGCAGCAAGCTCTGTAAGTTGGCCAGCGTGATGGCGCCGGAGGCCAGTCGCGGAGGAAATGCTGGCTTCGGCGTGTGCGGCACCAGTACCGGACGGCCTTCGCGTGCGGCCTCGACGAATCGCTCACGTCGCAGCCATTGATTGAGGCTGTCATCGGGCTCGGCATCCAGACAGACGAGCGCTTCTGGAAACCAGGGCAGCAAGGTTGCGCCACACAGCGGAGGCGGCATGGCGTCGTGCGAGTCGTCATCCCAATGTGCGCCATGGATCTGGATGCCGCCATGAAGGTGGCAGTGGTATTCGTCCGTCGCCAACCAGAATTGCGCGTTCGTTTGACCTTCGACGGTTATCGTGCCGTGGTTGTAATCGCCCCAGAACAGTCCTTCGACTTCCAGGTTGCCGCCCACGTAGATCTCTTGGCCCCCGACGATCATGTTCGCGGCTTTCAGATCACCCTGCACCACCAAGGCCGCGGCACCATCCGTGTCGGCGCTGCAGATGGCGCCCGTGACGGTCAGTCGGCCGGTCACCAGCACCAGGGCGATATCGCCCAGCTTCGCGCCATTTGCGAGTGGCGCATCGAGATCCAATGCATCGAGTGTGTGATCACCCTCCAGCAGCAGTGCATAGCTTTGTTCAAAGCGATCCGCATGCCGTCGATGCCAGCAGGATTCCGGCAGACGGTCGACGATCTGCGTGAAAGGGAGCAAGCCGGGAGCTGTCGTGTTCCAACCATCCGTGGTCATAGGTACCCATCAGGGTGTTGCGATATCCGAACTCGAGTGTGTGCGATCCCTTTTGCACCAGCAACCGGCGACCACCGCAGTATTTCGCCGTCGCGTCACGTGCGACGCGCGCCTCTTTGAGTTCGCTTGATGAGGCGGGGATGGTGAGCAAGCTGGCAGGACTCAGGGGCTGCTGAGCTAGCAGCAAAGGGATCGACCTCTGCTGCATATTTAACCCGGGTGTTATTGACCCAGATAAATATACCCGGGTATATTTCGCACCCGCAGCCCCAAGATCGGGCGCAAGGAGCCACCCCATGTCCCCACCCACGCCCTCGACCCGTTACCTGGAGCCAACCGACGCCGCCGGCCGGAGCTTTGTCATGCGCGGCCTGACCGGCAGCGTCGTCATGCTCAACCTGCTGCGCTTCCGCGAGATCGCGGATTACTCCGCGACACCTGCATTGGCGCCGCCCTCACCCATCACTGGTGAAGAAGCCTTTCGCCGTTACATCGACCACACGTTGCCTTTCCTGCACGAGTCCGGTGGCGACATCGCATTCCTCGGCGAGGGCGGCCCGTTGTTGATTGGGCCACCCGATGAACGCTGGGACATGGCCATGCTCATCTGGCAACGGAGCGTCGAGTCGTTCCTAGGCTTTGCCTCGCATGGTGCTTACCTGGCGGGCCTGGGGCATCGCACGGCGGCGCTGGAAGACTCTCGTCTCCTGCCACTCACGGACACGACTCAAGCATTTATGGAGAGAACGCCATGAACGACCGACATCCAGCCCGACACGACGAGCGAATGATCCGTTTGCTTCCCCGTCATTGGGCGTGGCTCGAAGCACAGCCACGCGGTGTCCATGCGAGCCTGCGCCTGTTGGTGGAAATGGCAAGCCGGGATACGGATGGACGATTCCGCGCTGTGCGGATCAAGGAAGAGTGTTACCTGTACATGCGCGACATGGCTGGCGATCGGCCGCACTTTGAAGAAGCCGTTCGCGCCATGTTCGCGAACGATTTGGATGGATTGCAGCAGCACATGGTTTCGTGGCCGCTGCCTGTCCGCACGCACATCAACGAACTGTGGGCTGCGGTGCAGGTAAAGGGCACCGGTAAAGAGAACGCGTGATGGATCGCACAAGGCGCAAGGAACTCACTCAGTCCTACAAGCTGGCACTGCCACCGATGGGTATCTACGCCGTCCGGAATCTGGCCAGCGGAAAAATGCTGTTGGATCAGAGCACCAACCTGACTGGCGCACTCAATCGCCACCTGACCGAGCTGAAGCTCGGCAGTCATCGCAACAAGGCGCTCATGGCGGATTGGCGCGCCCAGGGCGAGGCCGGCTTTGTATTCGAAGTGCTGGAGCAGATCGACGAACGGCCGGAACCGGACTTTGATTACAAGGCGGAGATGGCCCGACTACTTGCCCTGTGGCAGGCCCGCGTACCACCTGGGTCTGCAGCCTCCTACCTCTAGCTGCAGGGCGCCGCGCGGCGCACACAAACTCCTTGCATCGCCCGCGCGAGGATGGGGGGGAATGGGTTTGCCTGATCAGGCATAGTTCCGTATCTTTGAACTTTAGAACATCACCCCCTCCCTCACACACGCAAAGAGGTTCCCCATGGAATATCGGCATCTGGGTGCATCGGGCTTCAAAGTGCCGGTGCTCAGCTTCGGCACCGGCACGTTTGGCGGCAAAGGCGACTTCTTCGGCGCCTGGGGCAATACGGATGTTGCTGAGGCCAAGCGACTGGTGGACATCTGCCTCGACGCCGGGCTCACCATGTTCGACAGCGCGGACATCTATTCCAACGGTGTCGCCGAATCGGTGCTTGGCGAGGCCATCAAGGGCCGCCGCGATCGCGTACTCATTTCCACCAAGGCCACGTTCCGCTTCAGCGACGAACCGAACGATGTGGGTTCCTCGCGCTTTCATCTGCTGAAGGCCTGTGATGCGGCACTCAAGCGCTTGGGCACCGACTACATCGACCTGTTCCAATTGCACGGCTTCGACGCAAAAACGCCCGTGGAAGAAACGCTCTCCACACTCGACGACCTGGTACGTGCAGGCAAGATCCGCTACGTGGGCGTGTCAAACTTCTCCGGCTGGCACCTGATGAAGTCGCTGGCCGTAGCCGACCGTTACGGCTATCCGCGTTACGTGGCCAACCAGGCGTACTAGGGGTTGAGCCGAGATACGTGTAATTTTGATAAGTAGGAAGCCGATTCACTCCTACTTTCAATGCGTTACAAGGAAATCAAGGTGCCGAGGCTCTCCGCCTGCCCGGGCGCGAATGAGCGGTCCCCG
>NZ_JAELTQ010000109.1 GCF_016428905.1 Dyella sp. ASV24 | reverse complement strand
CCGCCGAGGCGAGGGAAAGGGAGCGCTACGCTTTCCCACCACTGGGGCAAGGCAAAGAGAACGCTACGCTTCCCGACCGATGGGAAGAACTCGCCACCGAACAGCATCGCCTTTCTCTTCTGTCTTGGCTGTGTGCACTTAGAGCAGGAACAACGCGACCTGCCGCGATGCGATGTGCAGCTCTGCTGCACGAGCCGTCCGCTTTTGCTTTTGATCTTCCGGGCCCCGTATGAGGCGGCGGGTGGGTGGAGAAAAGGCCCGCAGGGGAATCGGCATGGATGCCGATTCCTTTTCGCCGGGGCAGGAGCCCCGTCGAAAAGCCCGGAACCCGCACGAGTACCTGTAGGGCGAAGCCCGGAAGGCGCCGATTCCGGGGGGGCCTTTCTTTGGGTTACTTTTCTTTGGGCAAGCAAAGAAAAGTGACTCGGCCTCCGGCAGGAGGTCGAAACGCCCGCCGCGTAGGCGGCCAGATCGCCGCAACGCGACAACTGAGCCACATCGCTACTGGACCCCGGCCTTCGCCGGGGTGACGGTTTCATCGAAACCATAAGGCGAGCACCCACCCCTCACCCCAACCCTCTCCCCGAAGGGGAAAGGAAGAAAAACCGAGGCGAAGTGCGCGGCGCACACCTCCCTGTCACCCACGCCAATATCAAACAAACGACACACAACCCACCAACACAACCACGATTCAGATAACAAACCCCAGACTCCTCCCCCTGACATAGCCGTCCAAATCAGTTTTACTACCCCCATGCTCCCAGCCACCCCCAACACCACCACCTCATCGCCAGCGACCACCATCGCCCGGACCACCGCGCGATGAATCCACCCTTCGTCCTCACGCCGCAGGCGATGGCGCCGCTCAACACCCGCATCGCGTTCCTGCTGGAACTGGCGCGTCGTCTGCACCAGTACGGCACCGCGGCGCCGCGTCTGGAGGGCGCTATCGGTGGGGCGGCTCAGCGATTGGGTTTGGTGGCGGATGTCTGGTCCAGCCCCACTGCCATCATCATCTCGTTCACCGACCTCACGCAGGGCGAGGACGAGGTGGCGCAGGTCACCCAGGTGATGCGTCTGGCGCCGGGCGATGTGAACCTGGCGCGGTTGAGTGACGCCGATGCCATCGCCGACAAGGTGATCGCGGGTGATATCGATCTGCGCGAAGGGTTTCGGCAGTTGCGTGAGCTGGGTCGGCCGGACACGCGCCGTGCGCAGGCAGGGGTGATCGCGAGTTATGGCTTGGCGGCCGCGAGCGTCGTGGCGCTGCTGCTGCATAGCTCGTGGGCGGATCTCATCGCGGCCGCGGTGATCGGCCTCATTATCGGCTCGATCACGGTGCTTTCCGCGACACGGCCTCGGTTGGCTGTGGCCAGCGAAGCCATCAGTGCGCTGGTCGCCACGACCATTGCCATCGTCGTCAGCCAATTTGTGGTGCCGTTGGCGATCAAGTCGGTGATCCTCGCGGGATTGATCGTGCTGATGCCTGGCATGGCGCTCACCACGGCAGTGCGCGAGATCTCCAGCCAGCATCTGGTGGCGGGGGTGGCGCGCATGGGTGGTGCGATTGCGACGCTTATCAAACTCACTTTCGGAGCGGTGGCTGCAACTACGCTGTGTACGGCGTTCGGCATTGAAGGCCGTGATTACGCGTTGCCGCCCTTGCCATCGTGGACGGATTATCCCGCGCTGATTCTGGGTGCTTTTGCCTTTGCCATCTCCTTCCGTGCGGCGCGACGCGACTGGCTGGTGGTCATGGCGGCGGTGGTGATTGGATATCTGGCGACGCGTTGGGGCGGTGCGTTGGCTGCCAAATTGCCCGCAGCGCCGTTTGGTGTGTTCCTGGGCGGATTGATCCTGAGCAGTCTCGCTAATCTCTACGCGCGTTTCGTGCACCGGCCGGGGGCGATCATTCGCGAGCCGGGCATCATCTTGTTGGTGCCAGGTAGTACGGGGTTTCGCAGCGTGTCGTATTTGCTCGAACGGGATACCACGCTGGGCATGGACACCAGCGTGCTGTTGGTAACGCTGCTTATTGCGTTGGTGGCCGGCTTGTTGTTTGGTGATCTGCTTATTGCGCCACGCCGTTCATTGTAAAAAATGAGAAGCCGCAAATAAAAATGCCGACCTAAGGGTCGGCATTTTTTTGTTTACCGGATGGGCGATCAGATCGCCAAATCCTTTTCCTTTTTGCCGGCCTTCAGTGCGTCATTGAACCAGCGCGGGCGCTTGCCGCGGCCAGACCACATCTGCTCTGGATTGGCGGGATTGCGATACTTGGGAGCTACCGTGCCACCGCTGCGGCGGGCCTTGCCGGCGCGTGCGCCGCCGAAAATATCTTCAACCGAAAAACCCTCGGCCTTGATCAATGCGTGGATTTTCTCGCGAAGCTTGGAAACCTTTTCCTTGCGCAATTCCTGCTGGCGCACCTGCGCCTTGCTGATCAGGTCGTTGAGCTGATTATGGTTGAGGTTCTTGATATCAACTGCCATGCGTTACTCCCGGGGGTGAGTTTGGCTACTTGCATGGGCACTGCAACTTAGGGCAGTACCTCTTATGGATTATTGATTTTTACCGATTCAACGTTTTGATGCAAAGGCCATCATTGTCTGGACGGGTAAATCCATTTGTTTCATCTGATTCCATTAAAGGGGGGTGGGAATTTATGGATCATCCCCAGGCCTCCTTTAGTCTGAATCATGACGCATGGCACATGACGATTAATCGATGGTCGACTATTCGGCGGCGAATGTCTGGCGCCGGACAGTAAATGGCCGTGAGAGGCCAACAGAACCGGTTTGAAAATGTCAGCGCAGGACAAAAAGAAAAACGGCCGCTTGCGCGGCCGTTTTTTATGACGATGGATCGGGCATCAACCGAGCAGGGCGAATAGCTCGTCTTGCGTGACGGCCCGGGCCTCGGCTTCGTTGCGGGCACGGTATTCCAGCGTACCGGCGGCCAGGCCGCGCTCGCTGACTACCACGCGATGCGGGATGCCGATCAGCTCCATGTCCGCGAACATGGCGCCGGGACGCAGGCCGCGGTCGTCCAGTACTACGTCGATGCCGCGGGCTTGCAAGGCCTGGTAGAGCGACTGGGCGGCCTCGCTGATCTCGGTCGCATTCTTCGGATTGATCACGCACACGGCCACGCGCCAGGGCGCCATCGGCTCCGGCCAGATGATGCCGGCGTCGTCGTGACGCTGCTCGATAGCAGCGGCGACGATGCGGCTGACGCCGATGCCGTAGCAGCCCATCAGCATCACCTGCGCCTTGCCGTTCTCATCGAGCACGGTGGCCTTGAGCGCCTCGGCGTACTTGTTGCCGAGCTGGAACACGTGACCCACCTCGATGCCGCGCGCGATCTGCAGGGTGCCCTTGCCGTCCGGCGAAGGGTCGCCAGCGACGACCTTGCGGATGTCTTCCACACGCGTCACGCGGGCGTCGCGGTCCCAATTGGCGCCCGTGTAGTGGGTGCCGTCCTGGTTACCGCCGCAGACGAAGTCGGCCAGCACAGCCGCGCTGCGATCGACGATGACCGGGATGTTCGTCGGCAGGCCAGCCGGCCCAATGAAGCCGGGGCGGGCACCCGTAACGGCGAGGATTTCTTCCTCCGAGGCCAGCACGGAATCACCCGGCATCTCGGCCAGCTTGCCGGCCTTGACCTCGTTGATCTCGTGATCGCCGCGCACGCACAGCGCGACGAGGCCTTCGGTGCCGCGCACCAGGATGGTCTTTACGCACTGTTCCGGCGTGACCTTCAGGAAGGCGGCGACGTCCTCGATGGTCTTCTGCGAGGGCGTATCCACGCGCGTGAGCTCGGCGGTCGGGGCAGGGCGCTCGGTGGTAGGTGCCAGTGCTTCGGCCTTCTCGATGTTGGCCGCGTAGTCGGAGCCATCGGAGAAGATCAGTGCGTCCTCGCCCGAATCGGCCAGTACCTGGAATTCGTGGCTGGCGTTGCCGCCGATGGCGCCGGTGTCGGCCTGCACCGCGCGGAACTTCAGGCCCAGGCGGGTGAAGATGCGCGTGTACGCCTGGTACATGGCGTCATAGGTTTCGGCCAGCGATTCCTGGGAAAGATGGAAAGAGTAGGAGTCTTTCATCAGGAACTCGCGCGCGCGCATCACACCGAAGCGCGGGCGGATCTCGTCGCGGAACTTGGTCTGGATCTGATAGAAGTTGACCGGCAGCTGCTTGTAGCTCTTCAGCTCGTTGCGCGCGAAGTCGGTGATCACTTCTTCGGCCGTGGGGGCATAGCAGAACTCCTGCTCCTTACGGTCCTTGATCTTCAGCAGCTGCGGACCGAACTTCGCCCAGCGACCGCTTTCCTCCCACAGTTCCTTGGGCTGGATGGTCGGCATGAGCAGTTCGACCGCGCCGGCGCGGTCCATTTCCTCACGGACAACGGCTTCCACCTTGCGCAGCACGCGCAGGCCCAACGGCGACCAGGTGTACAGGCCGGAGGCGAGCTTGCGGATCATGCCGGTACGCAGCATCAGGCGATGGCTGGTGATTTCGGCGTCGGCAGGGACTTCCTTGACGGTGGCCAGGTGGAATTGGCTGAGGCGCATGCGAACGGATCCGGCGGAGAAAGAGGGCGATTATAGCGGCCCGCGGCGGGTGACTTGGCGGGCCGTGCCGACTTCCGTGCGCTTGTCGCGCCGGGCCGGCATCAGCTGCCCGAGCAATACTGCTGGTACTGCGCCTGGGCGGTGGCTTGTTGCTGCTGGCGCTGGTCGGCATTGATGACCTTCTGCTGGCCACCTTCTTCCATGATCACAGGGCCGCTGCCCTTGAGCGTGTCCATGTTGGCCTTGAGCGCGGTGCACAGCTTTGCCCGGTTTTCCGGGGTATCGGCCATGGGCTGCTGGGGCTGCGCCGGCTTGGCGCTGCTGCTGGACGATTCTGTGCTGCCGGTCGGTGCGGTGGCTGGCGCGGCCAGTGGTTCCACCGTGCCGCTGGTGGTGACCTTGTTGTACTTGGTGCCCTGCGGCGGCGGTGCATCGGAGTAATGCACAGTGCCGCTGGCGTCCGTCCACTTGTAAGCCTGGGCGGCGACCAGGGGCGCAACGAGCAGCAGCGCGGTGGCAATCATCAGGCGACGCATGGTGGACTCCGGGGCGTAAGGCAGGTTAAGGAAGGCAGGCTCGTTTGGGCGGGGTTTCCGGGCAGATCCCGGGAGGCCGGCGAGGCCTGCGACGCCCCCCTGCGAGGCCGTAGCATCCTTGCACCCCGTCCCACCGGACTCAAGCGGGGGATGGTTTACACTGCGCGCATTCCGTCACGGATTGATTCATGAGCGACAGTACGCCCGCCAGCCCCCCGCGCCATCGGGGCATTTATCTGCTGCCGAACCTGATCACGACCGGCGCGATGTTCGCCGGGTTCTACGCGATCGTGACGAGCATCGGCGGGGATTTCAGCTCGGCTGCCATCGCCGTATTCGTGGCGGCGCTGCTGGACGGCATGGATGGTCGCGTGGCTCGCCTGACCAACACCCAGAGCGAGTTCGGCGTGCAGTACGACTCGCTGTCGGACCTGATCAGCTTTGGTCTGGCGCCCTCGCTGGTGATGTACACCTGGTCGCTGTCGACGCTGAAGGATTACGGCCCCACCTGGGGCAAGATCGGCTGGGCCGCCGCCTTTATCTATGCCGCCTGTGCGGCGCTGCGGCTGGCCCGCTTCAATACCCAGGTGGGCGTGATCGACAAGCGCTATTTCCAGGGGTTGGCGAGCCCGGCAGGGGCCGCTGTGTGCATGTCCTTTGTGTGGAGCATGGACAAGTTCGGCTGGACCGGTGCCGAGTTGTGCTTCGTTACCCCGATCATTGCTGTGCTGGTGGGCCTGCTCATGGTCAGCAATTTTCGCTACTACAGCTTCAAGTCGTTGCCGATGGGCGATCGCGTGCCGTTCCTGTGGGTGCTGATCGGCGTGCTGGTATTGGTGCCGTTTTTCATCGACCCGCCCCGGGTGCTGTTCGTCGTATTCACCCTGTACTTGCTGTCTGGCCCGGCGATGACCCTATGGGGACGCGCCACGCGTCGCCGACGTCGGGGAGTGGCTTGATGACTGGATTTGCACAGGCCTCGTTGCCGCATCGTGAGCGCGTCCTGCGTGCGCTGGGTGTTACGCCCTGGGTGCGCCGCGTGGTGGCCGCTGAGTCTGCTGCCGTGGACGTGTCCGCTGTCGATGCCACATCTGCCGTGATGACAGGCGAATGCGTGGTCGTGCTGCCTGCGGGATGTTCGCCGCGGGAGCTCGATCTGGTGGGGCGTGCACTGATGGCCTGCGGCGCCGCCGTGGCCAGGGCTGCGCGCATCGAAGTGGCCAATGGCCAACTGGCGAACCCGCCGGAGGCCCGTGCGTATCTCGTCTTTGGCGAGGCACAGGCGCGGGCGCTGGGGCGCGAATTGCCGGCGGCTACTGTGAGCCGCGCCCATATCGTGCTGGCGGACGAGCCAGCCAGCGTGCTGACCTCGGGCGCGGGCAAGCGTAGGCTTTGGAACGCGCTGCGCAGTCTGCGCCGTGCGTTGGCATCGTCTGCGGAGTAACCGTGCATGGTCGCTGTGGCCCGTCCTCACGCTGAAATCCGCGCTATGCGTCGCGACGACGTGCCGATCGTGGCGGCGATGGAAGCGGCTTCCTACGATTTTCCGTGGACAGCAGGCATCTTCAACGATTGCCTGAAGGCCGGTCATCCGAGCTGGGTGATGTGGGTGGACGGTGTGATTGCCGGCTATGGCGTGCTGTCGGTGGCCGCGGATGAGGCGCACGTCCTCAACGTTTGTGTCGGCCCCGATCATCGGGGGCTGGGACTTGGCCGATTCCTGTTCCGGCGTCTGCTGGACATCGCCCGCTGGAATGGCGCGGGCAGGGTGTTCCTTGAGGTGCGCCCGTCCAATCCCGTGGCGCAGGCCATGTATCGCTCGATCGGCTTCGAGGAGATCGGGCGCCGGCCGAAGTACTACCCGGCCAAGGAAGGACGCGAAGACGCCATCGTGATGGCGCTGGATCTGTCGCCGACGCCGTGAATCCGGCGCCGCCCTGGGACCAGCGGATCACCTTTGTCGCCTTGGCCCGTTTTGGGACTGGCGGCGCATCGCGCACGAATACCCCGATTTTGACCACCTGATTTCGGTCGGGTCTGATATGTTTCGGCTTGGGGCGAGATGCACACCGTGGGGTCGGTAACGCCGGTGTCGCCGGATAGCGACCGACCTCCAGCTACGCGTCTCGATGGGGGGCTGTTTCCTGGAATGGCTGACTGAAACATGTCAGCGCTGTGGCGCTTAGAGCGTCTGCACGTTCGTCGAGTGCAGGAGCTATTTGTGCCGCGCGGGTCCGGGCGTGCATACAAGGAGTAGCGCAGATGGAAGAAACGAATACACACAATCCGTACGAGGCACCTGCAGCGTCGATGCCGCCGGGTTTGCCGGAATCGGGTATCGACTTCGTCAAAGCAGAACGAGGAACCCGTTTCCTTGCCGTACTGCTGGACGGCTTGGTTTACGTTGGCGTCATGATCCCGTTCATCATTGCCTTCGCTGCGTTCGGCGGCTTTCAGAACTCGTTGGGAAGCAAGGGCGTTGGCGCCGTGTTTTTGGCCGTTGGTTTCCTGGCTTTCATCGGCGTGTTCATCTACAACCTGGTGTTGCTCAACAGCGATGGGCAAACGCTGGGCAAGCGCTGGATGAAGGTACGGATCGTGCGCTCCAACGGTGAGCGCGCCGGTCTGGGGCGCATCTTTTGGCTGCGCATGTTCGTGCCCGGTCTTATTGGTCGCATTCCTTTCGTGGGAGTGATCTTTGCGCTGGCCGACCCGCTTTTCATCTTTGGTGAAGAGCGCCGCTGCGTACACGACATGCTGGCCGACACGATCGTCGTCAACGCTTGATGCTCGACACCTATCGCGAAGTCGTTACTCCCGAAGGGGTGGTCCTGCAGTTGCGGGCTGCCGGGCCGGTGCCGCGCGCGCTGGCCTGGCTGATCGACGTGGCGATACGCATGGGCATCATGATGGTGGCGGGGATGGTGTTCGGCCTGCTGGGCAAGGCGGGCATGGGCTTTTACTTGATCGCCCTGTTTCTGGTGTGGTGGTTCTATCCCGTCGTGTTCGAAGCGCTATGGAAAGGCCGTACACCCGGCAAGCGAGCGTTGAACTTGCGCGTGGTCTCCGGCAATGGCGGGCCCCTGGGATGGCAGGCGGCTTTCACGCGAGACTTGTTGCGTGTGGTGGACATGCTGCCGCTGCTCTATGCCACGGGGCTGGTTTCCTGCCTGCTTGATCCATGGGGACGTCGGCTTGGCGACATGGTGGCCAACACGCTCGTCGTTCACGACGCGCCGCCTCGTGGCCTGGTGGAAGCAACCGCCGCCACGCCGATCCCGTTGACGGTGGTGTTGCGTCAACACGAGCAAGCCGCTTTGATTGCTTTTGCCGAACGTGGGCCAAGGCAAAGCCCGGCGCGGCGGGTGGAGTTGGCCGACCTGGCCGAGCCGTTGACCGGTTTGCGCGGCGAGGCGGGCGTCCATCAGCTCTATGGCCTCGCCAACGGCCTGTTGGGCCGGAACGAATAAGGCGATCGCAGGGACGCGGCCAGATGAAGCAGGAGCTTTTCGTCCAACGCTATAAGCAAGAGTGGGACGCTTTCGAGCGTTGGTTGGACGTGCGCGGAGAAAGCGCCAAGGAGGCTCGCTCAACGCGACGCCAATGGCACGGCCTGGCCGACACTGACGTACCTGCGCGTTATCGTCGCCTGTGCCAGCAACTGGCGCTGGCCCGCCGCCGCGGTTATAGCCCGGTACTGGTGGAGCGTTTGCAGCAATTGATGCAGCGTGGCCACACGCTGCTGTATCGCACGCCGCCACCGCGCTGGCGTCGGTTGGTGATGTTCTTGTTGGCCGGCTTTCCGCGATTGGTGCGCGAAGAGCGGTTCTGCATGGTGGTATCAGCCATCCTGCTCTGGTTGCCGCTGTTGGCGATTTTCATAGCGACGCAATACAAGCCGGAGATCTCTTCCGCCTTGTTCGACGCTTCCACGCTGCACAAATTCGAATCCATGTACGACCCGCATGACACGTCGCATGCGTTGGGTCGTGGCAGCGAAACCGACCTGGCGATGTTCGGCGTTTATATCTGGAACAACATCAGCATCGGCTTCAAGACATTTGCCAGCGGCCTGGTGGCAGGCGTCGGCGCGGTCATCGTGCTGCTCACCAACGGCATCATGATCGGCGGCGTCGCCGGGCATTTGCAGGCGATTGGTTATGGCGATCCGTTCTGGCGTTTCGTCGCGGGTCACTCTTCCTTTGAGTTGACGGCCATCGTGATTGCCGGTGGTGCTGGCTTGCGCCTGGGCTTGAACCTGATGGCTCCGGGGCAGCGTCGCCGTGTGGATGCATTGATAGACGGCGGACGCCGGGGCGCACTGCTTTGCGCGGGTGTTTTCGCCATGCTGGTGATGGCGGCGTTCATCGAAGCGTTCTGGTCGTCCATCGGATGGATGCCAGCCTGGATCAAATACAGCGTGTCCGCCGTGTTGTGGTTGTCGGTGGGCCTTTGGCTGTGGCGCGGTGGCCGCGGCGATGCCTTTGACGAAACGGCGGGCGAGGGCACGCCAAGGTGAAGATCGACGCACTCACCGTCACCTTGCGGCCGCGCACCTCCTGGGAAGCGATCGAGCTTGGCATGGCGCTGACACGGCACTACGCCAAAATCATCTGGGCCTCCTGGCTGGTGTTCACGCTGCCTGTGCTGCTGCTGGCCCATGCGGTCGGCTGGGCGTTGCATCGTTGGTGGATAGCGGGGCTGCTGATCTGGTGGCTGAAGCCGCTGTTCGATCGCGTGCCCCTGTATGTGCTTTCGCGTGCCACGTTCGGTGACATTCCCACGCTTCGGCAAACCTTGCAGGCGCAGCGGCGGTGGCGCGGCAAATGGATGTGGTCCTACCTGAGCTGGCGCCGCCTGGGGCCTGTGCGTGCCTTGTATCTTCCGGTGGATCTGCTGGAGGGCAGCACTGCCGAACGGGCTCGCGTGCGACGCCAGGAAGTCGGTTCGTCGATCTATGGCATCAGTTTGTTGATGACATTGATGTGCGGTCTCTTCAGCATCGTGCTTCAACTGGGGCTGTTGGGTGTGGCGTTGCTATTCGTCCCCAACATCTACCTGAAAGAAGTGTTCGATCATGCCGGTGCGGTGCTGAAGGCCTCGCCGTGGTGGCTGTCGCTCATCATCAACGTGACGTCCTGGCTGGTCATGAGCGTCATCGAGCCGTTCTATATCGGTGCGGGATTCGGCCTCTACATCAATCGGCGCACTCAACTGGAAGCGTGGGATATCGAGCTGACGTTCCGTCGCTTGCGCACGCGTCTGACGCAGGCCGCATCCATGCTGATCTGCCTGCTTGCGCTCGGCCTTGCTGTCGTGCCAAAGGCTGGCCATGCCTATGCAGCGCAGGCTTCCGCGAATCACCCGACGCAGCAAGACGCGGACGACGATGATGACGCCGACGAGCGGGAGCCACCTGCCGCCGAACCCAAGAAGCTGCCGCAGATCTTCGGTGATCAGAAGGCCGATGACGCTTCCTTTCGCCAGGCGGTCCAGCGCGCCTATGCCGATCCCACACTGAATCCCAAGCGCAAGATCGTCAGTTGGAAACCGCGTCACCCCGCACCCGAGAAACAGATCGACTTGCCTACTGGCCGAGGGCCGGATCTGTCAGGGCTTGGTAGTTGGATAGCCGTGACTGGCAAGTTCATTCTGTGGGGCTTGCTGGCTGCACTGGTGATCGCGCTGGCACTCACCGCCAAGCGTTGGCTGCCTTGGTTCCGTGATGGCTTGCTGCGCGAAAAGACGGGCGAGAGTGAAAGCGTTGTGCGCAGCGAAGCACCCGCGGCGGCCCCACTGCCGAACGATGTGCCCGTTGCGATACGCCGCCTGTGGTACGGAGGCCGCCGACGCGAGGCGCTTGCCTTGCTCTATCGCGCCACCGTCGATGCCATGGTGGCGCAAACGCATGTCATGCTGGTTCCTGGAGCGACGGAAGCCGAATGTTTGCGCGCTTCGCGCCGGCTGACCGGGAGCGAGGACCGCGACGCCTTCGCGCGTGTGGTAAGCATGTGGCAATACGCAGCCTATGCGCAAAGCTTTCCATCGACGGAGGCTTTTGAGTCGCTGTTGATCGAGTTGATGCAGCGTTTCGCCTGGGGTCCCGTCGGCGCGGTCGCCGGGCCGATGGTGGCCACCCGATGACACGCATACGCATGCCTTGGTGGGTTTGGGCCGGTGCATTGCTCGCCGTGGCGCTTGTCGCCGGATTCACCGTCTGGTGGCGAGCCAACTACGAACGTGTCGAAACCGTGGTCGACAAGCCGCGCTCAGGTGAGGCGCGCAGCAATCCGCTCTATGGTCTGACGTTGACGCTGCGTGCCGATCACGTGCAGGTCGTGGATGGCTCACGGCCGGTGTGGGACGAACGTCACTCGTTGGGGGACCAGGACACGGTGCTTGTGTTCAGTGATTCCAGCCTTCTTTCCGACGTACAGGCGCAGCGTTTGTTGGACTTGGTGGAACGCGGTGGGCATCTGCTGATGCTTGCACCGTTGGCCTCGCCGGCCGAGTCATCGTTGGCCGGCCGCTTAAGCATCGTCACGGCGAGCGCGGGCGGGTGCATGGTCTTGCAAGGTGCAGGGAAGGAATCCACGAACCTTTTCTGCGGCAGCCGACGCTTTGCGTTGCAGGGCGGTGCACCTGCATCGCTACTGGATTGGCAAGACAGCCCCAAGGGCGACGAAACGCACCGCAGCGTCTATATGCGCCTGGCCCACGGCAAGGGCGTGGTCGATGTGGTGTCGGATTTCGAGTTCTTGACCACGGATGCGCTCAAGCAGCCGTTGAATTCGGATTTCACCCACCGATTGTTGGCGCCGAACGATGGTGCCGGTACGGTCTACCTGGTTCATGACCTCACGATGCCGTCGTTCTGGGGCACGCTATGGCGTCAGTACTGGATGGCATGGATGCCGTTGCTGCTCGTGTTGCTGGGCTGGCTATGGCAACGGATGCAGCGGTTTGGTCCGCTCTTGCCGACACCGAACCTTGAGCGCCGTTCCTTGCTTGAACATATCGATGCCAGCGGCCAGCACATCTATCGATACGGTTATGCGAACCGTCTGTACGACGCCGTACGCCATGCGTTTCTGACCCGTTTGCGCACACGCGATCCGCAGACTGCGGCGTTGAATGCACCGTTGCAAGCGGCATGGCTGGCCGAGCGTTGCGGTGAGTCGGCCAGCCAGATTCAAGAAGCGCTGGAAGCAACGGCCATGCCCGAGCCCGCCCAGTTTCGTACACGTGTTGCGTTGCTGATTCGCTTGCGCAATCAACTGCGTTGAACCCATCCGACTTCATGTGAGCATTGACGAGCCCTGCTTATGAATCTTGATATCGCACAGCCTCTTATCCCGATGACAGGTGCCGAGTTGACCGAACGCGCGGCTGCTGTACGCGAGGAGGTTGGCAAGGTCTTCATCGGACAGGCCGACGTGCTCGACCAGATCCTGATCGCGTTGCTGGCCGGTGGCCATGTGCTGATCGAGGGGGTACCTGGCCTGGGTAAAACCTTGTTGGTACGCGCCTTGTCGCGCGCACTCGATTGCGGCTATGCGCGCGTGCAGTTCACGCCTGACCTGATGCCCAGCGATATCAGCGGACATGCCGTGTGGGATCCCAAGTCCGAAGCTTTCACCATTCGACGTGGGCCGATATTCACCAACCTGCTGCTGGCTGACGAAATCAATCGCGCGCCAGCCAAAACCCAGTCGGCGCTGTTGGAAGCCATGGCCGAACTGCAGGTGACCATCGAAGGTGAGAGCGTGGCGCTGCCGCCGCCCTTCCTCACGCTGGCTACTCAAAATCCCGTGGAGCAGGAAGGGACCTATCCGCTGCCGGAAGCGCAGCTGGATCGCTTCTTGCTCAAGGTACTGATCGACTACCCCTCGCACGCCGACGAGAAGCGCATGGTGACAGCGGTGAGCCGCGGCAGTGCGTCGGAGTTCGATCTATCGCAGATCCGTCAGGTCGTGCGGCCGCAGGAGATCGTGGCCATGCAATTGGGCACCGCCCAGACGACGATGGACGATGAAGTGATCGACTACGCCGTGCGCATCGTCGCGGCCACGCGCAAGCACCCAGGTATCGCCATGGGTGCTGGGCCGCGTGGCAGCCTTGCACTTGTACGTGCCGCGCGTGCCCAGGCGGTCTTGGCCGGCCGTGATTTCGTCACGCCAGATGACGTGCGCGAAATCGCCAAGCCCGCGTTGCGGCATCGCATCGCGCTCGCGCCGGAATTGCAGATCGAGGGACAGTCGACCGACACCGTGCTGCATGCCTTGCTGGCGAAAGTGGAAGCGCCTCGCAAGTGATGCGCCAGAGGGTCGATCAGTGAACGCCATCCCTCAGCTTGCATCGCCACGCCAGCGGCGTCTGCCGCGCCCCGCGCCGTGGGCGCTGGCGTTGCTGCTGCCGTGGGCGGTGCTGGGTCTCGCGGTGGGTCTCGACCTGCTTCCAGTCAACCTATGGCTCGCCGTTGGCGGCGGCCTGCTTGCCGTGCTGGTGTTGGATGGCGCACGCCTGATGTGGTGCGCCACGCCGGATGTTCAGCGCGAGCTGGCGGACACCTGGCCCATTGGCGTGGAGCGGCCCGTGCGGTTGAGTCTGCAAAGCGACAGGCGTCGCCAACGCCTGGACGTATTCGATCTGCATCCAGGTGATTGGAGCATGCGTGGCTTGCCACGGAGCATGCAGCTCAAGCGTGGTGATGTGGTGTCGTTCGACTATCAGCTCTGCGCGAAGGTGCGCGGCGACTTCACGTTTGCTGGCGTGCATATGCGCCTGCACTCGCCATGGCGGCTATGGCGACAGTTGCGGACCGGCGGTACGGCACAGGTGGTGCGCGTCTTTCCCAATTTCGCGCCCTTGGCCAAGTTCGCCATGTTCAGCGCCGATCAGGCTTCACGCATCGTCGGTGCGCATGTGAAACGGCGGCGTGGCGAAGGCACCGATTTCCACCAGATGCGCGAGTACCGGGTGGGCGACAGCCTGCGCCAGATCGACTGGAAAGCGTCGTCGCGCGTGCGCCGCCTTATTTCGCGCGAGTACCAGGACGAAAAGAATCAGCAACTCATTTTGCTGCTCGATACCGGACGCCGCCTGATGGCGCGCGAAGGCGATCTGGCCCACTTCGACCATGTGCTCGATGCGGCCTTGGTCGTGGCTTATCTCGCTTTGCGTCAGGGTGATGCCGTGGGGCTGCTGGCGAGTGGCGGCGCGGGAGCGTGGGTGCCACCTCGCCGTGGTGTCACGGCGATCGACGAATTGCTGCGCGCCAGTTACGCGCTGCAGCCGCAACCGGTGGCCACGGATTTTCTGGCGGCGGCGACGGAACTGTTCTTGCGTCAGCGCCGCCGATCCTTGGTGATGCTGGTGACCAATCTGCGCGACGAGGATATGGACGACCTGCTCGCGGCCGTGGACATGCTGCGCAAGCGTCATCTGGTTTGCGTGGCGAGCTTGCGTGAGTCCGCACTGGACAATGCGCTGGCTCAGCCGGTGGACGACATGGGTGCTGCGATTCGTGCGGGCTCGATTGCGCAGTATCTGGAGCAACGTCGCGCAGCACACGAGGCGTTGCGCAGCCACGGCGTGATGGTATTGGACGTGACCTGCGACCAGCTCGCGGGATCGCTGGTGGAGAAGTATCTGTCGGTGAAGCGAGACGGGTTGTTGTAACCCGCGCGCGGGAGGCCGGAAGCTTCCTCCCCCGATCCTTGAGCGGATCAGGGGAGGGGCATCAAGAGGATCAGCCCAGCTTTTGCGCCTGCTCGCGCAGCGCGTTGGCTTGCGTGGTCCAGTCGGTAATGCGCTGGCGTTCCTGTGCCACCACTTCTGCCGGTGCATTGGCGACGAAGTTGGCGTTGCCTAGCTTGCCTTCGCACTTTTTGATCTCGCCTTCGATGCGGGCGATTTCTTTGCCCAGGCGAGCTTTCTCCGCACTCAGGTCGATCAGGCCGGCAAGCGGAATCAGCACGCGCATGGATCCCACCACGGCTGCGGCGGCAGCGGGCTCGTCCGCACCCGATGCGATCCACTGCGGCGCATCCACGCGCGCAAGGAAGCTGATCTGCGCGGCGAACTTGGCAGCGCGTGCGCGATCGGTTGCATCACCATCGGCGAGCAGCAGCGGGATGGTCTTGCCCGGTGCGATGTTCATCTCCGCGCGGATGCGGCGGATACCGCTCAACACGTTCTTGAACCACTCGATCTCAGCGGTCGCAGCCTCATCAGCCACGATCTCGTCGGCCTTCGGCCACGGGCGCTCCAGCAGGAACTTCGCATCGAGGCCAAGCTTCGGCGAAACCGAGTGCCAGATCTCCTCGCTGATGAACGGCACGATCGGGTGCAGCGCACGCAGGATGGTTTCCAGCACCACCACCAGCGTGTGACGCGTGGAGGCTGCAGCGGCGGCATCGTCACCATTCAACGCAGGCTTGGACAGCTCCAGGAACCAGTCGCAGAACTCGTTCCAGGTGAACTCGTAGAGCTCCTGCGCCAGCAGGTCGAAGCGGTAGCTGGCGAAATGCTGCTCCACGTCGGTGAGCGTCTGCTTCAGGCGCGTGAGGATCCAGCGCTCCGCTTCCGTCACCGGCCCGTTGGCGGGTGCGGCCAGCTCGCCTTCGGGCAGGTTCATCAGCACGAAGCGCGCGGCGTTCCACAGCTTGTTACAGAACGCCTTGTAGCCTTCGGCACGCTTGATGTCGAAGTTGATGGTGCGGCTGTAGCTGGCCAGTGCGGCAAAGGTGAAACGCAGCGCGTCGGTGCCGATGGACGGGATGCCGGCCGGGTAATCCTTGCGGATGCGCTTTTCCACTTTCTCGCGCACTTGCGGAATCAGCAGCGACTTCGTCGACTTGGCGACCAGCGGCTCCAGCTCAATGCCGTCGATAAGATCGAGCGGATCGAGCGTGTTGCCCTTGGACTTGGACATCTTCTGGCCTTCCGCATCACGCACGATGGCGTTGATGTAGACATGGCGGAACGGCACGCGACCCGTGAAGTACTTGGTCGCCATCACCATGCGCGCGACCCAGAAGAAAATGATGTCGAAGCCGGTGACCAGCACGGCGCTGGGCAGGAACACGTTGTCCGTATCCCAGTTGGCCACGACGTTGCCGTGCTCGTCCTTCACCGGGCCATCCATCGGCCAGCCCAGTGTGGAGAACGGCCACAGCGCGGAGCTGAACCACGTATCGAGCACGTCCTCGTCCTGGCGCAGCGCGCCGACGGGCAGGGTGGTGGCGTGGGCGCGTGCGTCGGCTTCGTCTTCACCGACGAAGATGTTGCCCGCTTCGTCGTACCACGCCGGAATGCGATGACCCCACCACAGCTGGCGGCTGATGCACCAGTCCTGGATGTTGTCGAGCCACTGGGTATACGTGGTGCTCCAGTTTTCCGGCACGAACTTCACTTCACCCGAGCGCACGGCGTCGAGCGCGGGCTCGGTGATTTCCTTGCGACCCTTCTCGCTGGTGAGATCGAGGAACCACTGGTCGGTGAGCATCGGCTCGATCACGGCATCCGAGCGCTGGCTCACCGGCACCTGCAGCTTGTGCGGCTTGGTTTCCACCAGCAGGCCTTCGGCTTCGAGATCCGCGAGCACGGCCTTGCGTGCTTCGTAGCGGTCCATGCCGCGGTACTTCTCCGGGGCGTTCTCGTTGACCTTGGCGTCAAGCGTGAAGATGTTGATCGGTGCCAGGTTGTGGCGCTGGCCGATGGCGTAGTCGTTGAAGTCGTGCGCGGGCGTGATCTTCACGAAGCCGGTGCCGAATTCGCGATCGACGTAGTCGTCTGCGATCACCGGGATCTCGCGGCCCGACAGCGGCAAGCGCAGCATCTGGCCGATCAGGCGCGCATGGCGCTCGTCTTCCGGATGCACGGCCACGGCCACGTCGCCCAGCATGGTTTCCGGACGCGTGGTGGCGACCACGACGCTGTCCTTGCCATCGGCCGTGTAATAGCGGATCGACCACATATGGCCATCCCGCTCGACGTTGTTCACTTCGAGGTCCGAAACCGCCGTGCCCAGCGCCGGATCCCAGTTCACCAGGCGGTTGCCACGGTAGATCAGGCCCGCGCGGAACCAGTCGACGAACACCTTGCGCACCGCGGCCGACAGGCCCGGATCCATGGTGAAGCGTTCGCGCGACCAATCAGCAGCGACACCGAGGCGGCGCATCTGGTTGGTGATGGTGGAGCCGGATTCTTCCTTCCACTGCCACACGCGCTCGATAAAGGCTTCGCGGCCCAGGTCATGGCGCGTCTTGTTCTCTACCGCGAGCTGGTTCTCCACGATCTTCTGCGTGGCGATGCCAGCGTGGTCCGTGCCTACCTGCCACAGCGTGTTCATGCCGCGCATGCGCTGGTAGCGGATCAGCATGTCCATCACGGTCTGCTGGAACGCATGACCCATGTGCAGGGTGCCGGTGACGTTCGGCGGCGGCAGCAGGATGCAGTACGGCTCGCCCTGGCCGGTCGGCTTGAAGTCGCCGCTGGCTTCCCAGGCGGCATACCACTTCGATTCGATCTGGCCGGGCTCGAAACTCTTATCCATCAGGGGCTCGCGATTGCGCGCCGGGGCTGGCGCGTGGGGATTGACGTTAAAGCGTCAATTGTACGGGCGGGGGC
>NZ_JAELTQ010000108.1 GCF_016428905.1 Dyella sp. ASV24 | reverse complement strand
GTCATGGAGGCGCTGGGCAACCAACTGATCAGACAACTGGTGGCGAAACGCGGCAAAGCTGCCGCCGTCGGCTTCCACGGCTCCGCGTAGCTGTTCCGGCGTCATGTGGTTCTGCTGAGCCACGGCATTCACTGCCTGATCGACGTCGGCATCGGACACGCGGATGCCCTGGTCGTCGGCACGCTGGACCTGCAGTTTCATCAGGATGAGGCGGTCCAGCACCTGGCGCTGCAACACGTCCATCGGCGGCAACTGGCCGGGGTTGCTGGCGTACTGCTGCTGGACCGAACGCACGGCCTCGTTCAGCTCGCTCTGCAGGATCACCCCTTCGTCCACCACCGCCACGATACGGTCGAGCGGCTGGTTGCCCTGGGCCGCCTGCGGCAACAGCTGGGCATGGGCGGGCAGGGCGGTCGCGGTGGCGATCGCGAGCAGGAACAACGCGAGAGGCTGCTTCATCTGAGTCCGGGGCCTTCAATCGCCGTAGGCGACAGGGAAGTTATTGATAACCAAGAATACCATTGCGCAGGATGTTTTCCGACTGACCGGAGAAGTTACCCATCCCCTTGAACTGCACTTCGAACATGATTGCTGTATTGGTCGAGCCCAGCTGCGTCGTGGTGTCATAGGTGTTCACGTAACGGCGGGCCACCAGGCGCAGCGCCACGCAACAGCTGTCGTATTGCACGCCGGCCAAGGCCTCCACGGTCTTCTTGTCAAGTACCGAGTAGGCCCAGTGGCCGATTAGGCGCCAGCGGTCGGAGAGCGGATAGACCACGGAAGCGTCATATTGTTCCAGCAGGGGCGTTTCTACGCCTGGCTGTCGACGGTAGCGGTACGAGAAGTTGACGACGCCATCAGTCTTGAGACGGTACTGCACGCCGATAGCGCCAAGGTCGGTGAGACTGGTGTTGGGATTCCACTGGTACTGGGACGTGACCTTCCAGTCGTCATTGAGCTGGCTGGTCAGGTCGATGACGTAGTCGGAGCCGGACCAATTGGTGGTGGGCGTAATCGTATTTATGCCACTGGGCAACTGCACGAGCTGCTGGGCGAAGTAGCGGATCTGTCCAAAGTCGATGGACAGGCGCTCCACGCCGTTGTTGTCTAACAGGCGCGTGGTCAGCATGGCACTGAGGTTATTCGCGTTGATCTGGCGGTCCGCGCCGGAATAGGTGTTCGGTGTGAAAAGCTCCCAGGTGTCAAACGACATCAGGTTGGTGTCGAACAATGGGATATTGTTCTGGTTGCGATACGGGATATACAGGTAGTACAGGCGCGGCTCGAGCGTCTGCGTATAGTTGGTGCCGAATAGCGACGTGCTTCGATCAAAGATCAGGCCGTTGTCGATGCTGACGATGGGTAGTGAGCGGCTAGGGGAGCCGTTGGTAAAGGGTGAAGTCTGCCCAGGTGTGAGCAGCCCAGTGCCATTCGGCCCAGCGCCGGTAAAGCCGTACTGTTGGTAATTGCCGATCAGGTCATAACCGGTATAGCGATAGGCCACCCTGGGCTTTACGAACCAAGCGGCACCTTGAAAGTCGGCCTGGATATAGGGATACAGATCCAGCCGGTTACCCTCGACCGCTTCATCCTTGCGGAATGCGACGGCCTCGGTGTTGGCGCCGACGTCGAGCCAACGGTTGATCGGGTAATCCACGGTGAACGTGGCGCGTGGCCAGCGTTTGTACTGTACGCTCGAATCCGGCAGCGAGTAATCGACGTTCTGGTAGTAATCCCCACCGAAGGTGGCGGTCCAATACACCTTGTTCCACCATTTGCCACCACCCCAAATGTAGGTGGACGAGGTCAGCTGGCCGATGGACGCCGTGTAGAGGTCATTACCAAAGTCGCGGAGATAGTTGCGATCGGACGCACGGTTGATGCCGATATTGAGCGACCACGGCCCATAGATCTGCGTATGGTCGTAGTACTTGAGCAGCCAGCGGTTCTTGCCCTCGGTATCGGCCGTGCCGTCCGGATCGCTCTGGCCGTTGTCGTGCGGTAGAAATTCGAAGTTTATCTGGCCCAGGCTGCCGGGTATCAGATAACGGAATTCGCTCGCCAGCATCACGCCACGATCGGCATAGATGCGTGGGTCGAGCGTAGCGTCATAGTTGGGCGCCAGATTCAGGTAGTACGGCGCGCTGACTGTGAAGCCCGAGCGGCTGGAACTGCCGATGGACGGTGTCAGGAAGCCGGACTTGCGGTCATCGTTGATCGGAAACGAGAAAGTCGGCAGCCAGAAGAACGGCACGTTGTACAGGTACATGGTGGCGTTGTGCGCCACACCTTCGCCGGTCTCCTTATCCATGCGGATGTCCTTGGCATGGATCTCCCACACATGGTTGCCCACATCGCAGGTCGAGTAAGTGGCGACGAAGTAGCGGCTGCGCTGGTCGTCCAGCATCTGGCCCTGCACCGCCACGCCGTTGCCGCGGTTGGTCAGCATTTGATAGGCGACATTGTCGGCAATAGCCGTGCTGGCATCTTGATTGCCGCGGATATGGTCCGACGAGGTGAGCTGTCCGGCTTCCTGGTAACGGACATTGCCGCGCGCGTCAAAGTCAGTCGTGTCCTGGTTGTAGTCAGTCACGTCCGACTGTATGCGCTGGTCGGCGCGATCCACCTTCACGTTGCCTTCCAGGTGGTAGATGCTCTGGTTGGAGCTGTCCACGCGTTCCGCCACAACGTACGTGTTCGACGTGTTGCGGACCGAGCTGTCCTTGCTCATCGTCGGGTCGTAGAACGACAGCATGGCGTTGGGCCGACACATGCTGTAGTTCAGCGGGCGCTGCGGACAGCGGTACGTGCCTAGCGGGCAGTTAGGTACTGTCGACGGCCGAGCATTGCTCGGCGGAGATGTCGGCGAGGGTTGATCGGGGTTGGTCGGGGCCGTCGGGCTAGGCTGTTCCAAGGCCGACTGTGCCTCGACCGGGCCGCCGAACAGGGCGAGGGCAGCGGCAACCGCCAACAGGCGGCGAGGGGGCAGGTGGCGCGGAGGGAGCTTGGGCGTCACGATGGCAGTCTGTCGGCTGGGAGGCTCGTAAAACTAGCAGAAAGGCCCCATGGACGGCAGTTGGTAGGGTCACTCTCCAGAGCGGGATTCAGCATGACTGATCAGAAAGCAGCCAAAAGCGACGACCAGTGGCGTACCGAGTTGACGCCGCAGCAATATGCGGTGTGCCGGTGTTCGGCGACCGAGCCCCCGTTCAGTGGCAAGTGGTACCGCCACAGGGCCGCAGGGACCTACGTCTGTGTGGCTTGTGGAGTGCCGCTGTTTGCGTCCGAGGCCAAGTACGACTCAGGCTCAGGCTGGCCGAGCTTTTTTCAGCCACTGACCCGTCAAGCCGTTGGCCTTCGGCAGGACGATAGCCAGGGCATGCGCCGCACCGAGGCGCGCTGCGCAGCATGCGAGTCGCATCTGGGGCACGTCTTTCCGGATGGTCCCAAGCCTACGGGGCTGCGCTATTGCATCAATTCGGTCGCGCTGGACTTCGTTCCTGCCGACGAGTGATTCAAGCGTCGAGTAGTTCGCCTACGTGGGCGGCGACGCTGGTCGAAAGGGCGAGCAGGTTGTATCCGCCCTCCAGGGTTGACACCACGCGGCCCTGGGCGTGCGCATGCGCAACGTCGACTAGTCGCTGGGTGATCCAGGCATAGTCTTCGCTACCCAGGCGCAGATCGGCCAATGGGTCGTTGCGATGTGCATCGAAGCCCGCTGATACCAGCAGCAGCTGAGGGCGAAAGGCATGCAACTTTGGAATCAACACACCTTCCCACAGTTCGCGAAACTCATAGGAGCCATCCCCGGGCGACAGCGGCGCATTGACGATATTGCCCACACCGTGTTCTTCAGGGCTCCCCGTTTCCGGGTACAGCGGCATCTGATGGCTGGAGATGAACAGTACGCGCGGCTCGCGGGCGAAGATGTCCTGCGTGCCATTGCCGTGATGGACGTCGAAATCAGCGATGGCCACACGCTTGAGGCCATGCTCGGCCATGGCATGTGCCGCACCCACCGCGACGTTGTTGAACAGGCAGAAGCCCATGGCGCGGTCGGGCGTGGCGTGGTGTCCGGGTGGCCGCACCGCACAGAATGCCTTGCCGCCCTGGGCGCCAAGTACCGCGTCCACGGCCGCCACCACAGCGCCGGCTGCGCGCAGCGCGGCTTCCGCTGAGCCCGCCGACATCAGTGTGTCCTCGTCGAGGCGGACTGTGCCCTCCTGGGGGGCGATGCCGAGAATGTGCTCTACGTGTTCGACCGCATGCACGCGCAGCAATTGCTCGCGCGTAGCGCGTGGCGCCTCGATGCGGTCAAGCGCGGCGAAGCGATCACTGTCCAACGCCTGCAAAACGGCGCGTAAGCGCGCCGGGGATTCAGGTTGGGCCGGGCCAGGATCGTGCTGCAGGCAGCTGGTGTGGGTGTAGAGCCGCAGCATCGAGGGTCACGCCTGAGGCTTTCGCCGACGCTCGTGATTCCAGAGCACCTCGCCGTGGCCACTGGCGCGAGCCAGTACGCGGGACACGACAAACAACAGGTCGGAGAGGCGATTGAGGTAACGCTGTGCCTGCGGCCGCACTTCTTCCACGCGGCCGAGAGCGATCACCTCGCGTTCCGCGCGACGGCAAACGGTGCGTGCGAGATGGCAGCATGAGGCCGCCATGCCACCGCCAGGCAGGATGAAGTCCTTGAGTGGCGGCAGCGGATCGTTGAACGCATCGAGCACCTGCTCCAGGCGTTCAATGTCCGCGTCGTGAACCATCGCCATGCCAGGAATACACAGCTCGCCACCAAGGTCGAACAGGTCGTGTTGCACCTGCGTCAGCGCTTCCCGCACGTCGTCGGCGACACCGTCGGAGGCGAGCACCATGCCGAGCGTGCTGTTGAGTTCATCGACAGTGCCGTAAGCGGAAACACGCAAGGAATCCTTGGCGACGCGCGAGCCGTCGCCAAGGCCGGTGCTGCCGTCGTCACCCGTACGGGTGTAGATCTTCGAGAGACGATTACCCATGGAGGTCAGCGCGACAGCTTGGACGAGTCAGCGTGGCCCAGCAGGTGCGACAACTGCACCACCAGACCGTGCATCACCAAGCCGAGCGCCACATAGAGAACCGTGGTCTCGAGGAAGAAGCCGTACCAGTCGGTCATGTTGGCGAACCACGCGGCGACGCTGCGCGGCTGCGGCACGCTGTTGCTCAGCCAGTAGAAGCTGCCGTTGGAGATCACATAGCAGGCCAGCCAGCTCACCAGCATGGCACCCACGGCCAGGCCCAGACCACGCGCATTCAGGCCAGGCTGACGGCCGGCCAACCAGCTGCCACCCAGCCACAGGCTGAGATACGACGGCACCAGGAACCAATAGGCCGCAGAGACACAGTAGTGATCCCAGAAACTGATGCCCTGGCCGTTGATGACCAGATAGTCGACCACCACGGCCTCCACCATCAGCAGGGGGAACGCCCAGCGTGCCGAGCCGCGCAGCCAGAAACCGGCCAGGAAGAAGATGCCCCACGACGCATCCCAGATGTCGTGATGGAACAGCGAAAGGTGGATGCGAGTGGCGGCCATCACCGCGGCCAGGGCCAGGAAGATGCCGAGGCGCTGGGTCTGCGTCTTAGCCATGAGTTGCTCCAAAAGAAGGTTGCGTCGTAAGCAGAGGCTGAGTCTAACGCAATTGCGCGAACCCCAGATGAGGCGGGTCCTGAGCGCCTGTCCGGTGTCTGGACCTGGCCAGCCGTTGCGCGTAAACACCTCCCCGCATGGGGGCGTTGAATGGGCTCTGGGCGCGTATCATTCGGCGCCATGACGAATTCATCCTCTCAGGCGGCTGCACAGCAGCCAGTGCTCATTGTTGGCGGCGGGCTGGTCGGCGCCAGTCTGGCCATTGCCTTGGACGCAGCGGGCATTGACGCCGTCATGGTCGAGGCCGCCGCGCCACGGGTGGGCGAGCAGCCCAGCTACGACGAGCGCAACCTAGCGCTGGCTCGCGCCACCGTGAATGGCCTGACCGCCATTGGCGTGTGGAAGCACGCAGAGGCGGGGGCCACGCCGATTCGTCATATCCATATCACCCGGGCCGGTGAATTCGGCAGCGTGCAGATGGATGCCGCGCGCCAGGGCGTCGATGCGATGGGCTGGACACTGCCCGCGCGCGAACTTGGCGCAGCCTTGTTGCGTCGGCTGGACGAATGCACGCGCTTGCGCCGCCTAGCACCGGCTCGCGTCGAATCGCTGGAGCCGCTGGCCGAAGGTTGGCGCGCCCGTATCCAAACCAGCGATGGGCCGGTCGATATCGATAGCCCCCTGCTGGTCGGCGCCGACGGCACCGGCTCTTTCGTGCGCGAACGGCTGGGCATCGAGGCCGAGCGCCACGATTACCGGCAGACCTTGTTTGTCTGCACGATCACGCCGGAACGCGACCACGCAAATCGAGCCTATGAGCGCTTCGCTGATAACGGCCCGATAGCGTTGCTTCCCCTCGCGAGTCGCCGTTGTGGGCTGGTGCTTACCGTGCCGCAGCATGAGGCCAAGTCAGTGGAAGCGATGGATGACGACGCCTTTATCGCGCTGGCGCAAGCGCGGTTCGGCTGGCGCCTAGGCCGGCTGGCCCGACCTGGCAAGCGTCATCCCTACGCAATCCAGCGCGTCGCTGCACGTTCACTGGTGTCCAACCGCGCCGTGCTGGTTGGTAATGCGGCGCAGACCGTGCATCCCATCGGTGCGCAGGGCTTCAACCTTGGCTTGCGCGACGCGCTCACGCTGGCCGAGTTGCTCACCGGTGCGGCCGATCCCGGTGCGGACGAGCTGCTGGCCAATTACGCCGCGCGACGCGTACCGGACCGCGAAGGCACCATGCTGATGAGCCATGGGCTGGTCCAATTGGCCTGCCTGCCGCAGCCCCTGTTGGGGCCGTTGCGATCGATGGCCATGCTGGCATTCGATCGCCTGCCTCCGCTGCAACGCCTGATGGCTCGTCGCGGCATGGGTTTTCGTGGCGAGCCGCCCAGGGCCGTTCTGGAGCGCCTGCCATGAGTACGATGGTTTCTTCTCGCCTCGAATCGTCCCGTCGTCGCGGCCCTGCCTTCGACGTTGCGGTGGTCGGCGGTGGCATGGTGGGTGCGGCGGCAGCACTGGCGCTGGCGCGTGCCGGATTCGCCACAGCGCTGGTCGAAGCACGCGCACCGGCGCCGTGGTTCGCGAGCGATGACGTGGATCTTCGCGTCGTAGGGCTTGCGCCATCGTCCATCGCCCTGTTGCACGACCTCGGTGTCTGGACGTCCATCCGCACCTTGCGCGCCAGCCCTTATGGGCACATGCACGTGTGGGATGCAGCGAGCGGTACGACCATCCATTTCGATGCTGCCGACGAAGGCCGTGACCTGCTCGGTTACATCGTGGAGAACAACCTCGTGCAGTGGCAGCTCTGGCAGGCGCTGGATGCCGCTGGCGTGCACCGTCTTTGCCCCGCCCAGGTCAGCGGCTATGAGGTGCTTGAAGATCGGGTGCAATTGTCCTTGCGTGGTGCCGATACAGATGCGGTTTCCGCCCGTTTGCTCGTCGCCGCCGATGGTGCGGCGTCACCCCTGCGGGCGATGGCGGGTATCGAGACCAAAGGACGCGACTACGCACAGCGTGGCGTCGTTGCACACGTGCAGACCGAGTATCCGCACCAGGGCACAGCATGGCAGCGCTTCCTGGACACCGGACCCCTTGCCTTATTGCCGCTGGCCGATGGCCGCAGCTCCATCGTGTGGTCCTTGCCGGACGACGAAGCGCAGCGCGTACTTGCGCTGGACGATGAAGGGTTCTTCAGGGAGTTGGGTGTAGCCAGCGATTTCCGCCTGGGTCGCATCGTTGGCGCTACTGCGCGCGCCGCGTTCCCTTTGCGACTGCAACTGGCTGAAACCTACCAGGCCGAACGATTTGTGCTGCTGGGTGATGCCGCGCACGCAGTGCATCCTTTGGCGGGGCAGGGCGTAAATCTGGGGTTGCGCGACGTGGCTGAGCTGCGCGACACGCTAGTCGATGCGCGCGACGCAGGCAGAGACATAGCGGCCACCCACGTGCTGCGTCGTTACGCGCGCCGCCGTCGCAGTGCCGACACGCTCGATGCGTTGGGCTTCGATGCGCTGGCGCGCGTCTACGGCTGGCAAGTGTCACCGCTAGTGGCAGCACGCGGATTGGGTGTTCGCCTGGTCGACAAACTGTCACCCATCAAGCGCAAACTGGCGACGCACGCCGCTGGCCTATAGTCCGGCAGGGAAGTGACATGGGCGGCAAATACGTTTGCAAGGAACATGGTCCCTTGGGGAAGATGGCCTGCGTTAGCGCTTCATTGGGGCCGTTGATATCCCAAGGATCGCTGGCGGGATCGAGTGTCCATACGATTCAGACGCTCAGTCCGGACCGCGCCGAAGCGCATCGCGCAAGCAGCGCCTATGTGGACGCCCAGGACTTCGAGCAGGTGGTGGCTTATCTCACGTCAAACCATCGGTCGGAGCTTTGCCTGGTGGATCGGGATCGATCGGCGAAGGTATTGAATGACCGCCTCTTCATGCAAAAGATGAAGCGCGGGTTTCGTTTGGCATGCCCGGCTTGTCTGGCTCAAGCGCTGCAACATAGCTGATTTACCAGTGGTAGCTACCGCAACAAGGAGACCCTCATGCGCATCGCCCGTCTTTGTAGTTTTCTGTTGTTCGCAGGATTCACCGTTGCCGCGCAGGCAAAGATGGTGGAGAAGCCGATCGAGTGGACGCAGGACGGCACCACCTTCCACAGCGTGCTGGTCTACGACGACGCAGTGACCACCAAGCGTCCGGGCCTGGTGATGGTGCCCAACTGGTACGGCGTGAACGATCTCGCCATCAAGAAGGCAGAGATGATCGCGGGCAAGGACTATGTGATCCTGCTCACCGACATGTACGGCGCGAAGATTCGCCCGGCCAACGATGACGAAGCTAGGGCCGCGATCAAGCCGCTCTATGGTGACCGCGTACTGATGCGCAAGCGCGCCACTATGGCGCTGGATCAGTTGAAGGCACAGGCCAAGACCGCGCCCATCGATCTCAGCAAACTGGCGGCGATTGGTTTCTGCTTCGGCGGCACGGCCGTTCTCGATCTAGCACGCAGCGGCGCCGACCTGGCCGCCGTCGTGTCATTCCATGGTGGGCTGCAGACCGATGATCCGGCGCTGGCCAAGAACATCAAGGCGCGCGTGCTGGTGATGAATGGCGCCGACGACAAGGGCACCATGCCTGACGCCGACAAGTTCATGGACGAGATGCGCGCCACCAAAGTCGACTGGCAGTTCGTGGTGCTTGGCAATGCCGTGCATTGCTTCACCGAGACAGACCAGCACAGCGCCGGCTGCGCCTATGACGAACGTGCCGCGCAGCGCAGCTATCGCATGATGCGCGATTGGCTGCACGGGGCGTTCAGCGGCACGCCGTAATTCGGTCGTGAATCGCGGCGCGCACGTTCGGTGCGCGCCGTAGGTTCAGAAGCTGCGCTGCACCGAATAATCCGCCAGCGTCGCCATGGCATCGCGCCATGGCGAGTCGGGCAACACGTGCAACGCGTCGCGCGCGGCATCGGCATGCATCACCGCACGCTCGTGGGTGCGCTCCAATGCGCCGGAATCGCGGATGGCCGCAATGATACGGTCCAGCGAATCCAGGCCGCCGTGCTCGATGGCGTGGCGCAGCGACTGCTTCTGTTCGGCATCTGCTCGCTGCAGCGCGTAGATCAGCGGTAGCGTGGGCTTGCCTTCGGCGAGATCGTCGCCGATGTTCTTGCCCAGCGTGCCCGCGTCGGACACATAGTCGAGCAGGTCGTCAGCGATTTGGAACGCATACCCCAACTGCATGCCGTAGTGGCGCAGGGCGGCGCATTGATCCGCCGGAAGCCCGCCGAGCAGTCCACCGAGTTCCGTCGCGGCGGCAAACAGCACGGCCGTCTTGCGCTCGATCACGTTGAGGTAAGACGCCTCGTCGACGTCGGCATTGCCGATATTGAGCAACTGCAGCACCTCGCCTTCGGCGATGGTGTTGGTGGTATTGGCCAGGATGCGCATGATGCGCATGTCATCCAGCTCAACCATCATCTGGAACGAACGCGAATACAGGAAGTCACCCACCAGTACGCTGGCGGCGTTGCCCCACAGCGCGTTGGCGGTCTTGCGGCCGCGGCGCAGGTCCGACTCGTCCACCACGTCGTCGTGCAGCAGGGTGGAGGTGTGGATGAACTCGATGACGGCCGCCAGCTTGATGTGATGCTCGCCGTGGTAGCCCGCCGCGTTGGCGGCCAGCACGTGCAGCATCGGACGCAACCGCTTGCCGCCGCCCGCAATGATGTGGTCGGCGATCTGATTGATCAGCACCACGTCCGACGAAAGGCGTTGGCGGATCAGCGAGTCGACCCGATGCATGTCTGCGGCGGCGAGCCCTCGGACGGCGGCAAAGTCGGCAGAGCGGCGGGTGTCGGCTTGGGTCGTGGTCATGAGGCGGTCGTAGCGTCGTATCAGGGGATTATAGAGAGAGAAAGGCGCAAGAAACCGCCGCGACACGGCACCACGGTTGGTTTTTTGGGCCGAAACGTAATAATCGCCCACTGATGCGACCCTTTTAAGAAGCCCCGGTGAGCAAACTCTCCCTACTTGAGCGGCGCAGTGCGTTGACTCTGGCCTGCGTGATCAGCCTGCGTTTGTTCGGGCTGTTCCTGATCATGCCGGTGTTTTCACTGTATGCGCAGCACCTGCCGGACGCGACGCCGTGGCTCATCGGGTTAGCCCTGGGCGTGTATGGATTGGGGCAGGTGCTGCTGCAGATTCCGCTGGGGCTGCTGTCTGACCGCATCGGCCGCAAGCCCGCGATCACCTTGGGCCTGCTGGTGTTTGCGGCTGGCGGCTTGGTCGCGGCCATGTCGCACACGCTGCTCGGCATCGTGATCGGGCGCGCCCTGCAGGGCATGGGAGCCGTGGCCGGGGCGGGTACGGCGCTGGCCGCCGACCTGACCCGGCATGAGCACCGCAGCAAGGTCATGGGCATCATTGGTGTCTCCATTGGCGTGGCGTTCCTGCTGGCGCTGATCCTGGGGCCGCCACTGGAAGCGCTCGGCGGGTTGCCGGGTCTGTTTGCCGCCACCTCCGTTCTTGCGCTGGCAGCTCTGGTCTTGCTGTGGTTGATCGTGCCCACGCCGGAGCGACCCTCGGCGCCGGCATCCGCCTCGTTCGGTGGTGTCCTGTCGATGCTGCGTGACGGCCGCCTGCTGGTGCTCAACGGCTCCGTGTTCTTCCTGCACCTGCTGTTGACGGCCAGTTTCGTGGGCCTGCCACTGCTACTGGCCGACCAACTGCATCTGCCCGTGAATCGCCATTGGGAGCTCTACCTCCCGGTGATGGTGATTGCTGCTTTTGTGATGGGCGCGTGCCTGCACCGTATGCGCGATCTGGCGCAGAGCCTGCGGCTGGTGGCGGTGTGTGTGGTGGCGACCGGGCTTGGGTTGCTCGGCCTTGGCTTGGCCGGGACGCACGTTGCTGCGCTGGGGTTGGCCGCTGCCGTGTTCTTCTCGGCCTTCAACCTATTGGAGGCGGCCTTGCCGAGTCTCGTCTCCCAATTGGCGCCAGGAACGCTGCGCGGCGCAGCCATGGGGGCTTATTCAACCAGCCAGTTCCTGGGCGCTTTCGTGGGTGGTGCGGTGGGCGGCATTGCGCTGGGGCGACTGGGTACCGAGGGCATCTTCTTGTGCTCGGCGGCCCTGACGCTGCTGTGGTTGCCACTGGTCCTGCTGGGTGTTCGCCGGATGGCCGACGCACCAGGTCCGGCGGGCGGTGCCGCCGAAGCCCCCAGCGGCGCCTGACAGCCTCAAAAAGAGCGCAAAACCGCATTGCGTTTGCGCCCCGCAACCCCAATCATCGTGGCGCTGGGCGGCATGTCGCCGCCTGATCGGGCGGCGAGGTTGGCGTCCATGGCACACCACATTATCGAACTCATCGCCCAGTACGGGCTGCTGCTGGTTTTCGTCAACGTGCTTGTGGAGCAGGCGGGGGTTCCCGTGCCTGCAGTGCCCACCATGATCGTGGCCGGCGCGTTGGCATCGATGGAGCGACTCCCCTTGACGGGGGTGGTGGCGGCGGCCGTGCTCGCCTGCCTTCTGGCCGATTACGCCTGGTATGTGGCAGGCCGCTATTTCGGCGGTAGCGTCATGCGCACGCTGTGCCGTATTTCCCTGTCTCCCGACTCTTGCGTCAGGCAGTCCGAACTGCGATTCCAGAAGTGGCGCGGGGGCATCTTGCTGCTGGCCAAGTTCGTGCCGGGCCTTTCTACGGTGGCTCCGCCGCTGGTCGGTGCAATGGGATTGCGCGCGGCCCCCTTCATTTTGTTCGATGGTCTGGGCTCACTCATGTGGGTGGGGACGGCCGTAAGTCTCGGCTACATCTTCGCCAACCAGATCGATGCCGTGCTGATGGCCTTGGCCAATGCAGGCAGCGTGGCGCTCATGTTCATCGGGTGCCTGCTCGCGCTGTACATCATCGTCAAGTGGTGGCAGCGGCATCACCTGCTCCGCACCCTGCGCATGGCGCGCATCACCGTGGAAGAACTCAACGACGTCGTTAACAACGGCGGCAACCCGGTGATCGTGGATGTCCGTTCGGATGGCGCGCGGTTGGTCGACTCGCGCGTCATTCCCGGGGCCCTGCTGGCCGATATCAACAGCATCGAACGTATTGCCGATGCGGTGCCACCCGATACGGAGCTGGTGCTCTATTGCACCTGCCCCAACGAGTACTCCGCGGCGCTGGTGGCCAAGGCGTTGATGCTGCGGGGCTACAAGCGCGTGCGCCCGCTGCTGGGCGGGTTGGACGCCTGGGATGAGGCCGGGTATCCGGTGCATCGTATACCGGTGGCCGAAGAGATCGTGGTTTCCCACGCCGTCTAAGGCGTGCCCTCGGGGCCCAGGGTAAATTTTTACGGCTTCTATACGCGGCCGGTAAAAATCGCTACCCCTTTCTTATGCGCCGCTGCCGACAATTTTCACCGTTAACTGACACGGTGAATCGGGCATCCATGGACGCCATCTACCTCCTTTTTTCGATCGTGCTGTTCGCTGCGGCGCTCGGCTTCCTGCTGATCTGCGACCGCCTGGGCCGCCGCCCCTGACGACCGCCTGTCGCCGCTGTTGGCGACGGGGTCCGCGCCTTTCCTTCGGGAGATTCCTTCCATGAACGCGTTGTATTTCGTGGCTGCCGTCATCGCGGTGGCCCTGACGGGCTACCTGTGTGTGGCCCTGCTCAAGCCGGAGTGGTTCGAATGACCACCTTCGATATTTTCCAAGTAGTGCTCTTCGTGGGCGTGTTGCTCGTGCTGATCAAGCCGGTCGGCGCCTATATGGCGTTGGCCTTCGCCGAGACGCCCAACGGGGTGAATCGTGTCGGCGGCAAGGTCGAGCATGTGATGTACCGCCTTTCGGGTGTGCGTGCCGACGACCAGATGAGCTGGAAGCGCTACGCCATCGCCATGCTGTTGTTCAACATGGCAGGTCTGTTCCTGCTGTACGCGTTGCAGCGGGTGCAGCAGTGGCTTCCACTGAACCCTCAGCATTTCGATGCGCTGTCGCCGGATCTGGCGATGAATACAGCCATCAGCTTCGTCAGCAATACCAACTGGCAGGCTTATGGTGGCGAAAGCACCATGAGCTATCTGACCCAGATGGTGGGCCTGGCGGTGCAGAACTTCTTGTCAGCTGCCACGGGTATTGCCGTGCTGCTGGCGGTGGTGCGTGGTTTCACACGCCGCAGCGCTGACAGTGTCGGCAACTTCTGGGTCGACATGACACGCACCACGCTCTACGTGTTGCTGCCGTTCTCGCTGGTCATCGCCCTGCTGCTTTCCTCGCAGGGTGTGGTGCAGAACTTCAAAAACTACGTCGACGTTCCGCTCATACAGAACACGACGGCCGTGGAAACCGTGAAGGACGCCGCCGGCGACACGGTGAAAGATGCCCAGGGCAAGGACGTCACCAAGTCGAGCACGGTCACCACGCAGACCTTGCCAATGGGCCCGGCTGCCTCGCAGATCGCGATCAAGCAGCTCGGCACCAACGGTGGCGGTTTCTTCAATGCCAACTCTGCGCATCCGTATGAAAACCCGACGCCATTCAGCAACTTCATCGAGATGCTGGCGATCTTCCTGATTCCTGGGGGACTTTGCTACACGTTTGGCAGCATGGTCGGCGACCGCCGCCAGGGCTGGGCGATCCTCGCCACCATGCTGCTCATTTTTGTCCCGCTGGCCTTCGGTGCCATCGCTGCCGAACAGGCTGGTAACCCAGCGCTGCACGGTCTGGCCGTCGACCAGCAGGCCTCCGCGCTGCAAGCCGGCGGCAACATGGAAGGCAAGGAAACGCGCTTCGGCATCGCCGCCAGTGGCCTGTTCTCCACCATCACCACCGCGGCATCGTGCGGTGCGGTGAACAACATGCACGACTCGCTCACCCCGCTGGGTGGCCTGGTGCCGATGTGGCTGATGCAGTTGGGCGAGGTGATTTTTGGCGGTGTGGGGTGCGGTCTTTACGGCATGTTGGCCTTCGCCGTGGTCGCGGTGTTCATCGCCGGTCTGATGGTGGGCCGTACACCGGAATACTTGGGCAAAAAGATCGAAGCACACGAAATGAAGATGGCCAGCCTTGCCGTGCTGGTGCCCTGTGCGCTGGTGGTGATCTGCACAGCTATCGCAGTGATGACGCCCGCTGGCGTGACCGGTGTAGGCAACCCAGGTGCGCATAGCTTCAGCGAGATTCTCTACGCGGTGTCGTCAGCCTCGAACAACAACGGCAGCGCGTTTGGCGGTCTCTCGGCCAACACCCCGTTCTGGAACGTGCTGCTGGGCGTGTGCATGTACCTGTCGCGCTTCCTGCTTGCCATTGCGATGCTTGCCATGGCCGGTTCGTTGGCTGCCAAGCGCCATGTGCCGCCGTCGGCCGGCACGCTGCCCACGCATACCCCGCTGTTCGTGACCTTGCTTGCCTGCGTGGTGGTCGTGGTGGGCGCGCTCACCTTCCTCCCCGCGTTGGCGCTCGGCCCCATCGCCGAATTCCTGATGTCGGTGCGCTGATCGGCGCACGAAGGAACACTGATCCATGACAACGACTCATACCCCTGTCCACGGCGTTCGCAGCTTCGACCGCGAGCTGATCGTGAAAGCCATCGCGGATTCGTTCCGCAAACTGTCGCCGAAGCAGCAGTTCCGCAACCCGGTGATGTTCGTGGTGTTCGTGTGCAGCGTGCTGACCACCTTGCTGTGGGTACAAGCGCTGACCGGCCATGGCGAGGCGCCAACCAGCTTCATCTTCTGGGTAACGATCTGGTTGTGGTTCACTCTGTTGTTCGCGAACTTCGCGGAAGCGCTGGCGGAAGGTCGTGGCAAGGCCCAGGCCGCAGCGCTGCGTAGCTCGCGCAAGGATGTCGTGGCCAAGCGCTTGGCTGCGCCGACCAAGGATGCAGCGATCACCTTCACACCGTCCTCCGAACTGCGCGTGGGTCATCACGTGCTGGTGGAAGCGGGCGACCAGTTGCCGGGTGACGGCGAAGTAGTGATGGGCGCAGCTAGCGTCGACGAAAGCGCCATCACCGGCGAATCCGCACCGGTGATCCGCGAATCCGGCGGCGATCGCAGCGCGGTGACCGGTGGCACGCGTGTGCTGTCGGACTGGCTGGTAGTGCGCATTACGGCTAATCCCGGCGAAAGTTTTCTGGATCGCATGATCGCGATGGTGGAAGGTGCCTCGCGCCGCAAGACGCCCAACGAGATCGCGCTCACCATTCTGTTGGCCAAGTTCACCCTGATCTTCTTGTTGGCCTGCGCCACGCTGCTGCCGTACTCCATCTACAGCGTGCAGGTGGCCGGCTCAGGTAACCCCATCACCCTCACCGTGCTGGTGGCGCTGCTGGTATGCCTGATCCCGACCACCATCGGCGCGCTGCTGTCGGCCATCGGTATTGCAGGCATGGACCGCATGATCCGCGCCAACGTCATCGCCACCTCCGGTCGCGCTGTGGAAGCGGCAGGCGACGTCGACGTGCTGCTGCTCGACAAGACCGGCACCATCACACTGGGCAACCGTCAGGCCGTCGCCTTCGTGCCGGCGCCGGGCGTGGAAGAAGCCAAGCTTGCCGATGCCGCGCAACTGGCCTCGCTGGCGGACGAAACGCCGGAAGGTCGCAGCATCGTGGTGCTGGCCAAAGAGCGTTTCGGCATCCGTGAGCGTCAGCTCGAAGAAGGTCATGCCGAGTTCGTGCCGTTCACTGCACAGACCCGCATGAGCGGTGTGAACCTGGGTGAGCGTCAGATCCGCAAGGGCGCACTGGATGCAGTGGAGCGTTACCTGGAATCCTGCGGTAGCCATCTGCCGCCGCTGGTCAAGCGCATGGCCGAAGACATCGCACGCCGTGGCGCGACACCGCTGATCGTCACGGAAGGCGCGACTGCCATGGGCGTGATCGAGCTGAAGGACATCGTAAAGGGCGGCATCCGTGAGCGCTTCGCCGAAATGCGCCGGATGGGCATCAAGACCATCATGATCACGGGCGACAACCCGCTCACGGCCGCCGCGATCGCGGCAGAGGCCGGCGTGGACGACTTCCTCGCCGAAGCTACGCCGGAAGCCAAGCTCAAGTTGATCCGCAAGATTCAAGCCGAAAACCGCCTGGTCGCCATGTGCGGTGACGGTACCAACGATGCCCCCGCGCTGGCCCAGGCCGACGTGGCGGTGGCGATGAACACCGGCACGCAGGCCGCCAAAGAAGCCGGCAACATGGTGGACTTGGATTCCAACCCCACCAAGCTCATCGAAGTGGTGGAGATCGGCAAGCAAATGCTGATCACCCGAGGTTCGCTGACCACGTTCTCCATCGCCAACGACATCGCCAAGTATTTCGCCATCATCCCGGCGGCCTTTGCGACGACGTACCCGGCGTTGAATACGCTCAACGTGATGAAGCTTGCCACCCCGCAGAGCGCCATCCTGTCGGCGGTGATCTTCAACGCGCTCATCATCATCTTCCTGATTCCATTGGCGCTGAAGGGCGTGAAGTACCGCGCGCTGGGCGCGGGCGCCTTGCTTCGCCGCAATCTGCTCGTCTACGGCCTCGGCGGCATCGTGGTTCCGTTCCTGGGCATCAAGGTGATTGACATGTTGCTGGTGCTTTGCGGTTTGGCGTGATGCTCTTGCTCGTCATTCCGGCGTAGGTCGGAATCCAGTAGCGATAGCGTTTGGTGTTTGCGAAAACCTGTCGTTGCTGATGCTGGATCCCGGCTTGCGCCGGGATGACGGATAGGAAGGTAACGCTTTGCTCTTTACTCCCGGAGTCATTGCCATGCAGATCCTCAAGCTTTCCGTTTCACTGCCCGACGACACCCATCCGGACATGGAGCTTCGACTTTCCTCGAACGACTCCGCCTGCGACGTGGTGATCGCACTGCCGGCGCAGGGACGGACGCGCATCGCGTCGCGCGACGCCGATGCACCGCACAGCGAACAGGACGATTACGTGCTCGGCGGTTACGCCGGCATCTGATACGAGGCCGCACGAAAGCGGCCCATCATTCTCTACTCACAAAAAAGGACGGCTCGCCCCGGGCCGGTTTCAGGAACACCCATGATGTCCAAGAAGGTTCTTTCGTTTGCACTGCTGTTGGCGCTAGCCCCCGCAGGCGAAGCCGCCGCTTCCGCCGCATCGATTGCCAGCAGTGATGTCGCGCCCGCCGCTACGC
>NZ_JAELTQ010000107.1 GCF_016428905.1 Dyella sp. ASV24 | reverse complement strand
CGTGTTGGCAAGGAAGGCTAAGGCCTCCTCCGGCGACTTGCCGCGGGCGAGCATGGCGCGCGCCTTGTCCAAGACTTCATCGCGATACGCCTCCGCGTGCTGGCGCAGATCCACCGCGGGGTTACGCAGCGATAGCGCGCGGCGCCAAGCCATGTAACGCTCGACCTGCAGGTCGATGATGGCGTCGGCCTCATGGGCAGCAGCTTCGCGAGAGCGGCGGTTGTCGTCGATCACCTGACGCAGGTCGTCGATGCCATAAAGAAACACGTCGCCCAACTCGCCAACCGAAGGCTCGATGTCGCGAGGCACGGCGATGTCCACCATGAACATCGGTCTGCGGCGGCGGGCCACGACGGCCTTCTCGACCATGTTGCGCGTCACGATAGGCTGGCGCGCAGCGGTGGAGCTGATGACGATGTCTGCTTCGGCCAGGTGCTGTGGCAGATCGTTGAGGGAAACGGCGTAGCCACCGCAGCGGCTGGCAAGTTCCTGCGCGTTCTCCAGTGTGCGGTTCGCCACGATCAGTCGGCGTACTTGCTTGTCCACCAGATGCCGCGCAGCCAGCTCGATGGTGTCGCCAGCGCCGATCAGCAGCACGCAGGCCTGCCGCAAATCCGCGAATACCTGCTCGGCCAGGCGTACGGCGGTAAACGCGACAGACACGGTGTGCGCGCCAATACGCGTGTCGGTGCGCACGCGCTTGGCCACGGCAAAGGTATGCTGGAGCAGGCGCTCCATCGGCGCGCGCAGTGCCTGGGCATCGCGCGCCTGCTGGTAGGCATCCTTCACCTGGCCGAGGATCTGCGGCTCGCCCAGCACCATGGAGTCCAGCCCCGTCGCGACGCGGAACATGTGACGCACGGCCGCATCTTCGTCATGCCGGTAGAGGAACTCGTCCAGCTTGCCCGGAGTCAGTTGATGATGACGGCTGAGCCATGCCTGCGGAACGTCTTCGGCCCCTGCCGAGACGCTCACATAAAGTTCGGTACGGTTGCAGGTGGAGAGGATCATCGCCTCTTCCACGCCGGGCTCGCGGGCGAGCGCCTGCAGGGCCAGTCCGGCGGACTCCGCATCGAATGCCACTTGCTCGCGCAGGTTGACCGGCGCGGTGAGGTGGTTGAGCCCTAGGGCGATCAGCTTCATGGTTCGATTCGGAGCGAGAGGCATCCGGCGGCGTAAACTAGAAATGAGCAGCGACCGTTCTACAGTGTGGATACGGCCGTGTCACGGACGGATGAGCGGAGAATAGTGTGCTGAGCAGGTGGTCCAAGTTCAAGCAACTGCGTCATTTTGCGGCTGGCGGCATGGTGGCCCTGGTATTGGCCGGATGCGCCACCGTCTCGGGTACCTCGGGACGCCCATCGGCCAGCGATAAACAGCCGCTGGGCCGGCTGGTGGTGCCGGTTCCCGATCAGGAACACGACCTGATGGCCCAACTGCTCGCTGGCGAGATGGCGCTCACCCGCACCGATCTCAAGGCGGCGTCCCAGGCCTACAGCCGTGCGGCACAGCTTTCCCCCGACCCGAAGGTGGCCGAGCAGGCCGCTGCGCTGGCCATTGCGATACGGGATCCCGATGCCGCCCAGGCGGCGATCGCCCGCTGGCAGTCACTGGGCGCCAAGCCGGCACCGCTCGCGCAGGCCCGTGCGCAGTTGGCGCTCAGCCAGGGCAACACCGAGGAGGCGCGCCGTCAGCTCGAGATCCTCGTGGGCACGGGTGACCCGGATGCGTGGCGCCAGTTTGGCCGCGTACTGGTCAGCAGCCGGGATGCCGCTCAAGCGACCCAGTTGCTGGAAGCCATCGCCACACCGCAGCGCTTGCCCAACGATCCGCAGGCTTGGCTGGCTATGAGCGAGCTGGGTGACAAACTCGGCCGCCATGCCTATGCGTTGCAGATCGCGGACGCCGCCGTTAAGCGTTTCGGCACCGCAGAGACGTATGCCTGGCTCGGCCAGATGAAGTACCGCGACGGTGACCGCGTAGGCGCCAAGGCCTTGTTCGACAAGGCCATGGCCAAGGATCCGAAGAACACCCAGATGCGCCTCGCCTACGCGACCTTGCTGGGCCAGGGCGGTGATTACACGGCAGCCGCGAAATTGCTCGATAACGGCCCGCAAGACTCGGATACCTACGCCATGCGCGCGGCGCTGGCCGCACGAGCCAAAGACACCAAGACGATCAGCCGCCTCTACAACCAGTTGCAGCATTCGTCCGAAGACGTGCGCCAGAGCAGCGCCTACCTGCTGGGCCAGATGGCGGAGATGCTGGACAAGAAGGAAGAGGCCCTGAAGTGGTACGACCAGGTTGCTGACGATGACGACCATGCCTTCGACGCCGATCTACGCAGCGCAATCTTGTTGCAGGACCTCGGTCGCAGCGCCGAGGCCCACGAGCAACTGGCGCAGATGCAGACCGACTATCTTGATCAGCCCACCATGCTCCGCCGCGCCTATGAAGTGGACGCGGAGCTCTACATGGATGAGCAGCAATACGCGCAGGCCGAGCGTGCGTTCAGTCGCGCGCTGCAAGTGACGCCTGATGATCCGGCCCTGCTTTACGGTCGGGGCCTGGCCTATGCCGAAGCCGGGCAGACCGATCAAGCCGTCAACGATTTCCGTCACTTGCTTCAGCTCAAGCCCGACGACACCGATGCCTCTAATGCGCTGGGCTATACGTTAGCCGATGCCAATCGGGATCTTCCCGAGGCGCAGCGACTGATCGAACAGGCGCGCGCGGCGCGCCCAGATGATCCGGCTATCGCCGACTCCTGGGGATGGCTGCAATACCGCCTGGGCCACCTGGATCAGGCCGAACAGACGCTTCGCGGCGCCTGGACAGCACACAAAGATGCGGACGTCGGTGTGCACCTGGGCGAAGTGCTGTGGAAGCAAGGACATCAGGAGGATGCTCGCCGCGTGTTCGACGAAGTCCGTAAAATGGACCCGCAGAGCGTCAACCTCCACAACACCCTCAAGCGTCTTAATCCATGAAGCTTCCTATTCGTCTCCTCGCGGCAGCCTTGCCGCTGCTGCTAGCCGCCTGCGTCCACAAGGAAGCCGTTCGCCCACAACCCAAGGCCGACTACGCGGTGCTGCTCAACGAGCAGCGTGCCCGTGAACACCTGCTGGCCAAGACTGATCATTGGGTACTGCAGGGCAAGATTGGAGTGGTGGGCGAGGTCAACGGCAAGAAAGACGGCGGCAGCGGCACACTCACCTGGACCCAGAACGGCACGAGCTATGACTTTGTCGTGCGTGGGCCGGTGGGCGCCAAGAGCTTCAAACTCAGCGTGAACCCAGAATGGGCGGTGCTCGAAGGCCTGGATGGCGGTCCGCAGCGCAGTACGGATCCGGAGACGGTCGTGCAGAACGCTCTGGGCTGGCATGTCCCGCTGCGTGATCTGCGTGCTTGGGTGCTGGGTATCCGCGCCGACAGCGGCCCGGCGGACATCACCTTCGGCCCGGACGGGTTGCCCGCGACATTGACTCAGGACGGCTGGACCATCTCGTACCCCGCTTGGGACACCACGCGGGAGCCGGCTGTGCCGACCAAGGTTTTCGCCAGCAATCCGCCGTACTCCGTGCGCTTGTCGGTGGAGTCCTGGAATATCCAGTAACCCGCAGCTGTTGCTTCTTCCCGCTGGGGAGAGGGTGGGGCAAAGAGGCGATCTTGCGACGACGTCACTTGAAGCAGGCTCCGTAGCCCACTTCGCGCGAGTACTTGTCCTTCAACCGCCTTTTCCAGACTCACCTCAATCCTCCCACTGCAGGGGGATAGGAAGTTAAGAACATTTCCATGAGCTTCCATATCGAACGCGCCCGTCCCGACCAAGTCGACGCCCTGTGCGCCATCGAGCGCGCGGCGGTTGAGCTGTTTCGAGGGCATCCCGCGTGGCCGTCCTATCGCGAAGTTTCGGTGCCGCCCGAAGTGATGCGCGAGGCTATCGCCCGCGGCCTCGTCTGGGTGGCGGTCATTGGTTCGGGTGAGCCCGTCGGTTTCGTCTGGCTGGATGCGGAAGAGGGTGGTGACGCCATTGGTGTGGCGGAGATGGATGTGCTGCCCTCGCATGGCCAACGCGGTATCGGCGCTGCGCTGCTCGAGCACGCCTGTGGCTGGGCGCGCATGGCGGGCTATCACCGTGTCGACCTGGGCACTTTGGCCGACGTGCCATGGAATGCGCCGTTCTATGCGAAGCATGGCTTTCATGCCGTCGACAAGAATCTTCCGGAATTTGCCTTCGCCCGTGAGCGTGATCGCGAAAACGGCTTCCCGGACGATCTGCGTGTCTTCATGAGCCGGCCGCTGACGCCATCCGATCCGACCGATTGGACCGTCTGGCCGGCACCGGCCAAGGTGAATCTGTTCCTGCGCATCGTCGGTCGTCGGCCAGATGGTTACCACGAACTGCAGACGGTGTTTCGCCTGCTGGATTGGGGGGACGAGATACGCCTGCGCATCCGGCATGACGGCGAAATTCATCGCCTCACGGACGTTCCCGGCGTACCCGCCGAGACGGATCTGGTGGTGCGAGCGGCCCGCCTGCTGCAACCGCATGCCCCAGCGGGTTCGGGTGTCGATATCGAGGTAGAGAAGCGCGTCCCCATGGGCGGGGGCCTGGGCGGGGGCAGCTCGGACGCAGCCACCGTACTGGTGGCGTTGAATGGCCTCTGGGGCGCTGAGCTGGGCGAGGACACTCTGGCTGAACTGGGGCGTCAACTGGGCGCCGATGTGCCGGTCTTTGTGCGTGGCCGGTCGGCTTGGGCCGAAGGAATTGGTGAAAAACTGACCCCGCTAAGCCTGCCGGAGCGTTGGTACGTGGTGCTGGACCCCCACGAACACGTGCCGACCGGAGCGCTTTTTCAAGCGGCTGAATTGACACGAAATGCCCCGCCCGCCACAATTTCATCCTTTGCTTCGGGCGAAACGGTCGAGAACGCGTTCGCACCCGTGGTTCGCGCGCGACATTCGCGTGTGGCTGCGGCGCTGGACTGGCTCGACGGCTTCGGCCGGGCAAGGCTTTCCGGCAGCGGTGCGTGCGTTTTCCTGGAAACGGACTCCGTGGAACGTGCCGAAGCCATTGCGGAGCGGTGTCCCACCGGTTTTACGGCCCATGTGGCCAAGGGTGAGGATGTTTCTTCGTTGCATGTCGCCCTGGCGCGCTTTCGCGGCATCGACAGGAACGGCAAGTAAGTAAGACCAGTTATTACTGGGGCGTCGCCAAGCTGGTTAAGGCACAGGATTTTGATTCCTGCATGCGAAGGTTCGAATCCTTCCGCCCCAGCCATTTCCACATGGCTCAAACAGGCTCTAAAGATGACCGTCGACCTTTCCGGCCCGATGCTCTTCACCGGCAATGCTCATCGCGCACTCGCCGAGGACGTGGCTCAGCGTCTGGGCGTGCCGCTTGGCAAAGCGCTCGTCAGCACGTTCAGCGACGGCGAAGTGCAGGTGGAGATCGAAGAGAACGTCCGCCGTCAGGAAGTATTCGTGCTGCAACCCACGGGCGCACCGAGTGCTGAGAACCTGTTTGAACTGCTGACGCTGGTGGATGCGCTTAAGCGCGCCTCGGCGGCCAGTGTTACCGCGGTCATCCCGTATTTCGGCTATGCCCGCCAGGATCGTCGCCCGCGCTCGGCGCGCGTGCCGATCACGGCGAAGATGGTCGCCAAGATGATTGGCACGGCAGGTGTGGATCGCGTGCTTACGGTGGACCTGCACGCGGACCAGATCCAAGGCTTCTTCGACATCCCGGTGGATAACGTCTATGCCTCGCCGGTGTTGTTGGCGGACATCTGGCGCAACTACAGCATGGACGACCTGATCGTGGTCAGTCCGGACGTTGGTGGCGTGGTGCGCGCGCGCGCCATGGCCAAGCGCCTGGACGATGCCGATCTCGCCATCATCGACAAGCGTCGTCCGAAGGCGAACGTCGCCACCGTGATGAACATCATCGGTGAAGTCGACGGCAAGACCTGCGTGCTGGTCGACGACATCGTCGATACCGCCGGCACCCTGTGTGCGGCCGCTGCGGCTCTCAAAGAGCGCGGTGCCCGCAAGGTGGTGGCGTACTGCGTGCACCCGGTGCTGTCGGGCGCAGCGCTGAAGAATATCGAGGGCTCCCAGCTCGACCAGCTGGTGGTTACCAACACCTTGCCGCTGCGGCCGGACATCGCCGCGTGCAGCAAGATCCGTCAGCTCTCGGTGGCCGAGCTGCTGGCGGAGACGATCCGCCGTATCGCCTTCGGCGAATCGGTGAGCTCGCTCTACATCGACTGAGTTTTCCGCGGCGGGCTTCGTTCCGTCGCTGTTTTACGACTCCTCTGGTCGCGGGGGAGTCGCCTGACTGCCGCGAGGCAGCTCACTACTTGATAGGCAATACCAACATGGCTACGACTCACGAAATCAAGGCTACGGCCCGTAATGACGAGGGGAAAGGTGCGAGCCGCCGCCTGCGTCATGCCGGCTTCGTGCCTGCTGTTGTCTACGGTGCCGGCCAGGCCCCGCAGAGCATCCAGATCGAACACAACACCATCCTCCTGTCGGCCAAGCACGAGTGGTTCTTCTCCTCGGTGCTCGACCTGAACGTCGACGGCAAGGTGCAGAAGGTGCTGGTGCGTGACTGGCAGAAGCATCCGTACAAGCTGCAGATGCTGCACATGGACTTCCAGCGCGTCGACGAGAACGCTGCCCTGCGTGTCAACGTGCCGGTGCATTTCCTGAACCAGGAAAAGTCCGCCGCTGCCAAGACCTCGGGCGTGGTGATCTCGCACAACCTGACGGAAGTGGAAGTCTCCTGCCTGCCGAAGGATCTGCCGGAGTTCATCGAACTCGACCTGGCCGACCTGAAGCCGGGCGACATCATCCACCTGTCGCAGCTCAAGCTGCCGAAGGGCGTGGAAATCGTTGCTCTGCACCTGGGTGCGGACCACGACATCGCTGTTGTCACCGCCAACACGGTGAAGGAAGAAGTTGAAGCGGCTCCGGCCGAGGGCGACGCTGCCGCCGCTCCGGCGCCGGAAGCTCCCAAGAAGTAAGTCGTTTCGGCCCGCATCGTTCATCGATGCTGGCCGTTCGATCTTATGGCGGGTCTTCGACTCATTGTCGGGCTGGGCAATCCCGGTGCCGAATATCTCCGAACCCGGCACAACGCCGGGTTCTGGTTTGTTGACGCCTTGGCGTCAGGGCGGGGCGAGCGCTTCGGTTTCGACGGCAAGCTGCATGGCGAGACCTGCAAGGTCCACGTTGGCGGCCAGTCGGTATGGCTGCTCAAGCCCTCCACGTTCATGAATAAAAGCAGCATCGCTGTGGTTTCGGCGCTGCGCTACTACAAGATCGAGCCGAACGAGTGCCTGGTGGCGCACGACGAGCTGGATCTCGATCCCGGCACCATTCGAATGAAGTTCGACGGTGGGCATGGCGGCCAGAATGGCTTGCGCGACATCATTGCGCATCTTGGCCATGCCAAGTTCCACCGTATGCGCGTCGGCATCGGTCATCCCGGTCACAAGGACAAGGTCACGTCGTGGGTGCTTGGGCGCCCATCGGCGAAAGACGAAGACGCCATCGTCGACGGCATTGCGCGCGCGCTCGACGTGCTGCCGCTGGCAGTCGATGGCCAGTTCGATAAGGCCATGCAGCAACTACATACAGCAGGGAAATAGAAAGTCGGGAATAGGGAATCGTTAGAGCGGTCCCGTCCCTGGTTCTACTATTTCCCATTCTCTATTCCCCATTCCCGGATCAACCCCATGGGCATCAAATGCGGCATCGTCGGTCTGCCTAACGTCGGCAAGTCCACCCTGTTCAACGCGCTGACCAAGGCGGGTATCGCCGCGGCCAACTTCCCGTTCTGCACCATTGAGCCGAACGTGGGTGTGGTGCCCGTGCCTGATCCGCGTCTTCAGGCGCTGTCGGACATCGTCAATCCGCAGAAGGTGATTCCGACCGCAGTCGAGTTCGTCGACATCGCGGGCCTTGTGGCTGGCGCATCGAAAGGCGAGGGTTTGGGCAACAAGTTTCTTGCGCACATCCGCGAAGTGGATGCCATTACGCACGTCGTGCGTTGCTTTGAGCACACCGACATCATCCACGTGGCTGGCAAGGTCGACCCCATTGCCGACATCGAAACCATCGACACCGAGCTGGCGCTGGCTGACCTGGATTCCGTCGAGAAGGCGCTGAACCGAGCCGAGCGCGCTGCCAAGGCCAACGACAAGGAGGCCGTGGCGAAGAAGCCGGTGCTTCAGAAGCTTGCCGCAGGCCTCAATGAAGGCAAGTCCGCTCGCAGCCTGGGTCTGGATGAGGAGGAAAGGGCGCTGGTGCGTGACCTCTTCCTGCTCACACTCAAGCCGCTCATGTACATCGCCAACGTGCGCGAAGACGGCTTCGAAAATAATCCGCATCTCGATGCGGTGCGCGCTCGCGCGGTCATCGAAGGGGCGGAAGTGGTGCCGGTATGCGCCGCCATCGAGGAAGAACTCTCGCAGCTCGATGACGCTGATCGCGATGAATTCCTCACGGATCTTGGTCTTGAAGAGCCGGGCCTCAACCGCGTGATCCGCGCTGGTTACAAGCTGCTCAACCTGCAGACCTACTTCACTGCGGGCGTGAAGGAAGTACGTGCATGGACGATCAAGCGTGGTTTTACCGCGCCGCAGGCGGCGGGCGTGATCCATACCGACTTCGAGCGCGGCTTCATTCGTGCCGAGACGGTGGGCTACGACGATTTCATTCAGTACAAGGGCGAGGCTGGCGCCGCTGCGGCCGGTCGCCTGCGCAAGGAAGGCAAGGATTACGTTGTAAAAGATGGCGACGTGCTGCACTTCTTGTTCAATGTCTGAGCAAACAGCTCAGAAGGAAAAAAGGCCGCGCATTGCGCGGCTTTTTTTTCGCCCGCTCATCGGTGGTTGGACGTCGATGACATGCAATGCACTGTCGGATTCCTCGGCGGTTTGATGGCCCTATGGTGTCGCCAGACTGCTTTTGACGAACCGCTCCATGGGTGGGATGTTCCTGGGATTGGTCGCGTTCGTTTGGCTTGCCGGCCTGCGATTGGGAGCCGAGTCCGGCACCGGGTTGGAGGTTGGGTGAGTTCCTTGTGCAGTACGCGGTACGCGTGCTGTGATGAGCTCATGAGTGATTTCCGCATGCGACTGGCTCGAGCCGACGATGCGCCGGCCGTGTGCCGGTTGTTGCGGCGCGTTGCGCGCCGCTGGGTCATGCCCGACCAGCCGCCCGAGGCAGTGGAGGCACTGGAGCAATCATTGAGTACGCGGGCCATCCGGCAACGCATGGAGGCTGATTTGCGCTTCCATCTGGCCTTCGCGGCTGGCGCGCTGGTTGGTGTGGCCTCGGTGCGTAACGACAGTCACATCGTTCATCTGTTCGTGGGTACGCGCTACCAGGGCCGGGGTGTCGCTAGAAAGCTATGGGATCGTCTGCGCAAGGATTGCGAGCGCCGCGCAGGTACCCATGTATTCACGCTCAATGCGGCTGAGGGGGCCATTCCGGTCTATCAGTGCTTCGGTTTCGAGGTCGATCACGACCCGGCGCGCTTGCGTGGCAAGGTGGTGGCCGTGCCCATGATCTATCGCGGCGCCGGCTCGGCGCAGTGCAAGTCTTGGCCTGACAAGGCATCGCGAACCGACGTAAGTGCGGCAGGGGAGTCCACTAGGACCGCATCCAGACCGAGGCAGGCGGCAGCGCGATAGTCCTTGGCATCGTTGATGCCGATGGCGATCAGCGGTTGGGATGACCGGCGACGGAAGCAGGCCACCGTGGTCGGCGTCCAGGCCTTGGTTGTTACCTTGGATTGCCCTTGGCCCAGTGTGAAGGTTTCGACTACGGTGACGTCGCGCCGCCACTCGAAGGCGGCTGGCGCGCTTGGTGTGGCGGCGTCCTCGCAGCGGTTGTCCAGTAACACCTCAAGAAGTCGCCGGCGAGTGACATCGCGTGGCTCGAACAGCTGAGCCTGCGGATAGTCGGCAAAAGCGGTCTGATAGGCGCTATCGGTGGAATACAGCGTGACCCGCGACCACGCGTGTTCCTCGGTGAGTACGCCTGCCACGGCGGCCGCCTGTGGGGCGGCAGGCAGTGCTTTCATGTCCAGGAATACGGGGATGCCTGATGGAATGATGCGAAGAGCGTCGCGCAGGGTGGGAATGCCGACCGAGCGCTGTCGGTAGGGGAAATTGCCTTGGGTATCCTGGAACTGCCAGCCGGCATTGAGCGCGGCCAGCTGTGCGGCGGTGAACTGGGCGATTGGGCCGCGCCCATCGGTCAGGGCGCTGAGGTCTGCGGGTCGATAAAGCACGGGCACTCCATCCGAACTCAGTTGCACGGTCAGCCATAACGCGTCGGCGTGATGGGCTAGCGCCAATCGGATCGCTTCGAGGGTGTTCTCCGGGGCATCGGCCGTGCCGCCGCGATGGGCGATGATCGCGGGGAGGCGCGTCACTGTCGCGTTGGGGCGTATAGCCTGGCAGGACGCCAGCGCGGCGCAGGCGAGCAATGCGATGGCTTGGCGGCAGCTTGGATGCTTCATGGCGGTGGTGTCGAGGAGGGTTCCTGGATCATGCGTCTTGTTCGCCCACGCGTCATGTCGCGCGTTGCCTCACGAGGATGTAGGCGGCAAGAGACTCGCTTGAGAGCGCAAGCGGTGCGCGTAGCGTGGGGGAGGGCGCATAATCACCTCATTGTTCCCATCGAGTCTCCTCTCCATGCCCGGCAAGCAACACGAAGTGAATTTCCGTTTCCTGGCCCAGCCGACTGATGTCAATTTCGGTGGCAAGGTGCACGGTGGCATGGTGATGAAATGGATCGATCAGGCGGGTTACGCCTGCGCCGTTGCATGGAGCGGTGCCTACTGCGTTACCGCGTCGGTCAGTGGCATCCAGTTCGTGAAGCCCATTCTCATCGGTGACATGGTCACCGTGCGTGCGCGCCTGATCCACACGGGACGCTCCAGCATGCACATGGCCGTGGATGTGCTGGCGCGCGATCTGCGCAGCGACGAGCATCGACTGGCGACCAGCTGCGTGATGGTATTCGTAGCGCTGGATGCACCCGACGGTAAGCCAACGCCAGTGCCTTCCTGGCAGCCGCGCGACGACCATGAGCGCCAGTTGCAAGAGCAGGCCATGAGGCTCATGAATCTTTCCAAGGAGATGGAGCAGCTTGTTGACGCGCACGTGGCGGAAGGTGTCTGAGAGACACCTCTGAGTGGGTGAAAAAAATCGCGGAAAAACGTCAATTTTTCCGCAGAAGGTGTTGACAGCACCCGGGCTGATCCACACAATAGCCGTTCTTTGTTGGAGGGATACCCAAGCGGCCAACGGGGGCAGACTGTAAATCTGCTGGCTTACGCCTTCGGTGGTTCGAATCCACCTCCCTCCACCAGACGAGTTCCGCGCAGGGCGGGAGTAGTTCAATGGTAGAACATCAGTTTTCCAAACTGATTACGCGGGTTCGATTCCCGCCTTCCGCTCCATTGGCTCTCGCTGGTTTTGCAGTGCTCATGTAGCTCAGTCGGTAGAGCACTTCCTTGGTAAGGAAGAGGTCGCTGGTTCGATTCCAGTCATGAGCACCATCTCACCGCGGTCCGCGGGTATTGATTCCACTCCTCACTAATTTTGACTCCATCGGGGTTTTAGGCGTATGGCAAAGGGTAAATTCGAACGCACCAAGCCGCACGTCAACGTCGGCACGATTGGTCACGTGGACCACGGCAAGACGACGCTGACGGCCGCACTGACCAAGGTGGGTGCAGAGCGCTTCGGTGGCGAATTCAAGGCGTATGACGCGATCGACGCGGCGCCGGAAGAAAAGGCGCGTGGCATCACGATTTCGACCGCCCACGTCGAATACGAATCGCCGAGCCGCCACTACGCTCACGTGGACTGCCCGGGCCACGCCGACTACGTGAAGAACATGATCACGGGTGCGGCGCAGATGGATGGCGCGATCCTGGTGTGCTCGGCCGCTGACGGCCCGATGCCGCAGACGCGCGAACACATCCTGCTGTCGCGCCAGGTGGGCGTGCCGTACATCGTCGTGTTCCTGAACAAGGCCGACATGGTGGACGACGCCGAGCTGCTCGAGCTGGTCGAGATGGAAGTGCGTGAACTGCTGTCGAAGTACGAGTTCCCGGGCGACGACACCCCGATCATCAAGGGTTCGGCCAAGCTGGCGCTGGAAGGCGACCAGTCGGAAATCGGCGTGCCGGCGATCATCGCCCTCGTGGACGCGCTGGACACCTACATTCCGGAGCCGCAGCGCGCGATCGACCAGCCGTTCCTGATGCCGGTGGAAGACGTGTTCTCGATCTCGGGCCGCGGCACCGTAGTGACCGGTCGTATCGAGCGCGGCATCATCAAGGTCGGTGACGAAGTCGAAGTGGTGGGCATTCGCCCGACGCAGAAGACCACCGTCACGGGCGTGGAAATGTTCCGCAAGCTGCTGGATCAGGGTCAGGCAGGTGACAACGCCGGTCTGCTGCTCCGCGGCCTGAAGCGCGACGACGTCGAGCGTGGCCAGGTGCTGGCCAAGCCGGGCACGATCACCCCGCACACCGACTTCGAAGCCGAAGTGTACGTGCTGTCGAAGGACGAAGGTGGCCGTCACACCCCGTTCTTCAAGGGCTACCGCCCGCAGTTCTACTTCCGCACGACCGACGTGACCGGCGCGATTGAGCTGCCGGAAGGCGTGGAAATGGTCATGCCGGGTGACAACATCAAGGTCGTTGTCAGCCTGATCCACCCGATCGCCATGGACCAGGGCCTGCGCTTCGCTATTCGCGAAGGCGGCCGTACCGTCGGCGCCGGCGTGGTGGCCAAGGTCATCAAGTAAGCTGTACACTGGGAAGTCGCCCGCTCTGCGGGCCGCAAGGAAACCCCGGGGCGGATCTAGATCCGCCCTTGGAATAGGCGCCCAAGGGCGCCACCTTGTGGCGGCAAAGCGAGCGACTTCACCCATTTTCTGAATACGCCAGTAGCTCAATTGGCAGAGCAGCGGTCTCCAAAACCGCAGGTTGGGGGTTCGAGTCCCTCCTGGCGTGCCATCTTCCCGAGGATCCACGACGGATGGTGGATGGTATGCAGACCGTAGCTTGGTCGATGCCTCTCTCATCCGATCACGTCGCATGAATACGAAGGCAGAACCGACCAAGGGCGCCAATGGTGCCGACATCGCCAAGCTGGTGCTGGCCGTAATCGTGCTGGCAGCCGGCATTTTTGCGTATTCGTGGTTCGGCAGCGACGGCTCGGTTCCGCAGTCGGTGCGACTGCTGGGCGTGCTGGCGGCGCTGATCCTTTCGCTGGCCATTGGCGCATTTACCGCCCCTGGTCGCCGTGTACGCGCCTTCCTGGGCGAATCGCAGTTTGAACTGCGCAAGGTGGTCTGGCCCACTCGTGACGAAACGCTCAAGACGACCGGCATCATCATTGTCGTCGTCATCGTGCTTTCGTTGCTGTTGGGTCTGATCGATCTGATCCTGAAGTCGGTCGTGCTCGACTGGCTGCTCAAGCTCGGTACATGAGGTGATGGCATGAGCAAGCGTTGGTATGTGGTGCACGCCTATTCTGGCTTTGAAAACCAGGTGAAGCGATCGCTCGATGAGCGGATCCGCCGGGCCGGCATGGAAGAGAGATTCGGCGAGGTGCTGGTCCCGACCGAAGAGGTCATCGAAATGCGTAGCGGCCAGAAGCGCCGCAGTGAGCGCAAGTTCTTCCCGGGTTACGTTCTCGTCCAGATTGAGACCGATACCGAGGGTAAGGCGCCGCGCATCGATGACGAATGCTGGCACTTGGTCAAGGAAACCCCGAAAGTCATGGGTTTCATTGGCGGTACGGCTGACCGTCCGCTCCCGATCCGCGACTCCGAGGCAGATGCCATCCTGAGTCGTGTTCGTGAGGGTGTCGAGAAGCCCAAGCCCAAGGTTCTGTTCGAGCCGGGTGAAATGGTTCGCGTCACTGATGGCCCGTTCAACGACTTCAACGGCGTGGTCGAAGAGGTCAATTACGAGAAGAGTCGCCTGCGTGTTGCGGTGCTCATTTTCGGTCGCTCAACCCCGGTTGAGCTCGAGTTCGGTCAGGTCGAAAAGGCCTGATCTGGCTCTACCGCAAGCTTCGGCATGGGGCTTGCTTAAAACTTGATCAGTCTCTATAGTATGCGGTTCACGCTGGGATTTTAGCCCCGGCGTGTCCGTGTTTCTGGGTTCGCGGGATGGCGGGCCTTCCTCTTTCATGGACGACAACGCTGCGAGGAGCCGCAAGGCGCTTGAACTCGCGAGGAAAATCCAATGGCAAAGAAAGTAACTGGCTATATCAAGCTGCAGGTCAAGGCCGGTCAGGCCAATCCGTCGCCGCCGGTGGGGCCGGCCCTCGGTCAGCGCGGCCTGAACATTATGGAATTCTGCAAGGCGTTCAATGCCGCCACGCAGAAGCTGGAGCCGGGTCTGCCGATCCCGGTCATCATCACGGCCTATTCCGACCGTAGCTTCACCTTTATCACCAAGACCCCGCCGGCATCGATCCTGATCAAGAAGGTCACGGGCATCGCCAAGGGTTCGTCCAAGCCGAATACCGACAAGGTCGGCAAGATCACCCGCAAGCAGCTGGAAGACGTTGCGAAGCAGAAGGAGCCGGATCTCACGGCTGCTGATCTGGACGCTGCAGTGCGCACCATCGCTGGTAGCGCGCGCAGCATGGGCTTTGTGGTGGAGGGTTAAGACATGGCAAAGATCACGAAGCGTATGAAGGCCGCTCAGGCCGCAGTGCAGCCGGGCAAGCTCTATGGCCTGGAAGAAGCCCTGACCATCGTCAAGAACAACGCCAAGGCGAAGTTCGCCGAGTCCGTGGACGTGTCCGTCCGTCTCGGTATCGACGCCAAGAAGTCCGACCAGGGCGTGCGTGGTTCGTCGCTGCTGCCGCACGGCACCGGCAAGACCGTCAAGGTCGCCGTGTTCGTGCCGGCCGGTGAAAAGGCTGAGGCTGCCAAGGCCGCCGGTGCTGATGCCGTGGGTATGGATGACCTGGCTGAGCGCATGCAGGCTGGCGATCTCGACTTCGGTCGCGTCATCGCCACGCCGGACGCGATGCGCGTCGTCGGTAAGCTCGGCCAGCTGCTCGGCCCCCGTGGCCTGATGCCGAACCCGAAGGATGGCTCGGTCACCGCCGACGTCGCCACGGCCGTCAAGAACGCCAAGGCTGGTCAGGTGAAGTTCCGTAACGACAAGGCGGGCATCATCCACGCCACCATCGGCAAGGCCAGCTTCGACGCTGCCCAGCTCGCTGACAACCTGAACGCGTTGGTCAACGACCTGCTGAAGGCCAAGCCGTCGACGGCCAAGGGTCAGTACCTGCAGAAGGTCGCTCTGTCGTCCACCATGGGTGTGGGCGTGCCGGTCGAAGTGTCGAGCCTGACGGTGTCGACCAAGTAAGACATTCAAGTCCCGCGCCGGCCATGCCGGTGCGGGCGCGTTTTTGAGGGCAGCGGAGGCTTACCAGCTGACGCCGCCGTCAAAGACCGCAGGCGCGAGCAGCGCGCTACGACGACGAGCAGGGAGCTCGTGTTGGCAAGGAAACGCCGTCGTGGCTAGCGGGTTCGCTTAATCGGATTCCTCGTGGAACTGGCCTGCGTAGATGGTGCTGCCCCTTCTGGAATCGTTGTTCTGGAAAGGCCACCACCCGGGATCACTGCGATCCCCGACGTCAAGGATGGCGTCGCTCAGGACCGCAAGCGGCAGGAGTCGCAAGCGGATTTCAAAGTGGAGGAGTGATATGGCTCTGAATCTCTCTCAGAAGCAAGAAGTAGTCGCCGAACTGGCAGATGTTGCCGCGAAGGCTCACTCCTTGGTCGCTGCCGAGTACGCGGGCACCACGGTCGAACAAATGACCGCGATGCGCAAGAAGGCTCGTGAAAGCGGTGTGTTCCTGAAGGTTGTCAAGAACACGCTGGCTTCGCGCGCCGTCGTCGGTACCGAGTTTGAGGTCGTCAAAGACGCCCTGACCGGTCCGCTGATGTACGCGTTCTCGATGGAGGAGCCCGGCGCAGCCGGTCGCCTGATCAAGGAATTCGCCAAGAGCAACGACAAGCTGAAGGCCAAAGTCGTCTCCGTGGAAGGCAAACTGCTGCCGGCTACCCACGTGGAAGTGCTGGCCTCGCTGCCGACCCGCGAAGAAGCGCTGGCCATGCTGGCCCGCGTCCTCGCCGAGCCTGCTGCCATGTTTGCCCGTGCCGTCAAGGCCGTGGCCGACAAGCAGGGCGGTGGCGAAGTCGCCGCGGAAGCCACGGCTGAAGCCTAAGTTCGACGCTTATCTAAATCGAATCAATTTCCAGAGGTAAATCAAAATGTCCCTGACTAACGATCAGATCGTTGAAGCCGTTGCCGCCAAGTCGCTCATGGAAGTGATGGAGCTGGTGAAGGCCATCGAAGAAAAGTTTGGCGTGTCCGCTGCTGCCCCGGTCATGATGGCCGCGGGTCCGGCTGCTGCTGGCCCGGCTGCTGAAGAGCAGACCGAGTTCGACGTCATCCTGAAGAGCGCCGGCGACAAGAAGGTCGACGTGATCAAGGCCGTTCGCGCCATCACGGGCCTGGGTCTGAAGGAAGCGAAGGACCTGACCGAGGCCGGTGGCGTCGTGAAGGAAGCCGCTTCGAAGGAAGACGCTGCGAAGTTCAAGAAGGACCTCGAAGCTGCCGGCGCCACGGTCGAACTGAAGTAATTGGCGCTCTTGCGCGCCGTCAGTTTGATCTAGCGTCAAAGCAAGCCTGGGGGCGTTAGCTCCCGGGCTTTGCCTGTTGTTGGCAGGGAATGGGGAATAGGGAATTAGGGAGCAGCCCTTGAAGGTGGGTAGCTTTCGATTCTCTATTCCCGATTCTCTATTTCCGAATCATCGAATACACAACCGAGGCGGTACCCACCATGACCTACTCGTTTACCGAGAAGAAGCGCATCCGCAAGGATTTCGGCAAGCGTCCCCCTGTTTTGGGCGTTCCGAACCTGCTGACCATCCAGACCGATTCCTATCGCGAATTCCTGCAGGAGCACGTCGCTCCCAAGCAGCGCGATGAGAAGGGTCTCCACGCCGCGCTGAAGTCTGTGTTCCCGATCGTGAGCTATTCGGGCAATGCCGCACTTGAGTATGTCGACTATCGCCTGGGCGAGCCGCCGTTTGATGAGCGCGAGTGCCGCAACCGCGGCATGACCTTCGGTGCGCCGCTGCGCGTGACCGTGCGTCTGGTCATCTATGACAAGGACAGCCCGGCATCCAAGAAGGCCGTGAAGTATGTGAAGGAGCAGGAAGTCTACATGGGCGAAATTCCGCTCATGACCGACACCGGCACCTTCATCATCAACGGTACCGAGCGCGTCATCGTCTCGCAGCTGCACCGTTCGCCGGGCGTGTTCTTCGATCACGACCGCGGCAAGACGCATAGCTCGGGCAAGCTGCTGTTCTCGGCTCGCGTGATTCCTTACCGTGGCTCGTGGCTCGACTTCGAGTTCGACCCGAAGGACGCGCTGTTCACCCGTATCGACCGTCGCCGCAAGCTGCCGGTGACTGTGCTGCTGCGCGCGCTTGGCTACAGCAACGTCGAAATGCTCGACGTGTTCTTTGAGCACAACGTTTTCCACCTGGGCAAGAAGGGCGGTACCACGCTGGAGCTCGTCGCCGAGCGTCTGCGTGGCGAAACGCTGACCTTCGACCTGACCATTGGCGACAAGGTGCTGGTGGAAGCCGGCAAGCGCATCACGGCGCGCCACGTGCGTCAGCTCGCTGCCGAAAACATCACCGCGCTGGAAGTGCCGGACGACTACCCGGTCGGCCGCATCCTGGCCATCGACGTCATCGACCCCAAGACCGGCGAACTGCTGGCCCAGGCCAACGACGAAATCACCGCCGAGCAGCTGGAAAACTTCCGCAAGGCCGGTATCGAAGTCGTGCCGACGCTGTACGTCAACGACCTGGATCGCGGTGCGTACATCTCGCACACCC
>NZ_JAELTQ010000106.1 GCF_016428905.1 Dyella sp. ASV24 | reverse complement strand
CTGCATGCAGGCGTTGTCAACGATCATCTCGTTGAACTCGATCTGCGGGTATTCCTTGGCGATTTCGCGCGCCACATTGAGGAACAGGCCCGACGCGGTCTTGATGATGTTGGCCTTGTGCACGGCCGTGACCTTCTTGCGGCCCTTTTTCACGGCCAGCTCGAAGGCATAACGCACGATGCGGCTGGAGCCCTTGCGCGTGTTGCGAATCATCGAGATGGCGGTTTCGCCATCTTCCGACAGGGTCTGGCCTTCGGACAGGTACGCACCTTCGGTGTTCTCGCGCACCGTAATGATGTCGATGTTATCGAAGCGCGCCTTGGTGCCCGGGAAGCTGATCGCCGGGCGCACGTTGGCGTACAGGTCGAAGTGGCGACGCAGCGTGACGTTGATGGAGGTGAAGCCACCGCCCACCGGCGTGGTCAGCGGGCCCTTCAACGCCACCTTGTGCTTGGCAATGGCGTCGAGCGTCGGCTGGGGCAGCAGATCGCCGCTCTTTTCCAGCGCAACCATGCCGGCATCGACGAACTCATAGGACAGACCGCAGTCCAGCGCATCGAGCACACGCAGCGTGGCGTTCATGATCTCGGGGCCGATACCGTCGCCCGGAATCACGGCAATGGTCTTGCTCATGGGGACACTCCTTGGGATATGAATCGAGCAACCCTGTGGCGGGGACGACAGGGCTATAAATCCCCGCAATTATCCCCTATGAGCCTGCAACCGGCCAGAGAGAAAGGCGCGGCCGCCGTTGCAAATCCTCGCACGCAGCATTGAATAAACTCGCATGCGTCAACGGGGCGGCAAGGAGTGGCCGCCCCGGGGCTGTCCTCAGGCGTGGCTGGCGCAATCGGCAGCGGCTTCGCCCTCGCCCGATTCCAGCTGATCGAGGAAGTCCACCGCGCGCCGCAGGTGCGGGATCACAATGGATCCGCCCACCACCAGGCCGACGCTGAAGGTTTCGAAAAATTCTTCGCGAGTGACGCCCGCTTCCTTGCACTGGGCCACGTGGTAGCTGATGCAGTCATCGCAGCGCAGCACCATGGAGGCGACCAGACCCAGCAACTCCTTGGTCTTCACATCCAGCGCGCCCGGCTTGTAGGTCTGTGTATCCAGCGCAAAGAAACGACGGACGACCTGGTTGTCCTCCGAAAGAATGCGCTCGTTCATGCGCTGGCGGAACGCCGTGAATTCGGCGACGCGATCCTTGGCGGCCTGATCCTTGGGAGCGCTCATGCATGGGTCTCCAGCAGTTCGGCGAGCTTGCCGCTGCGATCCGCGGCGACGAGGTCGTCAAAACCACCCACGTGGTGGTCGTTGATGAAAATCTGCGGCACGGTCCGCCGCCCGCCGCTACGCGCCAGCATCACCTCGCGCTGAGACGGATCGGTGTCGATGCGTACCTCGCTCCACTCCAGCCCCTTGGACTTGAGCAGGTTCTTGGCAGACACGCAGTACGGACACACCGCGCTGGAATAGACCTCAATCTTGGGCACGACACACTCCGAAAACCTGGTAACCCTACGGAGCCCCTACATGGGGGCCCCGTCACTGTAAACAACGGTGAAGACCACTGAACCGACACCTTAAGCCGATGTCAGTAATGGTATTGTCGCCCACCTAGGCGAACGGCACCAAACCCGCCCCGGAAACGGGCTGTTTCCCCGGTCCCGGCTTGGGGCGGATACACAAAAGCTGACCACATGACTGAAGCAAAGCCCGCGGGCAGGATGCCCAAGCGTCGTTTCACACCTACCCGCCTCCTGACGGCCATGGTCTGCGCCGGCCTTACCTTCGGTGCAGCCGCCCAGGACAAGGATGTGCGCCTGCCCGACCTGGGCAGCTCGGCCAATGCGCTGATCTCGCCCCAGGAAGCCCAGGACTACGGCGCCGCCATGCTGCGTCAGATGCGTGCGCTGGACATGGTGGTCGACGACCCCATGCTGGACGACTACATCAACGATCTCGGCTATCGCCTGGTGTCGGGTAGCGAAAAGCCCAAGGACCACTTCTCGTTCTTCATCGTCAGGGAGAACGTGATCAACGCGTTCGCAGCCCCTGGCGGCTATATCGCGGTGAACTCGGGCCTGATCGTCATCACCAATAGCGAGAGCGAGCTGGCCGGTGTGATCGCCCACGAAATTGGGCACATCACGCAGAACCACCTGCAGCGCGCTTTCGAAGCCTCCAAGAAGGACACGCCGTTGATGGCGCTGGTGCTGTTGGGCGCCATCGTTGCTGGCGCGGGCGCCGGTGCCGGCGATGCAGCAGGCGCCATCCTGGCTGGTGGCCAGGGCCTGCTGCTGCAACGCCAGATCAACTTCACCCGCAAGGACGAAATCGAAGCGGATCGCGCGGGCATCCAGACCCTCGCCAATGCCGGCTACGACCCCAATGCCATGGCCTCATTCTTCGGCCGGATGGAAGACACCTTGCGCGTCGGCTCGGGCGGCGACATCGGCGATGTCCCAGCCTTCCTGCAAGACCATCCTGTCACCCTGGACCGCATCAGCGATGCCAAGGCACGTGCCAGCACGCTCATTGATCGGCAGAAGAAGCGGCCATCCGGCTCGACCCTGGACAAGACCCAGTGGGAAAAAAGTACGGCGCCCATTGCCTTCGTGAAGGATCCCACCGCCATCGCCAACCGGGACAGCAAGGGTGGGCTGGATACCTACTTGCTCATGCGCGAACGCGTACGCGTGCTCTCCGGAGATGCCGGGCAATTGGCTACGTACTACGCCAATAATCTCCAGCACGAACGCGGTTTCGATACCGCGTCCAACCACTACGGCTACGCGCTGGCACTCACACGCAGCAATCGTGGCGCCAAGGCCATCGACGAGCTGCAGCCACTGCTCACAGCGAACCCAGGCAACCAGGTTGTCCGCCTGGCCATGGCCGACGCCAAGCTGCAGGCTGGACGACGCGCCGAGGCCTTGGCCATTTATGCGGACCTCAACCAGCAATCTCCCCGCAACCGCGCCATCGCCATGGGCTATGCCAAGGCACTGACGGACGGTGGCACCCAGGACGAAGCCAGGCAGGCGGCCGTCATGGTCATGCCGATGCTGGACAATAACGACGAGCCGGAGCTCTACCGCACCTACGCGCTTGCCGCCGACAAGTCTGGCGACCCGATACGCGCCGGCGAGGCCTACGCGGATGCCTCCTACCTCTCCGGCCGCCCGTTCGATGCCATGGAGCAGCTCAAGCGCCTGCAGCAGCGGCCTGATCTCGACTACTACTCCCGGGCACGCATCCAGGCCCGTATCAACGATCTGACGCCACTGGTGATGGAACTACGCAAGCGCCGCATCCAGACCGATGACAACCCGGACGGCCGCAGCCAGCAGTTGCAGAACAAGGAAAACTGCCAGGGGCGCCTGTGCTTCAGCGCCATGAATTCCGCGCACTGATTCATTCCAGGGTGAGACGGGGATACCGCCGTCATGTTGCGGCAACGTGAAATGTCATCTGGGCGTAACATTACCCAGTTGCAATATTTGCGTCACAGCCCTCCCCCAGCGGACTTAACGCGTGCACAAGCGCATCCTGATTGTCGAAGACGAAGCTTCGATCCGCGACATGGTCGCCTTCGCCCTGCGCAAAGCAGGCATGGACGCCATCCATGCCGCCGACGCACGAGCGGCCCAGCTGGCTATCGCCGAGCAGGTACCTGACCTCATCCTGCTCGACTGGATGTTGCCAGGCACCAGCGGCCTCGACCTTGCGCGCCGACTGCGCAAGGAAGAACTGAGCCGCGAAGTTCCCATCATCATGCTCACCGCACGCGGTGAAGAAATGGACCGCGTGAATGGCCTGGAAGCCGGCGTGGACGACTACGTCGTCAAGCCGTTCTCCACCCGTGAGCTGGTCGCCCGTATCAAGGCCGTACTTCGCCGCAGTCAGGGCGATGACGGTTCGGGCATGGTGGAACTCGGCGGCCTGCGCATTGATGGTCCGGCGCATCGCGTGTTCGCCGGCGAAGAGCCGGTGACCATCGGTCCCACGGAATATCGCCTGCTGTATTTCTTCATGACACATCCCGAACGCGTGTACTCGCGCGCACAGCTACTCGACCATGTATGGGGCGGTAGCGTGTACGTCGAAGAACGCACGGTGGACGTCCATATCCGTCGACTGCGCAAGACGCTCGAACCTTGGAAGCTGGACGACATGGTGCAAACCGTGCGTGGCGCTGGCTACCGTTTCTCCGCCAGCGTCTGACATTCCTATTGCGGTAACGCGTGCTTTTGCCGATGCTGGTGCGCTGCCAGCTCGGCAACTTCAAGCGGATCTCCCATGCCAAATACCTTCGACCGCTCCTGGAAGCTGCCGGCCGCACTCGCCGCCGGACTGCTTGCGGGCGCGCTTGCCGGATGGCTTGCGGGAGGCTTGGCGACCGAGTTTTTTGCGCTGGTCGCCGTCGTTGAAATCGTCTTTCTACTGACCCGAATCCGTCATCAAGGAAAGCTCATGATGACGCAGATTTCGTCGCCGACCTCCCTTCAGCATGACCGTTTCATGACGCGCTCCCGCCGCATTGCCTCCAGTTTGCGTGATCTGCGCAGCGCCGCCGGCAGCTTGCCGGATGCCGTCGTACTGCTCGACAACGAGCAGCACGTGCGCTGGTTCAATCACGCCGCCGAAGACCTGCTGGGCCTGCGTCGCCCGCAGGACCGCGGCGCGCATCTGGATGAGCGCCTCAGCACTACGGAACTTGCCACCTGGTTGAAGGAAGGTGCGCGCGAGCCGCTCAACGACGTCACCGCGCCAGGTCATCCGAACCGCCATATCAATGTGACGTTGCTGCCGTTCGGCCGTCGCCAACGTCTGCTGTTGGCGCGCGACATCAGCCACCTCACGCGTCTGGAACAGATCCGCCGCGACTTCGTCGCCAACGTGTCGCACGAATTGCGCACGCCGCTCACGGTCATCCATGGCTACCTCGAACTGATCGATCCGGAAGATGTGCCGGAACTCGCGCCCGTGCTCAACGAGATGCGCGCACAGTCCAAGCGCATGGGCCAGATCGTCGAGGATCTGCTCACGCTCTCTCGCCTGGAAACCCAGGAGCACGTGCAGGACGAGCGCGTGCAGATGACGCCGCTGCTCGCCACCATCCGCAAGGAGGCTGAGGCGTTGAGCCAGGGCCGCCACCAGGTCACGGTGGAAGCCACGGCCGAGGCCGACCTGCTGGGCTCAGTGAAGGATTTGCATAGCGCCTTCTCCAACTTGGTGAGCAACGCTGTGCGCTACACACCCACCGGCGGCCGCATCACCATCCGCTGGCGCCGCACTTCGGAAGGCGCGGTCTATTCCGTCACCGATACCGGCTACGGCATCCCGGCCTCACACCTGGCTCGTCTTACCGAGCGCTTCTACCGCGTATCGTCCAGCCGTTCGCGCGAAAGCGGCGGCACGGGCCTGGGGCTGTCCATCGTCAAGCACGTACTCAACCTGCACCAGGCGCGACTGGACATCCAGAGCGAGCCAGGCCAGGGCTCGACCTTCTCCTGCTGGTTCAGCGCCGAGCGACTGCTGGCGCCCGGGGTCAGCGACCCCGAGTAAGCGAGCCTTACACGCGCGCCGGAGAGCTTTCCGGCGCGTGGGCTGAATGACCATCTCATTACGCGGCACTGCGCCATGTAACAAAGCGCGGTATGGGCCAGAATGCACGGATGCGTCGCAAGCCTGCCACTCCATCGCCCGTTCTCGACCGTGCCGCCCCCGAGCTCTATCTCAGCCGCGAGCTGGCCGCCCTCGAATTCAATTTCCGCGTGCTGGCACAGGCACGCGATGAGCGCATTCCGCTGTTGGAACGCCTGCGCTTCCTGAGCATTGTGGCGAACAACCTCGATGAGTTCTTCGAAGTACGCGTGGCCATGCTCAAACACCACCATGCGTTCGGCTCGGCCGCGCCAGGCCCGGATGGTCTATCCTCCGGTGAACTGCTCACGCGCATCCGCAAGCGCGTGCTGGATCTGGTCGCCCAGCAGTACGACACCTGGCAGCACGAGCTCCGCCCCGCGCTGGACACGGAGAACATCCATTTCCTGACGCGTGAGCACTGGACACCACGCCAGCGCCGCTGGCTGCAAGGCTATTTCGAGAACGAAGTACTGCCGGTGCTGTCCCCGTTGGGATTGGACCCGGCCCACCCGTTCCCGCGCATACTCAACAAGACGCTGAACATCGCCGTGGTGCTGAAGGGGCGCGATGCCTTCGGGCGCGAAGGCCACATGGCGCTGGTACGCGCGCCGCGCTCACTGCCCCGCATCATCCGCCTGCCCGGTGAGGTCTGCGACGGCGGCGATCACTACATCTTTCTCGCCGAGTTGCTGCAGGGTTTTGTCGACCTGATGTTCCCCGGTTTCAAAGTCGCCGGCTCGTACCAGTTCCGCGTCACGCGCAACAGCGAGCTGATGGTGGAGGAAGCCGAGGTAGACAACCTGGCGCGCGCGCTAAGCGAAGAGCTGATCGGCCGCGGCTACGCGCGCCCCGTCCGGCTGGAGATCGGCAACGATTGCCCCAAAGCCATCGTGGCCATGCTCATCGCCAACTTCGAGCTGGAGGAAACGGACGTCTATCGCTGCGACGGCCCGGTGAACATCATCCGCGCCGGCACTATCTATGACGGGCTGGATCGGCCGGAACTGAAGTTCCCCCGATTCATTCCGCAACTGCCCCCGGCCTTTATCGGCGCCCGGTGCAAGTTCGACGTGCTACGCCAGCGCGATGTGTTGCTGCACCACCCCTACGAGTCCTTCGCCGCGGTGATCGACCTGCTGCGTCAGGCATCGCAGGACCCATCCGTGCTGGCCATCAAGCAAACCCTCTACCGCGCTGGCGTAGACACGCCGCTGGTGGATCTGCTGGTGGAAGCAGCCCGCAACGGCAAGGACGTGACGGTGGTGATCGAGCTGCGCGCGCGTTTCGACGAAGAGGCCAACATCAGCCTGGCCACTCGCCTGCAGGAAGCCGGTGTGCAAGTCGTGTACGGCGTGGTGGGCTACAAGACCCACGCCAAGATGCTGCTGATCGTGCGCCGCGAGGGCGAGATGCTACGCCGGTATGTACACCTGTCCACCGGCAACTATCACCAGTCCAACAGCCGCAGCTACACCGACATCGGCCTGATGACCTCGCACCCAGGCATGGGCGAAGACCTGCACAAGATCTTCCAGCAACTCTCAGGCCTGGGCCCGGTGATCGAGCTGAAACATCTGCTGCACTCGCCGTTCACGCTCTACCGCAGTGTCCTCGACAAGATCGAGCGCGAGACGGCACATGCCGAAGCCGGCCGGCCCGCACGCATCGTCGCCAAGCTCAATGCGCTCAATGAGGAACATGTGATCCAGGCGCTATACCGCGCCTCGCAAGCAGGTGTGGAAATCGACCTGATCGTACGCGGTGCATGCACGCTGCGGCCCGGCATGCCCGGGGTATCCGAGCGTATCCGCGTGCGCTCCATCGTTGGGCGCTTCCTTGAGCACAGCCGTGTCTATTGGTTTGGCAACGATGGTGCCCCCGAAATCTATTGCGGCAGCGCGGACTGGATGGAGCGCAACCTCAAGCGCCGCATCGAAGTAGCCTTCCCCATTCTCGACCCTGAACTCGCCACACGCGTCTATGAAGAAACGCTGGCGAATTACCTTGCCGATAACACGGAGGCGTGGCTGCTGAACGACAATGGCCGCTATACACGCGCCGAACCAGGCGACCAACCGCCACATAGCGCACAACAGTGGTTGCTGGCCAAACTGACACCAGGGACCGTTTGAGTCAGCGCTACGTCAATTCACGCTACTCGCCTCGGTTTCCGCGTGAGAGAATTCGCACTCTGCAGCCCGGAATGAGCCCCGCATGAGCCAAGGCGATCAGATCCAGATCAAGGACGGCGAACTGATCGCTGCCGTCGACATGGGGTCCAACAGCTATCACATGGTGGTGGCTCGCGTGGAGCATGGCGAACCCCGCGTGATCGATCGCCTGCGTGAAACGGTCCGCATGGCGGCTGGCCTGCGCGCCGACGGCACGCTGGATGCCGAGCATCGCGCCCGTGCGCTCAATTGCCTGGCGCGGTTCGGTCAGCGCATCGCCGGCATTCCATCGAGCCGAGTGCGTGCAGTAGCCACCAATACCGTCCGTCGCCTGGCCTCCCCGCAAGCCTTCCTCACCGCGGCCGAAGCGGCGTTGAATCATCCGGTAGAAATCGTGTCGGGTCGTGAAGAAGGCCGACTGATCTTTCTTGGCGCCTCACATGACCTGTCCGCTTCGCGTGAGAGCCGCCTGATCATCGACGTGGGTGGCGGCAGCACCGAGTTCATCATCGGCCGCGGCTTCGCCCCGATGCACACGGAAAGTGTGCAGGCCGGCTGCATTGCCTCGACCTTGCGCTTTTTCCCCGGTGGCAAGCTCAACCGCAAACGCTGGCAACGCGCCAACAACGAAATCGGCGTGCTGCTGCAACAGTTTGCGGAGGACTACCGCGAATCCGGCTGGATGGAAGCCTACGGTTCCTCGGGTACCGCCAAGGCCATCGGCTCCGTCGTCCAGGCCATGCGGTTCTCTGACGATGGCATCACGCCGGCCTCGCTGGCGTCCCTGCGCGATGCCTTGCTGGCCCAAGGTCAGATCGGTGCGCTGAAACTACCCGGGCTGGCCGATGATCGTGCACCGGTCATTGCCGGCGGCGTGGTCATCTTCGAAGCGGCCTTCGAGGCGCTAGGCATCGAGCGACTGCGCGTGTGCGAAAGCTCCATGCGCGAAGGCCTGCTGTGGGATCTGCTTGGCCGCGCCGGCGGCAGCGACCCGCGCACCGCCAGCATTGACGCACTCGCCAATCGCTACGGCGTAGACCGCGCCCAGGCGCGTCGCGTGGAATCCACGGCACTGATGTTCTTCGATCAGATCGCCCGAATCTGGAAGCTGGACCCCGAAGCGCGCGAATGGCTCTCGTGGGCCGCGCGCGTGCATGAAATTGGCCTCGCCATCGCGCACAGCCAGCACCACCACCATGGCGCCTACATCCTGCGGCATGCGGACCTGGCCGGCTTTTCGCGGCAGGAACAGCAGTTGCTGGCGGCCATTGTGGAATCGCACCGCCGCAAGCCCGACAAGGCCACGTTCCTGGCGCTGCCGCAGCGCTATCGCCAGCTGGCCCGCTACATCACTGCCCTGCTTCGCCTGGGGGTACTGTTCCGCCGCGCGCGCCGCGCCGAGTCGCTGCCGCAGATGCAACTGGCCGCCACCAGCCAGCGCCTGCGCCTGACCATTCCCTCGTCCTGGCTGGACCAGCACCCCCTTAGCGAGGCCGACCTGGAGCAGGAACAGGCCCCACTGAACGAACTGGGACTGCTGCTGGAAGTCCATCCATCCTGACCTCCAACGGTACGGGCCGCCTGCGGGCCCGGCCATGAAACCGCTTCGCCGCGTATGATGTCCTGATGCCACACGCCGCCCGACCCGCCATGACTCGATTCCTGCTCGCCGTGCTCCTATTGCTCCCGTCGTCCGCACTGTTCGCCCAGGCTGCTAAACCAGCGCCAGCGACACCCGCCGCCACGGCGCATCCTGAGGTGGTGCTGCATACCTCGCAGGGCGACATCACGCTGGAGCTGTACCCGGACAAGTCGCCCAAGAGCGTCGCGAACTTTCTCCAGTATGTGCGCGACGGCTTCTACAGCGGCACCGTGTTCCATCGCGCCATTCCCGGTTATCTGGTCCAGGGCGGCCTCTATACGCGCGACCTGCAGGCCAAGCGCACGCGTTCTGCCATTCCCAGCGAGGCCGACAACGGCCTGTCCAATCTCCGCGGCACCGTCGCCGTGGCGCGCGGCGCGGACCCGAACTCCGGCACGGCGCAGTTCTTCTTCAATCTGGTCGACAACCGCCGACTCGATTTCGTCGGCAACCAAAGCGGACTGACCTGGGGCTACGCCGTATTCGGCAAGGTCATCAAGGGCATGGACGTGGTCGACAAGATAGCCGCCCTGCCTACGCGCGGCCTCGGTCCGTTCGCAGGCGACGTGCCCAATCCACTGATCGTGATTGACAGCGCCAATGTCGTGGGTGAGGAGTCGGCAGCTGCACCGGCCGCCACGCCCCAACAGACGGCACCGGCCACCGAGCCGGCCAAGAAGCCCAGCGGCAAGAAAGGCTGAGGCACGATGACGACGCTGTTCATTTCCGACCTGCACCTGGACGATAGTCGTCCCGAGATCACACGGCTGTTCGAGGAATTTCTCGCGAGCGACGAGGCGCGCTCCGCCGACGCGCTGTACATCCTCGGCGACCTGGTCGAAGCATGGGTGGGCGACGATGACGACGCCGAGCTTCCGGCCCGCATCGCACGCGCCACGAAATCGCTCAGCGACAAGGGCGTGCCCGTCTACTTCATGGTCGGCAACCGGGATTTTCTGCTCGGCAGGGACTTCGCCGAGCGTGCCGGTTTTACCCTGCTCGACGATGGCACCGTGCATGAGCTCTACGGCCGCCCCACCCTGCTGATGCATGGTGACGTGCTATGTACGGACGACATCGCCTACCAAACCATGCGCAAGCAAGTGCGCACGCCGCAGTGGATGGCGCAGATCCTGGCCATGCCGCTCGAGGCACGACGCGCACTCGCCGCCAAGGCACGCGCAGACAGCAAGGCGCACACCAGCAGCACCATGGAAACCATCATGGACGTCAATGCCGATGCCGTGGCCGATGCCATGCGCAAGGCAGGCGTTACCCGTTTGATCCACGGCCACACCCACCGCCCAGCGATCCATCGCTTCGACATCGATGGCCAGCCCGCCGAACGCATCGTTCTGGGCGATTGGTACGAACAGGGATCGGTGCTGCGTGTGACGCCTGAGGGCGTGGAGCTGCAGGGACTCGCCCTGCATTGATCCGTAGTCACTCGCCGCGCACGGCGAGTGACTATCGTTCACGGCGTCAGTGCGATTGCAGAGCGCTGTGAAAACCCTGACTGCTGAGCAGGCTGTTGCTCAGCTTCAGCACCGAGTTGGACAAGGTTTCATAGTAGTTGTCGGCCTTGTACGAACGACCGAAATTGGTCGAACCGCCACCAGCCACACCCTGCCACAGCACCTTGCCAGCGGTATTGGTCACCGTGACGTACACCGTGACATTGCCCACGTACTGGTCATTCTCGTTGACGAAGAAGTCGCGGATCTCACCTGACACAACGACGTCACCACCGGAATCGACCACATTGAGGCCTGCCTTGGTGAAGGTATCCTTGACATGATCGGTCAGGAACGCCGCCACGTTATCCTTCGTGGTCACCTGGCGCACAGGATTCTTCTCGTGGTTCTCAGCGATCAAGGCCGGGTTCTTACGGACGTCCGTAAACCCATTGATCTGCACTTTTACGTTGCTGATGCCGTTCAGATCGACCGCGCCGAACTCCGCAAAGCTCTGCGTCGGCGACCACACCAGCGGGATGTTGCTCAAGTCTTTTGAAGCCATGGCACTGCCAGACGCAGCCAGCAGCGCCACAAACACGAAACGCTTCAACATCGATTTCCCCTCTCCATGCTTCGATGGTTATGTGGACGGACGCTCCCGCGCCCGCACAGCCCGAAACCGGGCTGTCGCCTATTCTAGTGGAGGAGACGGGAGCGGATAACGAGGAACGCCGGCTGCGACCACCGCAGCCGGCGTTCTTCTATCCACGATCAGGCGCCTGGATCAGCGATGCTCCGACCCACCGCGATGCGGCGCGGCCTGAGCGTGCGGTTGCGACTGCGGATGCGGCGCCGGATGAGGTGCAGGTGCGTGGTAGTGGTACGCCGGCGCAGGGGCTGGCCGCGGCGCGTGCTGCGCATAGGACGGCTGCTGCGGATGACTAGCCGCGTGATAACCACCGCCTGGGTTCGACGGCCCACGCGTATAGGCCGCATGGTTCGCTGCAGGCGAGTAATTGTTCGCGTGCGCGGCGTGCGCGGCGTTCGGCGCGTTCGGCGCGTTCGCGGCACCATTGTTATGCGGTGCAAAGCCTGCCGAGTGCAGCGCCATCGCGTTGGCCGGCGCTTGCGCAGGGGCGTTGGTGCGCTGCGCATTCATCGCAGCGGGTGCCGCCTGCCCTGCTGCGCCATGCGCAAAACCACCTGCGGCTGCCCCGTTGAATGCACCTGCTCTCGGCGTCGCGGCCATCGCCGGGGCACCATGATTGAACGAGGCGCGCATCGCCTGATTCTGGCTCGCCATCGTGCGCTGCTGTTCCTGCGCAGCCACCGGCCCCACATGCTGTTCGCGCGCGAAGTTCATTTCCTGCGGCGTGGCGCGCGCCGCGATGCCGCCCTGTCCACCATTGAAGCTGGTGCGGTTGACGGTCACGTTGTTCACCACCGTGTGGTTGTAGACATTGGTGATGTGCACATTGTCGATGCGGTTCACCGAGCGGTTGTAGTAGAACGAACCACCGTGCCAGTAACCGCCGGCATAACCCACGCCGGTGTAACCGAAGCCGTAGTTGATGCCGCCGTAGAAGCCGACGTGCGGGCCCCAGTAGCCGCCGTGGAAGACGTAAACGCCACCGGCCCAGCCCCAATAGCCCGGCGTCCACAGCGCGCCAACATAGGGCGGCATGATCCACGTGCCAGGAACCCAGTAGTAATCGTCGCCACCCCAGGCCCAGTAACCCGGCACCCAGATATAGCCCGGCGCGGGAATGGCCGGCTGCACGTAGACAGGCAGCGGCGGAGGCTCCACGCCAACAGAGATGCCGATGCCTACAGACACGCCAGCGCTGGCGCTCAAGGGTAGCGCGGCAGCGGTCGCCAAGACCAAGGCGGCGACCAACGGGCGAAACAGGCCGCAATGCGATGTGGCGCTACGACGATCCGATGTGAGGTTACCCATGACGCCTACTCCCAGGTGGTGGGTCTTGGGCCAAATAACGCGGGAGCTGGCGCAAGGTCGTACGTCACGACGGAGCGCGGGTTCGCAGGGGTTCAGCAGTTGAGCTGAGGGATGAATGATTTCTTGCGTGGGTCTTGCTGGTGGGTGCGCGAAATAGAGCGTAGCGGATGTGCGCCGTGCAGTGCCGTTGTGCAAAAGATGGCGAAGAATTCGCTCACAACGCTCCTTTCCAACAGCAGCGCGTAAAGCCTCTGCGGACTTCGTTGGCCGGTGCGATTGCGTAGAGGTCGGGATTGTTCGGCCCATCCTTGGGCCTCACCCCTACGCGCTTTGCGCTCCATGGCCAGCCTGCGGCTGTCCGAAATTGCTTCTGGCAATTTCGTCGACTGCGAAGGCAGGATGCCATAGCGAACATCGGCGTAGCCGATGGCCCGAAGGGTGAGGCGCAGGATGCGTCGAATAATCGGAGTGTTCGTCCACAACTCTCTCCGCCAGATACGCAAAAAGCCCCGCGAGGGGCTTCGTTGAAGGATGCGTTTGCGTGGAGGTCGGGATTATTCGGCCCATCCTTGGGCCTCACCCCTACGCGCTTTGCGCTTCGGGGCCAGCCTGCGGCTGTCCAACAAGCTCCAGGCAAGTTTGTCGACTGCGGAGGCAGGATGCCGGAGCGAACATCGGCGCAGCCGATGGCCCGAAGGGTGAGGCGCAGGATGCGCCGAATAACCGGAGCGTTCGTCCACAACTCTCTCTCCGCCAGATATGCAAAAAGCCCCACATGGGGGCTTCGTTGAAGGACACGTTTGCGTGGAGGCCGGGATTGTTCGGCCCATCCGTGGGCCTCACCCCTACGCGCTGCGCGCTTCGGGGCCAGCCTGCGGCTGTCCAAATTTGCTCCAGGCAAATTTGTCGAACCGAGAGGTTTCGTCCACAACTCTCTCTCCGCCAGATACGCAAAAAGCCCCACATGGGGGCTTTTTGCGTATCTGGCGGAGAGAGAGGGATTCGAACCCTCGATAAGGCTTTTGACCCTATACTCCCTTAGCAGGGGAGCCCCTTCGGCCTCTCGGGCATCTCTCCGTTTTTTGTCCGCATCTCTGCGGAGCCGGCAAGGATACTAACCGGCGCGCTCAAGGTAAAGCGTTTCTTGCCTGTCAGTGTTCGCCAGTGCCACCGGAGGCGCTGCCATCCGGTTCGTGCTCGTTCTTGATCCGCTGATAGATCTCTTCGCGATGCACGGCAACGTTCTTCGGCGCGTTGATACCAATGCGCACCTGGTTGCCTTTGACGCCGAGAACGGTAACGGTCACCTCGTCACCGATCATCAAGGTTTCACCGACCCTGCGGGTCAGAATCAACATGTTTGCCACTCCATGAATACTTTGGTCACAGGCCACCAGACGGTTATGCCTCACCCCTGAGCTTCACCGCCTGCACATTTCGACGATTGTACCGCCGAAGGCCCTACCGCCTTCCCCGGTTTCACAGACATGGCATCCCCTGTGATGCCATGTCGAGCGACACCGTCGCAACCAGCGGTGTCGGCAGTGTTTGGATACTAGCCGAGCGTCCGATGGCAGTGCAATGCGTAAACGCGAACGGACTATGAGCGGTTGACCCAGTCAGGAGGCCAGTTGCTGGCTGATCCAGCCCACCAGTCCATTCAGGATGCCGGGCAGTTCCGGCGTGTCTGAACCGCCACCCTGCGCCATGTCCGGACGGCCACCGCCCTTGCCACCGATCTGGCTGGCGACATGGGCCACCACATCACCAGCCTTCACGCGGCCCGAGGCCTTGCCGTTGACACCCGCCACCAGCGAAACACGGCCCTCGGCCGCGCCAGCCAGCAGTACGACGCAGTCGGCGAGCTGCTGCTTGAGCTGATCCATGCTGTCGCGCAGGGCCTTGGCGTCCAGACCTTCCAGGCGAGCCACCACGACCTTGATGCCCCCGATGTCTTTCGCGGTCGACGCAAGGTCGGCCGTAGCGGAGCCGGCGGCCTTGGCGCGCAGCGATTCCAGCTCACGCTCCAGCTTCTTCTGCTTGTCGAACAATTGGCGGAGCTTTTCGACGGCCTCGTCGCCATTGGAGGAGAGAAGCTGAGCGAATTCGCCCAGACGACGCTCCTCGTCAGCCACATAAGCCAGCGCGCCAGCGCCAGTCACCGCCTCAATGCGGCGCACGCCGGAAGCCACGCCGGCTTCGCTGACGATCTTGAACAAGCCAATGTCGCCCGTGCGGCCCACATGAGTGCCGCCGCAAAGTTCGGTGGAGAACCCGCCCATCTTGAGCACACGCACTTCGTCGCCGTACTTCTCGCCGAACAGCGCCATAGCGCCAAATTCGATCGCGTCGTTGTAACCCATGTGATGCACTTCGGCGGCCTCGTTACGGCGCACCTCGGCGTTCACCAGAGCTTCGATCTCGTGCAGTTCGCCCGCGCTCATCGGCTTGAAATGGGAGAAGTCGAAGCGAAGGCGTTCCGGCGCCACCAGCGAGCCCTTCTGCGTCACATGCTCGCCGAGCACCTTGCGCAACGCGGCATGCAACAAGTGCGTGGCCGAGTGGTTGAGCACGATGGCCTGACGACGCGAACCGTCGACGTTGGCATCGACCACGTCGCCCACGCGCAAGGCCTGCTTGCCCTGCCAACGGCCGGCATGACCAAAGAACACGCCGCCCATTTTCAGCGTATCGGCAACGGCGAATGCGCCCGAGGTGCTCACCAACACACCGGTATCGCCGACCTGTCCACCGGATTCGGCGTAGAACGGCGTGCGATCAAGGATGACAAGGCCTTCGTCGCCATCGCTCAACTGATCGAGCTGCTTGCCTGCATGCACGATGCCAACCACTTTGCTGCCCTGGCTGGTCAGTGCCTCGTAGCCGAGGAACGCGGTGGGCTGCAGCTGGCTGGCGAGCTCGGCCGGCATCAGGCCCTTGGCCTCGAACTTACCGCCCTTGCGGCTGCGATCCTGCTGCTCTTCCATGGCCTGCTCGAAGCCGTCCATGTCCACCGTCAGGCCGCGCTCGCGCGCGATATCAGCGGTCAGGTCAATCGGGAAGCCGTAGGTGTCGTACAAGCGGAACGCGTCGGCGCCGGGAATGCTGCCATTCGCGTTGGCGGCCACGGCATCGAACAGGCGCATGCCGTTCTCGAGCGTTTCGCCGAAACGGCGCTCTTCCGTGCTCAACGCGTCTTCGACAAACGACTGCTTCTGCGCCAGCTCCGGATAGGCCTCGCCCATCTCTTCCACCAGCGGCTTGACCATCTTCCAGAAGAAATCGCCGCGCACACCCAGCATCCATCCATGGCGCAGCGCGCGACGGATGATGCGGCGAAGCACGTAGCCGCGGCCTTCGTTGGATGGCAACACACCGTCGACGATAAGGAACGAGCACGCGCGAATGTGATCAGCGATTACGCGCAGCGACTTGTTGGCAAGATCCTTGGTGTTCGTCAGTTCTGCAGCAACCTGGATCAGGTGCTGGAACAGATCGATCTCGTAGTTGGAATGCACGTGCTGCAGCACGGCCGCGAGACGCTCCAGACCCATGCCAGTATCGACGCACGGCGCCGGCAGCGGCGACAGCGTGCCGTCGGGCGCGCGGTCGAACTGCATGAACACAAGGTTCCAGATTTCGATGTAGCGATCGCCGTCCTCATCGGGCGAGCCCGGCGGGCCACCGGCGATGTCTTCACCGTGGTCGAAGAAGATTTCCGTACACGGACCGCACGGGCCCGTATCGGCCATCTGCCAGAAGTTATCCGACGCGTACGGCGCACCCTTGTTGTCGCCGATGCGCACGATGCGCTCGGCCGGCACGCCTACTTCCTTGTTCCAGATGTCAAAGGCCTCGTCATCGGTGTGATAGACGGTGACCCAGAGCTTGTCCTTCGGCAGCTTGAAAACGCCGGTCAGCAGCTCCCATGCGTAGGCAATGGCATCGCGCTTGAAGTAGTCACCGAACGACCAGTTGCCGAGCATCTCGAAGAAGGTGTGGTGGCGCGCGGTATAGCCCACCGAATCCAGGTCGTTGTGCTTGCCGCCGGCGCGCAGGCAGCGCTGCACGTCGGCTGCACGCACGTACGACAGCTTTTCGCTGCCAAGGAACACGTTCTTGAACTGCACCATGCCCGAGTTGGTGAACAACAGCGTCGGATCACTGGCTGGCACCAGCGAGCTGGACGGCACGATGGTGTGCCCTTTCGAGCGGAAATAGTCGAGGAAGGTCGAGCGGATTTCTGCGGTTTTCATGCGGCTGGGGAAGACCTGGCGGAATGAGGTCACGCCCTGGGAGCACTGCCGAAACGACGCCCACCCGCCCCAACAGCGGGGAGGTCAGGTGTCGTCGTCGGCTGCGTCGTCCACGTCGGCGTGGGTAACACTCCGTACTGTGGCGGCGGGAAAGCCTCGACGCAAGAGAAATTGCGCCCGGCGGGCCTTTTCGTCGCGATCCGGCGCCGATCCACCGCCAAAACGCCGCCTGAGCTGGGCCAGGGCGCTGGCCTCCCAGTCCACCTCAGCCGCGTCCAGTACAGCCCTGATGCGGGCCTCGGAAAGGCCATGGCTTTTCAACTCGGCCCGCACACGCATGGGGCCATAACCTTGAGAAACCCGGCTGCGCACCAGCATCTCAGCGAAGCGGTCGTCGTCCTGATAGTGCTGCTCGCCAAGACGATCGAGTGCTTCGCCAGCCTCTTCGCCCTCGTACCCTTTTTGCCGCAGCTTGAGCTTCAGCTCGCGTCGCGAATGCTCACGACGCGCGAGCATGCCCAATGCCTTGTTGTAAGCGCTGGGTTTGTCGGTCTTGTCGTCGCGGTCTCGCGCCATGCCCTTAGCAGCTGATGTTGATCAAACCAAAGAAGAACGCGCCGATCACGCCGAGGAAGGCGCCCAGCACCAATCCCACCGCAATCACGACCACCTGGAGCAGGGTGCGCCAACCGGATCGGCCAGTCTGTTGTCGCGTTTCAGCGGCTTGACTGCTCATTGGCGCCTCAACCCTCGCTCGAACGAGCGGCTATGCGCACCCGAATAGCCTGATCCAGGTCGTCCACAGGCTGCCCGGCTGCCATCACAACGCGCTTAATCGCCTCAGCGTCCAATCCACCGACTCGGGAGGCCTCG
>NZ_JAELTQ010000105.1 GCF_016428905.1 Dyella sp. ASV24 | reverse complement strand
TCTTGTGTCGGCTGTGCTGCTCGGGCGGAAACAGTTCGACGGCGTGGAACGTGTCATCGTGCTGGGGAAAAGTCGCCGCGAGCTGATCAAGCAGATAGCCCGGGCCGGCACCAAGATCGAGGAAGCGGCGAACGTCCCGGCGCGCATAAAGGATGGCCTCTCCCGCGCGAGCCAACCCATCTCCAGTGGCGCGTTCGCGCGCTGCTTTCAGTTCTTCGTTCCAGTAATCGACATCATAATCGCGTGGCGAGACGCCACGATCCATGTCGGCCAGGATCTGTGGGTCGATGAAGATCGATTCGCAGGCTTGGCAAGAGAAGTACGCAAAGCCGTCGATGTCGCCAAACGGGTCCGCCGCTCGGGTGGTAGAGCAGACAGGGCATGGAGCGATCATGAAGCGATACTCTAGCGTCCGTATAAGACGAATCTGTGTATACGAGGATAGAGCTATGGCACACATCAAGGTATCGATTTCGAATGGCACGTGGCCACGAAGTCACCTTGGTATGGCTTAGTGCGACCGATATCGCATTGATGCCTGCGATCGAATTAGATAAGTGCTTAGTTTCGCAAGGTTAGCGTCAGGTGTGTCGATCCTGTGATTAGCGCCGGGCTAAGCGCCAGAATTGCCGGGTACCTGATTGCGAAGGAAGACAAGCGTCCCGGCCTTACATCCAAATGAGCGAATTTGAGCGGAAGCGCTCGTCAGGCACGAACGCTTCCACGGTCACTGTGCCGTTCAGCCGATCGCCGCTTCCAACTCCGGGATGATCTTGAACAGATCGCCCACGAGGCCGATGTCCGCGATCTCGAAGATCGGCGCTTCGCCGTCCTTGTTGATGGCGACGATGGTGCCGGCGTCCTTGATGCCCGTCAGATGCTGGATGGCACCGGAAATACCAATGGCCATGTACAGCTCGGGCGCGATGATCTTGCCGGTCTGGCCCACTTGCAGGTCGCTCGGCACGTAACCGGCGTCGACGGCGGCGCGGGATGCGCCCACGGCGGCACCGATCTTGTCGGCAAATTTGTAGATGATGTCGAAGTTTTCCTTCGAGCCCACGCCGCGGCCGCCAGAGACGACCTTGTTGGCGCTTTGCAGGTCCGGGCGATCGCTCTTGCCTGACTGCAGCTCGACGAAGCGGGTGTGCGAGGGCAGGGTGACGTCGACGCTCAATGCCTCCACTGGCGCATTGTTCGTGCCACTGGCTGCGGCAGCCCACGAAGCGGTACGGATGGTGGCGACCACGGTGCTGCCCGCGTCGGCTTCCACGGTGATGATGGCGTTGCCGGCGTAGATGGGGCGCTTGAAGGCATGGCTGCCTTCCACGCTCATCACGTCGCTGACCTGGGCGACACCCAGTAGAGCGGCGACGCGCGGCAGCACGTCTTTGCCGAATGTGGTGGATGGCGCAAAGACGTGGCTATAACCAGCAGCAGCCTTGGCGATCTGTGGAGCCAGCACGGCCGCGAGCGGATGGGCGTTTTCAGCGCGTGCGATGGTGAGCACGCGGCTCACGCCTTCGATCTTGGCCGCGTCAGAGGCAATGGCGTCGACGTTGTCGGCCAGCACCAGCACGTCGATGGCGTCGGGCTTGATGGCCGCAGCGGCGCTCACGGCGCGCGCGGTGGAGGAGTTGAGCTTGCCGTTGAGGTGTTCGGCGATGACGAGGATCTTGGACATGTCGTTATCTCCTGAGGCTGCTTAAAGCAGGCCCTTCTGCTTCAGCGCTGCGACCAGTTCGGCCGCATCCTTCACCATCACGCCCTTGCTGCGCTTGGCGGGCGCGGTGTAGTGCGTGGTCTTGAGATGGTCGTTGGCTTCCACGCCCAGCGAAGCGAATTCGATGGTGTCGATCGGCTTGGACTTGGCCTTCATGATGTCCGGCAGCTTGATGAAGCGCGGCTCGTTGAGGCGCAGGTCGGTGGTGATGACAGCGGGCAGTTCCGCTTCGATCACTTCCAGGCCGGCATCGACTTCACGGGTGACCGTGGCCTTGCCGTTGGCGATCTCAACCTTGCTGGCAAAGGTGGCCTGCGGGCGGTCCCACAGTGCTGCCAGCATCTGGCCGGTCTGGTTGGCGTCGTCGTCGATGGCCTGCTTGCCGAGGATGACCAAGCCCGGCTGTTCTTTCTCGATGAGCTTCTGGAAGACGCGGGCGGCGGTCAGCGGTTGCACGGCATCACCGGTCACCACGTGGATGGCGCGGTTGGCGCCCATGGCCAGGCCGTTGCGCAGGTGGGCGGTAAGGTCAGCCGGGCCAATACCGACAACCACCACCTCTTCGGCGATGCCCTTCTCGCGCAGGCGCAGGGCTTCTTCCAGTGCGATGTCGTCGAAGGGGTTGGCGGAGAGTTTCACGCCGTCCGTGACCACGCCCGTGCCATCGGGCTTCACCTGAATACGGACGTTGTAGTCCACGACACGCTTGTAGCCGACCAGAATCTTCATTTGCGGGTCCTTAAGCCTATGGCTGACCGAGGGCAGCCGGATTTTGCATTGTACTCGACCTCAAACGATCGTTTGAAGTCACCCATTTTGGTGGATCTGGCCCTGTCCCAATGCGGTTTCCAGCGTGGCCCGGGCCATATCGAAGGAAAAATGGCGCTGCACGTGGGCCGCTGAGGCCTCCGACAGCCGATTCCATAGCGCCTCGTCGTCGTACAGGCGCAGCACTTCGGCCGCAAACCGCTCCGCGTCATCCGCCAGAAGAATGTTCGACTCGTGCTCCAGGCGCATGCCTTCGGCCGCGATGGATGTCGCGACCACCGGCAGGCCGTGGCTCATGGCAGTGTTGACCTTACCTTTGACGCCCGCGCCGTAGCGGAGCGGGGCAAGGGCAATGCGGCATCCGTCCATCCATTCGTCCAGGCTCTCCACCCGGCCGTGGGCAACGATGCCGTTAACCGAAAGACGTTGCCGCTCGGCTTCCGGCATGTCGCCGACCAAGTGCAGCGTCAATTCCGGTCGTTGCTTGTGGAGCAGCGGCCAGATCTCTGAGGCGAGCCATTGCACAGCATCCACGTTGGGCGGATGTCCGGCGCCACCGACGAAGACCACGTCATGACGCTGCGCGAATGGCCTCTGGCTGCCCTTGATCTCGTGCATATTGGGCAGTAGCAGCACGTTGGCTCCAGGAAGTTCTCGCAACAGCAATTCCTGTTCAACAGTGCTGACCACGAAGGTGGCGTCGCAGGCGCGTATCACCGCGAACTCTCTTTGTTTGGACGCGCTGGCCTGGCGCAACAGGGTCGCGTTGCCGGTATGTTCCGCGGCGCGTTGCTCACGTAGGAAATGCAAGTCCACCGTGTCGTAGAGTCGCTTGGCTTGCGGCGCCAGTTGTTGCACCAGCGAGAGATTGCTGTCCGCAACGTAGTACCTGCACAGCATCACCGCACTCAGGTTACGACCCTCGCGCTTCAGCCAATCCACGAGCGACGGCGAGTAAGGTTTGCAGAGCGTCTCTACGCCCAGCTGGCCGAGCATCTTGATTTCCTTCTCGGACGACTGACGATTGTCGGCCATGAAGGTGACCCGCCAACCCATGCTGCGTAGCAGCCGCATGATGTTGTAGAGCTGCTGTGATCCCGCATCGCGCGTCGGGTCGGGGGTCAGGGCATCCATGATGAAGATGTGCCTGGCACCGTCATGGTGCAACGCCTTGTCCACTGGTGTGCCCGGTGCTGGCTGTTGCTCCAGCGTCTTGCCCCATTTTTCGATGAACTTGGCGCGATTGACCGTCTGGTACTGCTTGACCCCGGCAAATGGGTCGAGACCAGAGCTGATGCCTTCGCAATGCACGACAACGCTGCCAGGTTCGTAGACGACCCGCTTGTTGGCTGCGCGTACGGCGAATGCGAGATCCATGTCCTCGCAATAAGCGGGCGCATAGCGGGTATCGAATCCGCCTATCTGGTTGTACAGGTCGCGCTCGATCAACAGTGATGCGCCGGAGACGTAGTCCACGTCGCGGCGATACAGATAGCGTGGATCGTCACGCCGTTCGAAGCGGCCAACGGTCCATGCGCTGGCATCGGAATACACCAAGCCACCAGCTTCCTGCAGGCGACCGTCGGGATATACCAAACGACTGCCTACGATGCCGCAAGCCGGTTCGTCGGCGTGGGCTTGAAGCAGGGCGTCAAGCCAGCCGGCGGTGACTTGCGTATCGTTGTTGAGGAACAGCAGGAATCGACCACGCGCCTCCGCAGCACCCGCATTGCAGCTACCAATGAAACCCAGGTTTTCCGCGTTGCGTATCAGGCGCAGGCCATCGACCTGCTCAAGAACTTCGCTGCTGCCGTCGGTAGACGCATCATCGATCACGATGGTTTCGAAGGTTGCCTTGGATGTGTGCCGGGCGACAGAGCGCAGGCAAGCCAGTGTCCACTGCAGCTTGTTGTGAATCGGGATGATGATCGAAACGGTGGGGAGTTCGTCGAGCGGAAGTGCGAACGGCACGAATGGAACATCGAGCGGCTCCAGCCGCAGGCTTTGGTCCTGCTCGGGATGCCGCTTGAACTCTTGAGCGATACGCGCAAGCGTGCCATGCATGCCGCGCTGCGCAAAACTGCCTTTTACGCGGTGCAGGAGATAACGAAGGCGTTGCAGACGCCACTGGATGTTGCTTACCGGCATGGAAAGGTCACTTCACTCGCGTCTGCGTGTCCGCCTGATAACCGAATGCGTCGCATCGCTTACAGATTCTGGTAATTCGGACCCGAACCACCTTCCGGCGTTACCCAGTTGATGATTTGGTACGGATCCTTGATATCGCAGGTCTTGCAGTGCACGCAGTTGGCGGCATTGATCTGCAGGCGCTTGCCTGCCTCGTCGTCGACGATCTCGTAGACGCCCGCGGGGCAGAAGCGGGTACAGGGATTGCCGTACTCGACGGCGCACTTGGTCACGCACACGTCGGTGTCGGATACGTGCAAGTGAATGGGCTGGTCTTCGTCGTGCTCAGTGGCGGCAAAGTAGACGCCGGCCAGACGGTCGCGTGGCGGCAGCTCGCGTGGCTGCACATAATCCCGTTTGGGCTCCTCGCACTCGCCGAGCTTGTGCAGCGACGACCAGTCGGCCTTGTTCTTGAGCGTCCAGGGCGATGCGCCGCCAAGCGTGGTTTCCCACGCGGCGTTCAACATGCCGAACCACAAGCCCTTCTTGAAGCCGGGCTTGATGTTGCGGACCTTCTTGAGCTCGGCCATTACGTCCGAGGCGCGCAGCTTGGCATCGAAACCGGCGGGGTTCAGATCGTTGGCCACCAAGTGTTCGGCGGCGAGCATGCCGCTCTTGATGGCCTGGTGCGTGCCTTTGATCTTGGGCACGTTGAGCAGGCCTGCGGTGTCGCCGATCAGCAGCGCGCCAGGCATTTCCACCTTCGGCAGTGACTGATAGCCGCCCGTCACGATGGCGCGTGCACCGGCAGAAAGAATGCTGCCGCCTTCGAGCAGCGACTTCACCGAGGGGTGGTTCTTCCATTGCTGGAACGCCTCCCACGGCTGGTAGTTCGGGTCGCTGTAGTCGAGGCCGCTGACGTAACCCAGCGCAATGCGATCCTTGTCCAGGTGGTACAGGAAGCTGCCACCGTATGTGTGGTTGTCAGCCGGCCACCCGAAGCTGTGCACGATCTTGCCGGGCTGCACGCGGCCGGCGGGTACCTGCCATAGCTCTTTGATACCGATGGAGTAACCCTGCGGATCGCTGTCCTTGTCGAGCTCGAAGCGCTTGATCAGCTGCTTGGTGAGGCTGCCACGCGCGCCCTCGGCCAGCACGGTGACCTTTGCCTTGATATCGATGCCCTGCGTGTAGCCCGCTTTGTGGGAGCCGTCCTTCGCCACACCCATGTCGCCGATGCGCACGCCAGCGACAGAGCCATCCTCGTTATAGACATTGTCGGCTGCGGCAAAGCCCGGAAACACGTCCACGCCAAGCGCTTCTGCCTGCGGAGCCATCCATGCGCACATGGCGCCCAGTGACACGATGACGTTGCCGTGGTTGGTCATCCCCGGGGGCACGGGCAGCTTGCGGCCGCCGGTCTTGCTCAGCAGCCAGAACTCGTCCTCGGTGGCCGGTACGCAGATCGGCGGCGGATTGTCGCGCCAACCGGGTAGCAGAGCGTCCAGCGGCTGCGGTTCGATCACGGCGCCTGAAAGGATCTGGGCACCGATAGTGGACGCCTTTTCGATCACGCAGACCGTGGTTTCCGGCTTGAGCTGCTTGAGGCGGATGGCGAACGAGAGCCCGGCGGGGCCTGCGCCAACGACGACGACGTCGTATTCCATGATTTCGCGGTCGCTCATGGCGGACTCCAACGGGCTAGGGCGGCACGATACCGTTCACAGACGTATGGAACGGGCAAGCAGGCATTGTCCGGGTTCGGGCCACTGGGGGCAACGGTGACCGGATCCTTGCGCGGCCTTCATCCGCAACGGCCATAATCCACTCAGGGCAAGCCAGGGAAGAGAGCATGAATGCACAGCCAATCATCAGCGAACGTGATCTGCGCAGGGCCACCATGTGCCAGTTGTTGCATTGGCTAGCGGTGGAGCGTGTGCAACCACAGGCCTTGGCCGAGACCTATCTGGAAGCCATCGAGCGCATCAACCCTCAACTCAATGCCTATGTCGGCCTGAGCTCACCCATGCTGCAGGAGCAGGCTCTTGCGGCGCAGCATCGGCGTCGCGATGGCGTGATCGGTCGGTTGGACGGCATCCCCATCGCACTCAAGGACAACTTCGACGTGGCTGGCTGGCCCACTCGTGCTGGTCTCGCCGGTCGCCGCCAACCGGTGGCTGATGACGCGCATGTCGTATCGCGCTTGCGCGCTTCGGGCGCGGTGTTGGTTGGCAAAACCAATATGGACGAAGGTGCGTTGGGTGCGGTCACTGACAACCCGCATTTCGGTGCAACGCACAATCCGCACCGCCACGGTTATACCGCCGGTGGTTCGTCAGGCGGTGCCGCCGCTGCCGTGGCCGCGGGGCTGGCCGTTGCGGCGATCGGAACGGATAGCCTCGGCTCCGTTCGCATTCCTGCGAGCTATTGCGGCGTCTACGCACTCAAGCCGACGCACGGCGAAATCTCCGCGCGCGGTGTGGTGCCGGCGGCACGGCGTCTGGATACGGTGGGCTTGCTTGCGCGCAGTGCGGACGACTTGACCGTGCTGTTGCAGGTGTTGGCTGGCTACGATGCGGATGACCCGCGCTCGCGTCGCCGGCGCGTGGCGTTGTCGCCGCCGGACTGGGAGCCGGGACGCTTGCGTGCCGGTTTCCTACCCAACCTGACGGCGCTTGGCGTGCATCAGGATGTGGTGAACGTCTTCGAAGAAGCGCTGGCGAAATGGCCGCGGGAACTGGGCGAGCGTCGCATCGTGGACTTTGCCGACTGGGATTTTGCGCGCACGCGACGTGCTGGCCTGTTGCTGATGGAAGCAGAGATGTTGGGCACGTTTGCCGCAGATCTGGCCGACACCGATCAGCGCGCATCCGAGCACTTCCGCCGCCTGCTGAGTTACGCCGCTGGTAAGAGCGCGGCGGACTACGCGGCTGCGGATCGCGTGCTCGATGCCGCTACGCTCAAGATGCGCCGCCTGTTTGCACAGATCGACGTGCTGGTGTTGCCCACGACGCCGCAGGGGGCGTTCCCGTTGGACGGGCCTGTGCCCGACTCGCAGGCGGATCTCACCAGCTTTGCCAGCCTGGCCGGCTGCCCCGCCGTGAACATTCCCATGGGTTACTTGCCGGATGGCATGCCGATCGGCTTGCAACTCGTTGGGGCGCGCGGATCGGATCTGCGGCTGCTCGAACTTGCATCGGTATGTGCGGCGACGCTGGATGTGGAGCCGTCGTTTCCCGCCATTCGTTGATCCGGCACAAGGGCGGCAGCGTGGGCTTGTTCGATCAAGCGACATCCGGGGGCTGGCAGCCGCTTCCGCTCCCGGATGCCGAGCTTTCGTTGTGGCCGCGTTGGCTGGGGGAGACTGAAGCCGATGCCTTGCTGACCGAATTGCAGGCGACAATTCCCTGGGAGGTCCATCGCATTCGCATCTTCGGGCGGGAGGTGGATTCGCCCCGCCTTAGCTGTTGGGTTGGCGATGAGGACGCAACCTACGTGTACTCGCGCACGCGCTTTGAACCGCATCCCTGGACGCCCGTGCTTGCGTCATTGCGCGATCGCGTGGCTCACGCCTGCGGAGCCCGCTTCAACAGCGTGCTCGCCAACCTCTATCGTGATGGCAAGGACTCGATGGGCTGGCATAGCGATGATGAGCCTGAGTTGGGGGCTCAGCCGATCATTGCCTCGCTGAGCCTGGGTGCGGTGCGGCGTTTTCGTCTAAAGCCGCGTCATGAGGGCGGCGGTGGCAACGTGCTGGGTATCGAGCTGGGCCATGGCAGCTTGCTGCGCATGGCGGGTCATACACAGCGGCTTTACCTGCACGACCTGCCAAAGACGAGCGCGGCCGTGGGGCCGCGACTCAATCTGACATTCCGCTGGGTGGATGCGTCGCGGCGCTAAGTTAGTGACTCAGTTTGTGTGAGTGTCGCGGCCGTCCAACGGCTGCTGCAGCGTCCAGTTCACCAGTTGCGAGGCAAGCGCGTCGGTCGCTTGGCCGAAAGCGGTGACGACCTGTGGTACGGCGGTGCCACTCACCGGCTGGGTGATATCAAAGCGTCGGCTAGCCACGATGCGCAGCCCGTTGCTTTTCACCAGTCGTGCATCGAAGCGGATCACCACCACGGGTTGGCCGTTCTCATAGACAGATTGAAAGGCACGCAGGTCGCCGGATAGAACGTAATCCGCCTGCAGGCTGGTTTCATCGCTACTGAGCCCGGCGATGCGCCCATTGTCACGGAAGGCATCGACGAAGCGGTTGCGGAGCAGGGTGGTGGCCGAGTCGCTCCAGCGTGCGCCCTTGTAGACGCTTATCGTGTCGCCTTGCGGCAGCACGGTGATGCGCGAGCTATCGATCATGCGTTCTGCTTGGGGCGTGTCGATGCGTAGTGACCAGTTCACGCTTGCGCCACCGTCATGCGGTAGTGGGGTGGCGGGAAGCCGGTAGATCTGTTGGGGTTCCGACTTGGGCAGCACGGAGCACGCGCTCAACAGGGCGATCGCCGTCCCGGCGAAAAGATGGGCGAGCAACTTCATGGCTCAAACTCCTTGTTGCGTTCGCGGCCGAGCAGGAAGCCGGCCGGGTTATCGTCGAAGCGCCGCGAGATGCCGCGCAGTGAACCGGCGGCGTCGCGCAGCTCGCGCACGGCAGGGCCCAGCTCGCTGAAGCCCTGCAGGCCGCCGTTGATGGCGGCGTTGTTGTTGTCGAGTATTCGTTGAATGTCGGCGGCAGAGTGTTCGAGCGACGCCATGGCCTTGCTGGCGCTGTCCAGTGTGGCGCGTCCCTGGTTGTCGACCAGGCCGTTGGCGTTGCGGATGAGCTGGTCAGTCTGAGCCAGCGTCTCGTTCGCCTGCTTGCTCGCCTGTGCCAATTGCTGCAAGAGCTGGCGGATGTCGTCGCGTTGACCGGCAATGGCTCCCGTTGCCTGGTCCAGATGCTCCAGCGTGCGGCTGATGCGGTCGGTATTCTCCGGCGACAGCAGCATGTTGGCGCGCGCCACCACTTCGTTGATGTTGGTTACCAAGTCCTCGCCATTGGCAAGGATGCGGCTGAGCGGCGATGGGTCAGCGACGATCACCGGCGGTTGTCCGTCGCGGGATTCCAGCGACGGGCTACCCGGCGAGCCGCCGCTGAGCTGGATGATCGACAAGCCGGTGACGCCGGTCATCGTGAGCTTGGCATGGGTGTCTTGCTTCACCGGTGTATCGCCACCCACGCGAATACGTGCCAGCACTTTGCGGGGGTCTTTGGGGTCCAGCTTGAGTTGGGTGACGTCACCTACCTTGATTCCGTTGTACTGCACGGCGCTGCCCTGCGAGAGGCCGCTCACCGCTTCGTTGAACACCACTTGGTATTCGGCGAACTGGCGATCCGAGCTGGACTTGGCGAGCCATAGCGCGAACAGCAGCGCGGCAGCGACCACGATCACCGTGAACAGGCCAATGAGTACGTGATGGGCACGCGTTTCCATGTCACTTCACCTCGGTAGATATGTCGCGTTCGTGTGCATCTTCGGCGGCGCGGCCACGCGGACCGTGGAAATAGGCCTGCACCCAGGGATCAGGGCACTGCGCCACTTCGTCGAGCGGGCCGACCACCAGCACTTTCTTCTGGGAAAGGACGGCCACGCGATCACAGATCGTGTACAGCGTGTCCAGGTCGTGCGTGACCAGAAAAACCGTCAGGCCCAGCGCATCGCGCAGGGTAAGGATCAGTTGGTCGAATGCGGCGGCGCTGATCGGATCAAGGCCTGCAGTCGGTTCGTCCAGAAAAAGGATCTCCGGATCCAGTGCCAGGGCACGCGCGAGCGCTGCGCGTTTCACCATGCCGCCCGACAGCTCGGAGGGATACTTGGTCTCCGCTCCTGCGGGCAGGCCGGCCAACGCCAACTTCACGCCACCCAGTTGCTGCGCGTCAGGGCGCTGGAGCCCGGCGTGTTCGATCAGCGGCATCGCCACGTTCTCCACGATATTGAGCGAGGAGAACAGCGCGCCATTCTGAAACAGCACGCCGAAGCGCCGTTCCACGCGGGAGCGCTGATCGGGTGACAGGTCCAGCAGATCTTGCCCAAACACTCGGACCTGCCCGGAGGTGGGGCGGCGCAATCCCACGATGCTGCGCAGGAGTACCGACTTGCCGGTACCCGACCCGCCAACTACGCCAAGGATTTCGCCGCGCCGGACGTCCAGATCCAGATGCTCGTGCACGGTCTGTGTGCCGAAGCGGTTCACCAGGTCGCGCACCTGGATGACGTTGTCGACCGGCTGAGGTTTCGCGACGGCGTTCACCAGCCCATCTCCATATAAAAGAGTGCAGCCACCGCGTCCAGCAGGATCACCACGAAGATCGACTGCACCACGGCCGAGGTGGTGTGCTCGCCGACGGACTCCGCGCTGCCGCTCACCTTGAACCCTTCAAGGCAGCCGACCACGGCGATCAGGAAGGCGAATATCGGCGCCTTGGCGATGCCGACGAGGAAATGCCTCACACCGATATCTGACTTGACCAGGTTCACGAACATCACCGGTGGTATGTCGAGCACCAAGGCACATACCAGACCGCCGCCCACCAAGCCGGCGATCATGGCGAGGAAGGTGAGCATGGGCAGCGACACAAGCATGGCCAGTACGCGAGGCAGCACCAGCAACTCCATGGGGTCGAGGCCGAGTGCACGGATGGCATCGATCTCCTCGTTGGCCTTCATCGATCCGATCTGTGCAGTGAACGCGCTGGCCGTGCGGCCGGCCATCAGGATGGCGGTGAGGAGCACACCGAACTCGCGCAGGAACGAGAACGCCACCAAGTCCACCGTATAAATGGTGGCGCCGAAGTCAGCGAGCACGGTAGAGCCGAGGAAGGCCACCACCGCGCCCACCATGAAGGTCAGCAGTGCCACGATGGGAACGGCGTCCAGACCGGTTTGCTCCACGTGGGAAACCAGCGAAGTAACCCGCCATCGGCGAGGGCGAAAGATCGTCCTGGACAGGCTTTCCAGGGTCAGTCCGACGAAGCCGAGCAGGCGTACCTGCTGGTGCCAGACGCCCTCCATGGTCGCGCCGATGCGCGCCAGCAGTTCGGTCGCCGTGTTATGGCGACGCGTGGTGCGTGGCTCCACATAGCCGGCCATGGCCTTGCCAACGGTTTGCAGCAAGGCACGCTGCGCGGCGGGCAGGGTGGGGTCATCGGTGGCCAGGTCGCTAAGTCGGTTGGCGCCGAGCAGTCCGGCCAGCAATGCAGCGCCAGCCGTGTCCAGTGCGCCCAGATGGCTCAGGTCGATGGGGGTGGTCTTGTCCAGTCGGCTCTTCAGCGTGTCGACTGCACGCTCGAGTGTGGCGTAGTGCGCCAGCGTCCAGTCGCCGGCCACGCGCAGGCGTGGCGGCGTGGTCGTGGCATCGAGTTGTGCGCTTCCTGTCGCCATCGATGTACTCATGGGGCGAAATCTTAATGGAGTGTCGCCCAGTGCAGGTGACGAAATGATGGTGGCGTCATCGAAGAACGTACTGAAGCGTTTCCCTAGACCTTGTGGCCTCTGGCACTGCCGTGCGCGCCATTTTCCGCTAAATTGCCCCATTGATCGCACGCCCGGCAGCTACCGAGGCCCCAGGAACCAGTGACGCCACGCATGTCTTCCATGTCCTATCTGGACGCCCTCGAGGCCGAGAGCATCCACATTTTTCGCGAAACGGCCGCCGCTTTCGAGCGCCCCGTGATGCTGTATTCCATCGGCAAGGACTCCTCGGTCCTGCTGCACTTGCTGCGCAAGGCCTTCTACCCGGCGCGTCCGCCGATGCCGTTACTGCATGTGGACACCACCTGGAAATTTCGCGAGATGATCGCGTTCCGCGATGAGGTGGCCGCGGCGGGCGACGTAGAGGTATTGGTCCACATCAACGAGGAAGGGGTTCGCCAGGGCATCTCACCGCTCACGCATGGCTCGGCCGTGCATACGGACGTGATGAAGACCGTGGCGCTCAAGCAAGCGCTGGACAAGTACGGTTTTGACGCCGCTATTGGTGGCGCGCGCCGGGACGAGGAGAAATCCCGCGCAAAGGAACGCGTGTTCTCCTTCCGCAATGCGCAGCACCGCTGGGATCCCAAGCAGCAGCGCCCCGAGTTGTGGCACACCTTCAACACCCAGATCCATAAGGGCGAGAGCGTGCGCGTCTTCCCCTTGTCCAACTGGACCGAGATGGATGTCTGGCACTACATCCGCCGCGAGCGGATTCCGGTAGTGCCGCTGTATTTCGCCAAGCAGCGCCCGGTGGTGGAGCGCGATGGTGCTCTCATCATGGTGGACGATGACCGGTTCGACCTGCGCGACGGTGAGAAGGTGGAAATGCGCCATGTCCGCTTCCGCACCCTGGGCTGCTATCCGCTCACCGGCGCGGTCGAGTCGACCGCCGCTACGCTGGACCAGATCATCGACGAGATGGCCGCCTCGCGTAGCTCGGAGCGTCAGGGCCGGATGATCGACAACGACGGCAGTGCGTCGATGGAGCGCAAGAAGCAGGAGGGGTACTTCTGATGACTACGCTCGATACCGCCAAGAGCATTGCCCCGGACACCGGTTTGTTGCGTTTCATCACTTGCGGCAGCGTTGACGACGGCAAGAGCACGCTGCTCGGCCGCTTGCTTTATGACGCCGGCATGGTGCCGGACGACCAGCTTGCCACGCTGGCCCGCGACAGCCGCAAACCCCAGGGGGGCGACCCGGATGCGCTGGATTTCTCTCTGCTCACCGACGGCCTTGATGCCGAGCGTCAGCAGGGCATCACCATTGATGTGGCCTACCGCTATTTCCATACGCCACGCCGTAACTTCATCGTGGCGGACTGCCCGGGGCACGAGCAGTACACCCGGAACATGGCCACCGGCGCCTCCACGGCCCAGTTGGCCGTGGTACTGGTAGACGCGCGCAAAGGCCTGCTGCCGCAGACACGCCGTCACAGCTATATCTGTGCCTTGATGGGCATTCGTCAGGTGGTGCTGGCGGTCAACAAGATGGATCTGGTGGATTGCCGCGAAGACATCTACGCGGCTATCGCCCATGAATACCGCGAGCTGGCCGCACAGTTGGGCATCACGACCGTGCATTGCCTGCCCGTCATTGCGCCGGGCGGCGACAACGTTGGCAAGCGCTCGATGCGGATGCCCTGGTACCAGGGCCCTACATTGCTGGAATGGCTGGAGTCTGCCGACACGACGGTGGCGCAGGCCGAAGAGTTCCGCATGCCGGTGCAATGGGTGAACCGGCCTGATGCCTCGTTTCGCGGCTATGCCGGCACGGTCAGCGGCGGCCGGCTGGCGGTGGGTTCGGAGATCGTGGTGCAGCCGGCGATGCGTCGTGCCCGCGTCGAGCGCATCGTGACCGCCGATGGCGATCTGCAGGAGGCGGTGGCCGGTCAGGCGGTGACGTTGACACTCGACCGCGAGATCGACGTCAGCCGCGGCGACGTGATTGCCGACGCGGCCCGACCCGCGCCGGTGGCTGATCAGTTCGCCGCTCACATCTTATGGATGGGTGATGAGTCACTGCTGCCCAATCGTGCCTACTGGCTCAAGATCGGCTCGCGTACGGTCAATGCGCGTATCACCTCGATCAAGCACAAGGTGGACGTGAACACGCAGGCTGAACTGGCGGCCCGCCGTCTCGACCTCAATGAGGTCGGCTACTGCAATATCGATCTCGACCATGCCGTTGCCTTTGAGTCGTACGCGGCCAATCGCACCCTGGGCGGCTTCATCCTGATCGACCGCACCACCCACGCCACCGTTGGTTGCGGCATGCTGGACTTTGCATTGCGCCGCGCGGCCAATGTGCACTGGCAGCACACCGACCTGGATAAGGAGGTGCGCAGCGTCAGCAAGGGGCAGCAACCGCGCTGCCTTTGGTTCACCGGGCTTTCCGGCGCTGGTAAATCGACTATTGCCAATTTGGTCGAGCGACGCCTGCACTCGCTCGGCTATCACACCTATATGTTGGACGGCGACAACCTGCGCCATGGCCTGAACAAGGACCTGGGCTTTACGCCCGAGGCGCGGGTGGAGAACGTTCGGCGTGTCGCCGAAGTCGCTCACCTCATGGTCGATGCCGGGCTGATCGTGCTGGTGTGCGTGATCTCGCCGTTCCAGAGCGAACGCCAGTTCGCCCGCGGGCTGTTCGATGAGGGCGAGTTCCTCGAGGTGTTCGTCGATACCACGTTGGACGAGTGCGAGCGGCGCGACCCCAAGGGTCTCTATCGCAAGGCTCGTGCCGGTGAGATCGTCAATTTCACCGGCATCGACTCGCCGTACGAGATGCCTGACCACGCGGAGCTGCGCCTGCGCACGGCGGGGCTGCGCCCCGAACAGCTTGCCGAGCAGGTTGTTGAACAACTGCTCACGGGGCTGGGGCATTCGCCGCACGCGCGCTGACCGGAGCGTTGGGGCCATTGTCGTGTCTATAGCCATCCCGGCGACTGCCGGGATGGCCATGTGATGGGGACGTCCTGCCCTCTGCATGTTGCGCTGCACGACGTGCCACCGATACGTCAACGCACGGTAGGTGCCTTGAGCGCTCGGCTTGGAATGTGTCGATGCGCCCGGCGATAATGTCTCTTTCCCCAGAGCACGACTGCGATGACCGAAAAGACCGTACTCAATGACACCCATCGTGCGCTCGGCGCGCGCATGGTCGATTTCGGCGGCTGGGACATGCCGATCAACTACGGCTCGCAGATCGAGGAACACCACGCCGTCCGCCGTGACGCCGGCATGTTCGACGTCTCCCACATGACGGTGGTCGATCTGCACGGTGCGCGCACGCGAGAGTTTCTGCGCCACCTGCTGGCCAATAGCGTGGACAAGCTCAAGGTGCAGGGCAAGGCGCTGTACTCCTGCATGCTCAACGAGCAGGGTGGGGTGATCGACGACCTGATCGTCTACTTCCTGGGCGAAGAGTTCTTCCGCCTGGTGGTGAATGCCGCCACCCGTGAGAAGGACCTGCAGTGGATCGAGAAGCAGGCCAAGGCCTTCGATGTCGAGGTCAAGGAGCGCCCAGAGTTCGCCATGATCGCCGTGCAGGGCCCCCATGCCCGTGACAAGGTCATCGGCCTGCTGGCCGAGGTGGATCACGAGCGCATCAAAAAGCTCGGCAAGTTTGCCGCGGCCGCCGCGCAGGGGCCGCACGGCATCCCGCTGTTTGTCGCCCGCACTGGCTACACCGGTGAGGACGGTTTTGAAATCATCGTGCCGCAGGAACACGCCGTCGCCCTTTGGCAGGCGCTCGCTGCCGCTGGTGTAGCGCCGGCCGGGCTGGGCGCACGCGACACGCTGCGCCTGGAGGCGGGCATGAACCTCTACGGTCAGGACATGGATGAAACCGTGTCGCCGTGGGAGGCCAACCTTGGCTGGACGATCGCCCTGGACGAGGGCCGCGACTTCATCGGCCGCAAGGTGCTCGAGGCGCAGAAAGCTGCCGGTGTGAAGCGCGTGATGGTCGGCCTGGTGCTCGACGAGAAGGGCGTGCTGCGTCACGGCCAGCCGGTGCTCACCGCCAACGGTGCGGGTGAGATCCTTTCTGGCAGCTTCGCCCCGACCCTCAACAAGGCGGTGGCGTTTGCGCGCATTCCCGCTGGCGAACCGGGTGACGTGCGCGTGGACATCCGTGGCAAGGAAGTGCCGGTACGCGTGGTGAAGTACCCCTTCGTGCGCGACGGCAAGCCCTGCGAAGGCATCTGATTTTTTACCTTGCGGCAACCTGGGCTCAGCCCGTGTTGCCAACCCGATGGAGCGGCTAGAATTGCCGCTCCACCCATGACCCCATATCAACGACTGGATTCGATCATGAGCGAGATTCCCGGCGATCTGAAATTCCTCAAGTCCCACGAGTGGGCCCGCGTCGAAGACGATGGCCTGGTGCGCGTGGGTATCTCCGACCATGCCCAGGGCCAGCTTGGCGACCTGGTGTATGTCGAGTTGCCCGAGATCGGCGCGAGCGTGCAGGCCGGTCACGGCGTGGCCGTGGTCGAGTCGGTCAAGGCCGCTTCGGACATCTACAGCCCGGTCTCCGGCGAGATTGTCGCGGTCAACGAGAACCTCAACGACAAGCCCGAAACCATCAACGAAGATGCTTTCGGCGATGGCTGGATCTTCCTGGTCCGTGCCAGCGATCGCGGCGAGCTCGATGAGATGCTCGATGCTGACGCCTACGCCGAGCTGATCGAGAACGAAGACCACTAAGCCCCGGTCTTTGATGCTTCACCCGACGCCGGCCGCCTCAAGCGGCCGGCGTCTTTTTTGAGTGGACGTCCCTGCGTTTTTTCGACTTGCGCAGACACTTTTCGGCAGTGACGGACGCTTCGTTTTTTGCGCTGCAGTTGTCGCCGTCCATGCCGATAGATGTCCAGGCGGGTGACGATGGAAAATTGGGGGAGAGGTGACGAAGCGACCCTCTTCGATGCGTCCGACACCCTTCCGGGAGGTTCGGGACCACCTTTTCGGGCGACCCACCGAAAAAATTTTTCAGTCGAGTTTCGTTCATCCAGGAGGGCGTCTCCAGGATGCGCTCGGCATGTGCTTGATGTGTCTTAGGTTATGAGACACGCATGTTGCAGTGCGCTAGGCCGTGAAAAGACAAAATGCCTTGTTTTTAGCGGTTTTATTGGTTTAAAGGTAATGACTTGTACATTTACATCTGGATGTTTGGACGTCCAAATGAAAATGCCCTTTACCCCCTGTAAGGCCTTGTCTGGCGGGGGTTTGGACCCTCCTTGGGGTGGGTGAAACGGATTGATTTCATGGTTAAAATCAATTGACAGTTGAAATCTTCAGGAATAGCTTTCGCATCGGAACACGGAGAACGGGTGCCATGGCAACATCGAAATTCATCAAGCCTTATGTCGAGCATGGAGAGAAGGCCGGCGCAGTACGCAAGATCACGGTCTCGATCCCGCTGCACATTTTGAGGCCCCTATCTGACGAACGCACCCGTCGTCAGGTGAACAATCTTCGGCACGCCACCAACAGCGATTTGCTGGTGGAGGCGTTCCTACACGCTTTTACTGGGCAACCACTGCCAACTGATGAGGAGCTGAGACGAACTATGGCCACTGCCAAGAAAGCCACTGCTAAGAAGGCCGCCAAGAAGGCGACCAAGAAGACCGCCGTGAAGAAGACCGCTTCCAAGAAGCCGGTCGCCCGCAAGCCGGCCGCCAAGAAGGCTGCCGCCAAGAAGACCGCCCGCAAGGCTGTCGCCAAGAAGCGTCCGGCGGCTGCCAAGAAGGCTGCCGTGAAGAAGGTCGCGACCAAGAAGGTTGCGAAGAAGGCCGTCAAGAAGGTTGCCAAGAAGCGCACCGTGAAGAAGGCTGCGGCCGCTAAGGTCGTGAAGGCCACCAAGGCTGCAAAGGCCCCCAGGGCTGCTAAGGCCGCTAAG
>NZ_JAELTQ010000104.1 GCF_016428905.1 Dyella sp. ASV24 | reverse complement strand
GCCCAGCACAGCGGGTGTGTTGATCCAGTTTCCCCTGTACGGCGGCATCGCGGCCTTGCTCACGCACGCGCCCGGCGTCGGTGACGTGACCTTGTCGCATCGGCTTTCCGGGTTGTTCGTGCATATCGCCACCACCGACAGCTTCCCGCTGGTGATGGGTGTCTATTCGTCCGTACTCGGTTTCTTCGTACCGTCGGGTGGTGGCAAGTGGCTGGTGGAAGCGCCCTACGTCATGCAAGCCGCCAACGACCTGCACGTGCACCTGGGTTGGGCGGTGCAGGTGTACAACGCCGCCGAAGCGTTGCCTAACCTGATCAATCCGTTCTGGATGCTGCCGCTGCTCGGCGTGCTCGGGCTGAAGGCGCGCGACATCGTCGGCTTCACGTTTATGCAGCTACTGGTGCACGTGCCACTGGTGCTGGGCCTGTTGTGGGCGCTGGGCCTGACCCTGGCCTATGTGCCGCCCGTGATGCCGTAGCAAATAAAAAAGGGCGCAGCATCCGCTGCGCCCTTTTTGTTTCCCGATGTGCGGATCAAAGTTCGCGCAAGGCCGTCGTCACCGGCAGTCGTGCCGCGCGCACCGCTGGATACAGGCCACCGATAAAGCCAATGGCCAGCGCCCACTTCAAACCGGTCCACAACAGCTCCGGCGATACGCGCAGCTCAAAGCTCAGCTTGCCCACCGTACCGGCAGCCAGCGTGGAAGCGCTGTAGCCGTTGAAGATCAACCAGGCGAGCAAACCACCCAGCAAGCCGCCGATCAGCGCCAGCAACATGGTCTCCAGCATGATCGCCACCACCACGGGAAAACCACGGAAGCCGATGGCGCGTAACGTGGCGATTTCCCTGGCACGCGCAGCCACGGCGGCAAACATGGTGTTGAGTGCACCGAACATGGCACCGATCGCCATGATCAGGCCCACCGCGATGCCCATGATGCGGATGACCTTGGTCATGCCTTCGGACTGCTTGCTGAAGTAGTCGATCGTGGTGCTGACGTCGACCTTCAGTTGCGGGTTGTCTTCCAGCTCTTTCTTGAAAGCGTCGTAAGCCTTGGGGTCGGTCAGCCGCACCGTCACCGAGGCACGGCTGCTGCCGCGACGATAGGTATCCGCCACCACACTGGCATCACCCCACACTTCCGAGTCCATCGCATCGCCCGAGGAGAACACGCCGACCACCGTCCATTGCTGGTTGCCCAGCTTGATGGTGTGACCGGGCGTCAGCCCGTCGAACTGTTTGGCTGCGCCCTTGCCCACAACCAGCTCGCGCATACCGGGTTGGAAGTTGCGCCCTTCGACGATCTTTACGTTGGGACGCACAGCCCACGCCTGCTCACTCACGCCACGCAACTGCACGCTGCCTTCATCGTCTGCGGTACCGCCCTTGATCGGAAGGTTGGCCGCCACGACGATCTCGGGTGAAGCGATGGGTTGGCCCTTCGCATCCTTTGCGATGCCTGCAGCCTGCGGAATCAGCGTCACGCTGTCGTGGTCGAGCACCGACATCACTTCGGCGGCGGAGGAGCCGCGCATCACGATGGCAGTGTCAGCGCTGCCTGTATTGCGCAGTGTTTCACCGTAACCCTCACCCATCGCGAGCAGGGCAACCAGCACGCCTACCACACCGGCAATGCCGATCACGATAACGGCCGACGAACCCAGCCGCTGGCTCAGCGTGCTGATGCCCACGCTCGCCACAGAGGCGGCGCGTCGACCGGAACGCGTGAAAGCCACCCACAAGGCAAACAGCAGCACCAGCACGATGGCGCCCTGCCACGGCAGCGCGATCCAGAAGGCAATGGCCGCCACCACGAGAACGAGCAGACCGAGATTGATCAGGAAATTATTCATGTCGCTCTCCTCAGCGGCCCGCAAGCGCGTCGACGATGTTCAGCCGCATCGCCCGTATGGCCGGCAACGCGCCCACCAGCAGGCCGATGGCGATCATCAGCACCACGCCGAGAATCCAGCTGCTCGCACCCACCACAGGCAGGTTGAGCATGCCGCCGCTGTTTGCGCTTATCCCCGGGATGATCAGTGATGCCAGCGCCAGTCCAATGACGCCACCGAGCAACAGCAGCAGCACCGACTCGGCCAACACGATGCCGAGCACCGCGTGATTGGAGAAACCAATCGTCTTGAGCACGGCCAACTCGCTGGTGCGCTCGCGCACCGCCTGCATCATGGTATTGCCCGACAGCAGCAGCAGGGTGAAGAACACCGCACCCATGATCGAACCCACGATAAGGCCGATGTCCGCGAGCTGCTTCATCCAACTGGCGGTAGCGGCCTGTTCGGTCTGCGTACGCGTTTCATGGTCGGAGTTGGCGGAGATCGCGTCGATTGCCTTGGCGACACGATCGGCCTGATTTACATCCGCTACGCGCGTCACATACCAACCCACCGTCCCGCGATTGAACGGCGTGGTTTCGTCGAAATACTTCCAATGCAGTAACAGCATCTGGTCATAGAAACCGCCGGCTTTCTTGTCCTTGGAGTGCAGGATGCCCACGATGTCGAACGTCCAGTTCTTGCTGCCCTGGCGGTTCGGGAAGATGGTGGACTGCAAGGGAATCTTGTCGCCCACTTTCCAGTTGAACCGTTTGGCCAGCACTTCGCCGACCAGCACACCTGTGCGCGTATCATCGAACGCTTTGCGCTCAGCTGGACTCACTTCGATCTCTGGATAGAGGTCAATGTAGTTGGGTTCCACCGCGAAGCTGAAGACCTGGTTGTGCGGATCCTGATACGCACCGCCAAACCAGTTGGCGTAGGTCACCATCTTCACGCCAGGTACCTGCGCGATCTGCGCTTCCAGCGACTGCGGCAGGGTCTGGATGAAGGACAGTTTGGAGCCGGTCTGCAGGCGTTGTGCACCGTTGGCACTCTGCCCCGCCTGGTTGAATGAGGTACGCACCGCATCGAGCATGCCGAACAGCAGGAACGCGGCAATGATCGATACCAGCGTAAGTATCGTGCGGGCCTTGCGCCGGAATAGCGCCGCCCAGATGAGATGGAGATATTTCATCGTCGCATCCTCACGCCAATGCCTGTTCGACCAGCGTGCCCTTGTCGAGATGGAGCGTTTGATTGGCGTACTCGGCCGCCTTGGGATCATGCGTGACCATCACGATGGTCTTACCGTGCTCGCGATTGAGCACGCGCAACAGGCCGAGCACTTCTTCGGCGGACTGGCGATCCAGGTCGCCGGTCGGCTCATCGCACACCAGTAGCGTGGGGTCGGAGACGATGGCGCGAGCAATCGCCACGCGCTGCTGCTGACCGCCGGAAAGCTCACTCGGCTTGTGCGTGGCGCGCTCACCCAAACCCACCAATTGCAGCGCGATGGACGCGTTCTTGCGTCGTTGTGCGGCGGAAAGCTTGGTGAGCAGCAACGGCAGTTCCACGTTGCGCTGCGCCGACAGCATCGGCATCAGGTTGTAGAACTGGAACACAAAGCCCACGTGCGCAGCGCGCCATTTGGCGAGCTGGCCACCCGAGAGCTGATCCAGGCGCTGTCCGGCGACGGTGATGCTGCCGCCGGTCGGTGTATCGAGGCCGCCAATGAGGTTGAGCAAGGTGGTCTTGCCCGAACCGGAGGGGCCCATTAATGCGAGGAAATCACCTTCGGCGATATCCAGGTTGATGTGGTGGAGTACTTCGACTTTCTGCCTGCCGCGTTCGTACACCTTGGAAAGGTCGCGGGTTTCGATCAACGTGCCCATGGCTCTCACTCCTGATGCGAATTGCCAGGCATCGCCGGTGGCGATGCTCCCGATCACGCACTGCCCACCGGTTACTGCGCAGGCTTGGCTGCGCTCTTGATCCGGTCGCCGTCCTTCAGTTCCGCCGGTGGTGACACCACTACGGTGTCGCCCACGTCTATGCCCGTCGGCAACAAGCTCTGGTCACCGACTTTCGATGCCGTCGACGGCACATCGTGCTGCTGCACGGCGTCGCCCCGGACAATAAACACCACGCCACGACCATCCCGCTGGGCAATGGCTGCCGTCGGCACCAGCGCACCCTGCGGCGCCTGCGCTTGCGGCTCGTCCTGTTTCTGTTCCAGGAAGGACACACGCACGCCCATGTCGGGCACGATGCGCGAATCTTTCTTCTCCATCGCCACGCGCACTTTCACGGTGGCCTTGCCGCGGTCGGCGGCCGGAACGATGGCGATGACGTGGGCGGGAATCTTCCAGTCGGGATACGCGTCCAGCACCGCTTCGGCAGGCATGTTCGGTTTCACGCGGCCGATGTACGCCTCATTGACGTCCACGTCCACTTCCAGTGAATCCATATCAACCACCGTGCCGACACCGGTGCGGGTGAAGCCACCGCCGGCGGAGAACGGCGACACGATTTCACCGACCTGCGCATCCTTGGTGGTGATCACGCCGTCGAACGGGGCACGGATCACGCAGTAGTCGAAGTTGACCCGCGCCTCCACCACTTGTGCATCCGCCGAGTCCGCGCTGCGTTGCTGCGACACGAGTTGCGCACGGGTGCTGTCGACCAAGGTCCGCGCCTGCTCGGCCACCTGCTCGGGGACCAGCCCACGTTTGGCGAGTGTTTCGTTGCGCACGGCATCGCGCTCGTTCTGCGCCAGCTGCGCCTTGTATTGCGCCACCAAGGCATGCGAAGCGGCCGCCGCCGTGCGAGCCGCATCCAGCGCGGCTTTGTACTGCGAGTCGTCCAGCCGGGCCACGATCTGGCCTTGCTTCACGTGGTCGCCTTCTTCGATCAGCACGTCGGTCAGGGTGCCGGTGATCTGCGCCGATACCGTGGCCTGCCGCCGCGCGGTGACATAGCCCGTGGCCTGCAGCACAGCGCCGGCCGCGGCATTCGCCACCGGAGATTGCGCCTGCGCGGTCTGCACTTCGATGGCGCGATGCCCCATCAACAGCCATACCACCAGCGCTGCCATCGCCACGACGAGCAGCACGCCGCCAACAACCCACGGCCAGCGCCCCGGCCCCTGGCCGTGCTCTTCGCGCAGGTGTTTCTCGATGCGCAGCTCTTTCAACAGATCCGCATTTGCCACACGCTCTCCCTGCCGGTCCACGCCGGTTCCTCGATGTAACACACGATGCTGGAGTGGCGCTGTCGTCTCCAGAGGCCCTCATCAGTCAAACGCGGTGACAGATGTCACGCCACCGATACCGCGGGCCGAAAGCCGGGCCGGTTGTACTCGCAAGCGACGCCCGAAAAAAGCTGACGTGACAATAGACTGGCGCGTATGGCCCACGGTGGTACCCTTCCCGCCCATGTCATACGCCATCACACCCCCTGCCATTCCGAGCCTGCCGATCATCGGTAGCGACCAACGCTTCCCCGTGCGCCGGATCTTCTGCATCGGCCGCAACTACGCCGAGCACGCCCGGGAAATGGGCGCCACGGTGGACAAGGACACCCCGCTGTTCTTCACCAAGCCCGCTGATGCGGTGGTGACCGACGGCGCCGACGTCATCTACCCGCAAGCCACGCAGGATCTGCACCACGAGGTGGAGATGGTGGTGGCGCTGGGTGGCGGCGGCCGCGACCTGACCGCCCCGCAGGCGGCTGAGCGGATCTGGGGCTATGGCGTGGGCCTGGACTTGACCCGCCGCGACCTGCAGGCCATCGCCAAGGCCAAGAGCCACCCCTGGGACGTGGCCAAGGGCTTCGATCACTCGGCGCCGGTTTCCGCCTTGCGGCCAGCGAGCGAGGTGAAGCTCGACGCCGACACGGCACTGACGCTCGCCATCAACGGTCAGCAGCGCCAGCATGGCCGCCTGGGCGATATGGTGCATGGCGTGAACGAGATCATCGCCATCCTGTCGACCCTGTTCGAGTTGAAGGCAGGCGACCTGATCTTCACCGGCACGCCCGCAGGTGTATCGGCGCTGCAACGCGGCGACCACTTCCGCGCGGAGCTCGTCGGTGTCGCCACGTTGGAAGGCAAGGTTGCCTGAATCCATGGACGCGATTGCCTGTCGCGTCCATGGTCTGCTGCGTGAAGGATGCTCTGAACTATTCAACGCGGGTGGCATGATGTCCAGAAAGCCCACAGGGTGCGGGGCGTGACGCCGCCCAGGCTGGCTGCCTGGGCAAGTTGCGCACTGCGGCATGCGGGCTTTCTGGACATCACCCGCAGGGCCGGCTCTGTTTGCCTGCCGCTGCGCGCCGCGCTGTCTCGACAGGCCACCAGCCTGCCTTCACCATCGCAACACACAGCGGCAGGCAAACAGAACCAGTGACACCCTCGCTGAATAGTTCAGAGCATCCTAAAAGTCACAACGCCATCCGGCCCAGGGAGAGAAAGCATGAGCATGCTCAAAGAGTTCAAAGAATTCGCCATGCGTGGCAACGTGATCGACCTTGCGGTCGGTGTGGTCATTGGCGGCGCCTTCGGCAAGATCGTCACCTCGCTGGTGGATCAGATCATCATGCCGCCCATCGGCCTGCTCACCGGCGGTATCGACTTCACGCAGATGAAATGGGTGCTCAAAGCGGCTGACAATACCGATCCAGCGCACAAAATCGCGGAAGTGGCTATTGGCTATGGCACCTTCATCAATACCCTGATCCAGTTCCTCATCATTGCGTTTGCGATCTTCCTGGTGGTCAAGGCGATCAACAAGCTCACCCGCAAGCAGGAAGCCGCGCCAGCGGCGCCGCCGGCAGACGTGGTGTTGCTCACCGAGATCCGCGACCTGCTGAAGTCGCAGAACCCGAAGTAAGCAACGGGGAACGATGCGCGAATGAGGCGCCCGCGGGCGCCTTTTTCGTTCCACCTGTTTTTTGCGTTTCCCGCACCATGACTTCTGGCCTAAGCAGCCACATGGGGGCGGGCCATAATCGCCGTTTCCGCCCAAGGATATGTCTCATGCGCCGACTGTCGCTCACCCTGCTTTCCGCCAGCCTGATGCTTGCCATCGGCACGGCGAACGCAGCCACTCAGACCACCATCCCCGCAGCAGCCGTAAAGACGGCCGAACAGCTGCGCGACAAGGCAATGAACGACAACACGGCGTACGAGATCGTCACCTCGCTGACCACGGAAGTGGGCCCGCGCCTGGCTGGCGGCCCTGCCGATGTGCGCGGTCGTGAGTGGGCCATTGCCAAGTTCAAGGCGCTGGGTTTCGACAAGGTCTACACCGAACAGGTGACCTATCCGCTGTGGGAGCGCCGGAGCGAACACGCCGAGATCGTCGCGCCGTTCCCGCAACCGCTGGATCTGATTGCCCTTGGCTATTCCGCCGGCACGCCCAAGGGCGGCCTCACGGCAGAAGTGGTGCGCTTCGACAGCCTCGATGCGCTGAAGAAGGCCGCTCCCGCCAGCGTGAAGGGCAAGATCGTCTACGTGGACGCACACATGGAGCGCCACAAGGACGGCCATGACTACGCCATCGGGTCGGGCGTGCGTGTGGGTGGCCCGGTGATCGCCGCCAAGATGGGCGCAGCCGCCTTCCTGCTGCGCTCCGCCGGCACCGACGCCAACAGCCGCACGCCCCACACGGGTGTGACGGGCTTCGAGAATCCCAAGGACGCCATTCCCGCCGCCGCGCTTTCCAACCCCGATGCCGACCAGCTCACCCGCATTCTCGGCTACGGCAAGCCGGTAAGCGTCAAGCTCGATCTCGATTGCGGTTTCAACGGTACCTACACCGGCGCCAACGTCATCGGCGAAGTCACCGGCAAGAAGCACCCTGAGCAGGTGGTCGCTATTGGTGGCCACCTCGACTCGTGGGATCCGGGCACGGGTGCCATCGACGACGGTGCAGGTGTGGCGATTGCCATGGCCGCCGGCAAGCTAATCCACGACATGCCGCAACGTCCGGATCGCACCATCCGCGTGATCGCGTTTGCCAACGAAGAAATGGGCCTGTGGGGCGGCCGCGCCTATGCAGACAAGCACGCGGCGGAAGTAGCGAAGTTCCAGCTGGGCACGGAGTCGGACTTTGGCGCACGCAAGGTCTGGTTGATGAGCGCCAGCGTGAAGCCGGAAGCACGCGGCGCGATCGAGCAGATCGCCAAGGTGCTCGCCCCGATCGGCGTTGACTACGACGCCACCAAGCCGGGCGGTGGCGGCTCCGACCTGTCGCAGATGCATGGCAAGGGCATGGCCGCGCTGACGCTGGTGCAGGACGGTACCGATTACTTCGATTACCACCACACGGCCAACGACACGCTCGACAAGATCGATCCGAAGGAGCTGGCGCAGAACGCGGCTGTCTATGCAGCGTTCTCGTATATGGCTGCTCAGGCAGATGGTGACTTCGGCTCGAAGCCGGGCGCGTTCAAGAACGATGGCGCGGAAGAGTAATTCTTCCGCTTCAGGATAAAAAAAAGGGCGGCCCACGGCCGCCCTTTTTTTGCCTGATGAGGCGCGTATCGCTCAGTGCGCCGCCTCTGCCTCCATCAGCCGTCGCTTGCGCGACAACCGCGCATGCAGGCGATCCAGATACAGGTAAATCACTGGCGTCAGGTACAACGTCAGCACCTGGGACACCAGCAGGCCGCCGACCACGGCAAGTCCCAGCGGGCGACGCGTCTCCGCGCCCGCACCTAATCCCAGCGCGATCGGCAAGGTGCCTGCGAACGCCGCCATGGTGGTCATCATGATCGGGCGGAAGCGTACGTGGCAGGCCTCGACGATGGCCAATGCCGGGTCCGTGCCTTCGCTGCGCTGCTTTTCCAGCGCAAAGTCGATCATCATGATCGCGTTCTTCTTCACAATGCCGATCAGCATCACGATGCCGACGAAGGAGAACAGATCCAGCGGCGCACGGAAGATCATCAGCGTGAGCAGCGCGCCCACGCCCGCGGATGGCAGGCCCGAAAGAATCGTGAGCGGATGTATGAAGCTTTCGTACAGAATGCCGAGCACCAGATAGATCACGAACAGCGCCAGCACCAGCAACAAGCCCATGCCCTGCATCGAATCCTGGAAGGCCTGCGCCGTGCCCTGCACGCTGCCGGTGATCGACGGCGGCAGGTTCATCTGCTTCATCGCACCGTTGATGCTGCCCACGGCCTCACTCAGGCTCACGCCCGGCGCGAGGTTGAACGACACGGTCACCGCCGGAATCTGCCCCTGATGATTCACCGTGAGTGCTTGCGGCTTACGCTCAAAGCTCGCCACGGCGTTGAGTGGCACCAATGTGCCGCTGCTCGATGTGACATAGAGCTGGGACAGCACGTCGGGATCGTTCTGCAAGGCGTAGTAGACCTGCAGAATCACCCAGTATTGCGACGCTGAGCCGTAGATGGTGGAAATCTGGCTGGCGCCAAATGCCGAACCCAGCGCCGTCTGTACCTGATCCATGGTCAAGCCCAACGTGCCGAGCCTGTCGCGATCCACGTTGACGACGATGGATGGACCGTTGAGATCCAAGTCGCTGGTGACATCCTGAAAGCCGGGCAGCTTCGCAAAAGCGGTGATCACCTTGCCCGACCAGTCATACAGCGCCTGCGTGTCGATCGACTGCAGCGTGTACTGGTATTGCGCTTTTGATTGGCGTCCACCCACCTGGATCGACGGCGGGTTCTGAATGTAGGCGCGAATGCCTGGCACCGCGGCAAACTTCGCGCGCAGTTCCTGGATGATGCCGTTGACGTCGAGCGAACGCTCCGACGCGGGTTTCAGCGTAAGCGACAACGAGCCATTGTTGGTGGTGGTGCGCGCACCGCCACTGCCCACTGAAGACATGTAGCTGGCGACGTTGGGATCGTCCGCGACAATCTTCGCCAACTGCTGCTGGCGTAGCATCATGCCCTTGACCGAAGTGTCATCCGGCCCTTCGACATTGACGTTGAGCTGGCCTGAGTCGCCGGCCGGGATGAAGTCCTTGTCGACCACCACAAACAACAGGCCCGTCGCCAACAGGCTTGCGGCGAACAGCCCCAGGATGCTGCGCGGGTGGTGCACCGCCCAGGTCAGCGTGCTCACGTAGCCGCGGCGTACACGTTCGAAGCCGGCGTCGAACCAAAGCACGATGCGCGCCTTCTTCTCGTGTTCGGCATGCTTGAGAAAGCGGCTGCACAGCATCGGCGTGAGCGTGATCGAGACGAAGCCTGAAATCAGGATCGCCACGCTCAATGTCACGGCAAACTCATGGAACAGACGGCCAACGATGCCGCCCATGAACATCACGGGCAGGAACACCGCAACCAGCGACAGCGTCATGGAGAAGATGGTGAACCCGATCTCGCTAGCGCCCTTGAGCGACGCCTCGTACGGGTCCATGCCGTCTTCGACATGGCGCACGATGTTCTCCAGCATCACGATGGCATCGTCCACCACGAAGCCAACGACCAACGTCAATGCCAGCAAGGACAGGTTGTCCAGGCTGTAGCCCAGCGCGAACATCCCGCCGAATGTGCCGACGATGGATACCGGCAACGCCAGCGCGGGGATCAGCGTGGCCGATGCATTACCGAGGAATAGGTAGATCACCAACACCACCAGCACGCCCGCCAGCATCAGCGTGAACTGCACGTCGTTCACCGATTCGCGGATGGACTCGGAACGGTCGTACAGCACAGCAAGCTTGATGGACGGCGGCAGGGTGGCCTCGAAAGTGGGCAGCACGCCGCGGATGCGGTCGATGGTGGCCACCGTATTGGAGCCCGGCTGACGCTGGATGGCCAGCACAATGGCGCGCTCGCCGTTGTACCAGCTCGCCACCTGGTCGTTCTGCACGCTGTCTTCGGCCTTGCCGAGATCGGACAACCGCACCGGCGCACCGTTGCGATAAGCGACGATGATGTTGTTGTAGAGATTCGCGCGTTGCAGCTGGCCGTCCGAGCGAATCTGCAGCAACTGGCGATTGCCGTTGAGTGAACCCGTGGCGAGGTTCACGTTGGACGCCGAGATGGCGCTCTGCACCGTGTCGATACCGATGCCGCTGGCGGCCAGCTTCTGCGGGTCCACGCTGATGCGCACGGCGTACTTCTGTGCACCGTACACGCTGACCTGCGCCACGCCATCGATCATCGACAGGCGCTGCGCGAGCTGCGTCTCCGCGTAGTCGTCCACGACCGACAGCGGCTGCGTGCGGGAGCGCAGCGTGAGATAGAGGATGGGCGCATCGGCCGGGTTCACTTTACGGAACGTCGGCGGTGTGGGCATGTTGGTGGGCAGCTGGCGCTGTGCCGAGGAAATGGCGGCCTGCACGTCCTGCGCCGCGCCGTCGATGTTGCGGTCTAGCTCAAAGGTCAGCGTGATCGAGGTCGAACCCAGCGCACTGGTCGAGGTCATCGACTGAATGCCGGCGATGGTAGAGAGCTGGTTCTCCAGCGGCGTCGCCACGGCGGTTGCCATGGTTTCCGGCGCGGCACCGGGCAGGCTCGCGCTCACGCTGATGGTGGGAAAGTCGACGTTGGGCAGCTCGTTGACCGGCAGCTTGGGATACGCAGCGACACCAAACACCAGCAACGCCACCATCAGCAGCGTGGTCATTACCGGTCGTTGAATGCAAAGAGCAGGCAGATTCATGCGTATGCCCGGCTCAGCCGTTGTCGGTGACGACGTGCACGTGCGCGCCGTCGACAAGCAACAGTTGGCCGTCCGTCACCACGCTCTCGTTACCGGCGAGCCCCTTCTCGATCACGATCTGCGCGCCTGTCGTGGGGCCAGCCGTCACCATGCGCTGCTCTACCGTGCCATCGGCGTTGGCGATGAACACGAAGCTACCGAGTGGCGAGTTCTGCAAGGCCACCACGGGTACCGTCACCACGTTGTTGAGGCGCGTGGTGGGCAGCGACACTTCCACGAACTGGCCCGGGGTGAGGCGCACATCGTCGTTGGCGTAATGCGCCTTCAGCTGGATCGTGCTGGTGGTGGCGTCCACAGCGTTGTTGATGAAGTTGAGCTCGGCCTCCATCGCAGCGCCTTTCGAGCCGGGGATGTTCACCGTCACCGGCACCTTGCCGCGCGCCATGGTGGCCTTGATGCCATCCAGCCCTGTCTCCGGAATGGAGAACGTCACGTTGATCGGGCGGATCTGGTTCAGCACGACGATGGAAGTGTCATTCGCCGTCACCTGCGCGCCGGGATAGACCAGCGGCGCACCGGCGATACTGTCGAACGGTGCCTGGATCTGCGCGTAGCTCAGTTGCGTGCGCGCCAGCTCCACCGCAGCCTGATCCGCCTTGACCGAGGCGGTATAGATGCCCTGGTTGGCCTTGTAGGTGTCGTAGTCGGACTGCGCGACATAACCCTTGCCGAGCAGCGGCTGATAACGCTTGATGATGGTGTTGGCGTTGTCGAGCTGAGCCTGGTCCTTGGCGAGGTTGCCCAGCGCCTGATCCAGCTGCGCCTGCAGCAGGCTGGGATCGATGCGGACGATGGTGTCGCCCTGCTTCACCTGGCCACCCGGCGTGAACAGCAGCGACTGCAGCTGACCGCTGACGCGCGCCTGCACGTTGACCGTGGAGAACGCCTCGGCACGACCGATCACTTTGAGGGTGAGGTCCAGGTCACCGCGATGCGCTGCGGCCACTTTCACGGGCACGGAGGCCGGCGCGGCGGGCGTCTTCGCCCGTGCGCGCTCACCACCACGGAACATCTGTGCGGCAACGATGGCCGCGATGATGATCACCGCGAGCGCTATCCCTTTCCTGCGTGACTTACCCTGCATGATGTCTCCGACCGCCCTTCGTCACCCACGCGCGTGATGCGCTGGAGTGCCCTTATCGGCCGCCCCGCCTGCCAATGAATGAGGTTTGCCTGCGCGCGGACGTCCTCGCCGGTGCACGACGCAGGCAGGACAAATACCACCCCACGTCCGTAGACCGTTTGATCGACCGACAGCAACCGGCTAACGCCTGCCGTCAGGCAGACGCAATATTGCTGGCAAAATAGTGTGGCGCGCCGATGACGCGCACCTGCCAGAAGGCCTGGATCGTGTGGCTTTTTGACGACCGAGGCATGGGAGCCTGTTCAAAATCACCCATCCCGCCGAGCGTCATTCCGGAGCACCCCGAAAAGGGGGCAAGGGCCGGAATGACGGAGAGGAAAAATGAGCGCTCACGCGAGATTTCTAACAGTCTCTTAGACCTCGCCCTCTTCATCCACCGAGCCGGTGTCGAGCGCCTGCAGATTTTCCTTCATGCGATTGAGCACGCCCAACGCCTGCTCCAGCTCGGCCACCGGAATGCCTTTGGCGGCATCCTTGCGGACGCCCCGCGCAATGAGCTCCATGTCAGCGATGACACTGCGCGCCTGGTCGGTGACGTACAGGCGCCATGCGCGCCGGTCCTTGGGGTCTGGGCGGCGCTCCACGAAGCCGGCGGCCTGCAGGCGGTCGATGACGCGGCCCACGGCGATGGGCTCCATCTCCAGCGACTCGGCCAGCTCGGTCTGCCGCATGCCTTCGCGGTGATAGAGCATCTTGGTGGCCCGCCACTGTGCACGGGTCAACCCGAATTTCACGGCTCGTCTGTCGAAGTGCTTACGGATAAGCAAAGTGACGTCGTTGAGCAAATAACCGAAGGAAATGTCTTCTGCCTTAGTCATGGCGATGGATCAGTCCCTGCGGGCCGGATGGAAGGTTAAGCATACGTCGCAACATTTTACGAATCCAATGCCTATGGACATACAAGTCATTACTGGCGATATCACCAGCCTCGATGTAGATGCGATCGTGAACGCGGCCAACCCTACCCTGCTGGGCGGCGGTGGCGTGGACGGCGCTATCCACCGTGCCGCAGGCCCCCGCCTGCTGCAAGCCTGCAGGGCCATCCCGGAGGTCAGCCCCGGCGTGCGCTGCCCGACCGGCGAGGCCCGCATCACGCTGGGGTTTGACCTGCCAGCGCAGTACGTCATCCACACCGTCGGCCCAGTGTGGAACGGCGGTGGGAGCCGCGAGGCGGATCTGCTCGCTAGCTGCTATCGGCAAAGCATGGCCCTGGCGACGGAGTACGATCTTGCCTCCATCGCCTTCCCCGCGATCAGCTGCGGGGTTTACGGCTACCCGCCCGAGCAGGCGGCGCGCGTGGCGCTGCGCAGTCTGCTCGGCGTGCCGGAAGGTGGCCCGGACCGCGTGCTGATCTGCTGCTTCAGCGACGCGATGACCAACATCTGGCGGGGGGCGCTCAACGACGAAGCTTGAACGGATAGAGCGGCGGCAAGGGCGATGCATCATCGGCTTCCGTGGCAGGCTGCCACGCGAAACCATCCTTGAACGCCGCGGCGAGCCGTTGACCCAGGTTGGCTTCCTCCGCACCTGCGTACTGTTTGCGCTGCAGCGCGTCGATCACTTCACGTTGGGGCCCCGCCGACAGCGCCTGGGTCAGTTCTCCCAGGTTCTGCAGCGACGGCCGCTCTGCGCGAGCCCAGGCCAGCAGGGCGGCGGCCAACCGGGCCGCATCGTTGCCGCGTGCCTCGGCCAAGAAGACGGTGCGAAAGCGGGATGCCGACCCCGTCGATGCGTCCGGGCGCGCCATAGCGACACGATCCGATACGGGCTGGCGCCGACGCCACAGCAACCACGCCAACAGACTCAACACCCACAAGCCCAGGCTGACCACGGCCACCGTGCGCCAAATGCCGCCCTGGCCCGCAGCGGCGGGCACCTGAGCGGGTGCGGCCACGGTTGGCCCGGTGCTGGCCTGCGAAACGGGCGTTGACGATGAAGGCGGCGTGCCCGCGCCGGGCAGCACGTTGAAGGTGCGAGCGGGAACACGCGCCGTTTCGGCGTGGTTTTCCACCACGTTCCACCAGGTGAGCGTGGTTTCGGGAATGGTGAGCGTGCCGGCGCGATTGGGCACTACGGCGAAGCCCTGCTGGCGCTGACCCACCAGCCACTGCCCCTCCACCCGCGTGCCGTTCACCGGCTTGTCCGGATACACCGTGGCGCCATCGAGCGACGGCAGGCTCAGCGAGGGAAGCGCCTCGTACGGAATACCCGTGGCCTGCAGGTTCATCACCACATTGAGCGGCTCGCCGACATGCAGATCACCATGCGCGGGGCCACCATCCAGGCTGAGGCTGAGTGCGCGCGCCGGCAACCATGCGCCCTGCGATGCCTGCGCAGGTGCGGGGCGCACGTCGATATCCACCGCTGGCGACGATGCGGTAACCGGCGTGCCGTTGCCGAAGAAGGCATCCGGATTGGCCATGTTGACCGATTCGCCCTGGAACATCACGGACGGAATCTGGATGTGACCCTCGCGCTGCGGGATGGCGGCATAACGGCGCTCGATGACGTTGTAGCGCCTACCGCCCCGCTCCGCCTGATAGTTGATCTCACCGCCGAGGCGAGGCAAGTCGACGCCCGTCACCTGCGGATCTTCCAGCGCACCGCTGGTCAGATCGGTCGCGAAGAACAGCCGCACGGTGTAGACCATCTGCTGCCCGACGTAAGCGCTCGCAGGATCGATGCTTGCTTCGACGAAGACATCCTTCTGCCCAGGCGCTGCAGTGCTGGCGCCAGCGTCAGCCGTGGCCTGCACCACCTCCAAGTCGATCGGCGGGGTCGTTCCTCCCGCGAACGACAGCGAAGGTATGCGCAGCGTGCCAGCGTGTAGCGGTCGCAACGCCACGCCCACCGTCACCTGTGTGGTGCGCTGGCCATTGATGATGCTGATACTGGTGTTGCTGGACGAACCGAGTACCGCGAAGTCCGGCGACAACGCACGCAGATCAGGCACGGAAACCATGCCGCCGCCGTTAGCGCGCAGGTTGAGCGTGACGCTCTCACCCAGCTCCACGCGTTGGCGATCCAGCGTGGCCTGCACATCGGCCGCCAACGATGCCATCGGCCAAAGCGGCGCGAAGCCACACAACAGGAACATCAGCACACGCAGCTTCACGGCGAATCACCTTCTGTCGGTTCAGCGCCACCATGGCGCTGCCGGTATTCGAGCTCGAACTTGCGCCGCAAGAGCGCCCCCGGATCATCGGGAACGCGTTGCAGCGCCTGGCGCACATCGGCAGGCAGCCGGGCCTGGGCATCGTCCTTTTCGACGGCGCCCAGCTCATGCGCGCCCTTCTGCGAAGGATCCTTGTCCTGCTGTTTGCCTAGCGCCGCGTCCATCTGCTTCTGCAAGGCCTGCTGGGCCTGCTCCTGGCGGGCACGCTCCTGGGCTTGCTGCTCAGGCGTTTGCGGCGGCTGCGCGGAACCCTGATCAGGCGAACGATCCATGGGTTGCTGGCCAGCCTGCTGGTTTTGTTGGCTACCTTTGCCTTGCGAGTCGCCATGCGCATCCTGCGATGGCTTGCCCTGGCTCTGATCCTGGTCCTGCTTGCCTTGTTCGTGTTGCTGGCCCGATTGGCTCTGCGCGTTGTCAGGCGGTGTCGTCGTGGGGCCGGATCCCGCCTTGCCCTTGTTGTCCTTCGCGCCATTGTCGTTCTTGGGCGGGTTCGGCTGGCGCTTCATCCAGTCCTCTACCGCCTTGCGATTGGTGCGCGCGTCGGCGTTAGTAGGGTTGGCCTTGATCGCGCGATCGTAGGCGTCCAGCGCGCCCTGATAGTCACCCTGTTTTGCCAGTGCATTGCCGAGGTTGTACTGCGCATCGGCACCGGGAAGAGGCCGCAGATCTTTGCTCGCCGACGCATAGTCACCCGCACGATAAGCTGCGGCGCCACGCCATGCGGGGTCACGCGCTACTTGCTGCGCATGCCCGGCATCGCCTTGCTGCAAGGCGGCGGCCGCTTGCTGGTCGGGTCGACGCCACAGGTCGCTCCATGCACTCGCGCGCGCATTGCCCGGAACAACGGGCAACAACGCCAGCGCCAGCAGCATCAACCAGCCACGGCGGAACGAGGCCGCGGCAAGAGGCAGCAGCAACAGCAATAACCACGGACCGCGATCCTGCCATTCGTCGCCCTGCATATCACCGGCCAACGTCGTCGGACCACTGGCCGACAGCTCTCCCGCGAGGGTGCGTACATCGCGATCATCGTCCGTCATCGGGACGTACTCGCCACCGCCACTTGCGGCCAGGGCACGCAAGGCATCGTCGTTGCGGCGGGCAAGGAGCACGCCCCCCTGTGTGTCGCGTTGAAAGCCGTTGTCCGCCAGCGGCACCGGGCCGCCCTGCGTCGTGCCCATGCCCAGCACCGATACGCGCACGCCCTCGGCTAACGCCTTGCGCGCTGCAGCCTGAGCGGAGGCATCGGCATCGTCAGTCACCAGCACCAGCGAGCCGCCACCCACCTTGGCATCGCGAATCAACGCAACGCCGCGCTCGATGGCCTGCGCAGCATTGTCGCCATCGACCGGCATGGTGTCGGGCGCGAGTGCGTCGAGCAGATCGTTGAGTGCAGAGGCGTCGGACGTCAGCGGAGCCACGACGAAGGCCTCGCCCGCGTAGGCAATGAGTGCATTCAGCCCGTCGTGGTTGGCGGCGAGAAGGTCACGCACTTTGTAGCGCGCGCGATCCAGCCGGCTCGGCGTCACGTCACGCGCCAACATGCGCTGTGACATCGATACCGCCACCACCTGCGCCGCGCGCTTCGCATAGAGCGGTTGCGCCACGCGACTCCAGGTGGGGCCCGCCATGGCCAGCGTGGCGAGCAGCCACGCACCGGCGAGCAGCCAGGGCGAAGCGCGCCGGCTCGCTACCTTCCCTTTCAGCAGGAATGGCAACAACTCGGGATCAACCAAACGCGAGAGTTGCTCACGGGCACCGTGGTGGCGCGCCGCAAAAGCGACCAGTAGCGGCAGCGCGCCCAAGGCAAGCAGCCACCACGGACGGAGGAAATGGAACTGCTGCAAGGCCTCGCTCATGCGAATGCCTCCCGGCGACGCGTCCGTGGCATGAACGCCAGCAGCCACGCCACCACGGCGAAGGCGAGCGGCCATCGGAACAACTCATGGCGCGGACGTAGCGAGGGACCCTGCTGCGGCATGGGCTCCAACGCGTCAATGGCGCGATAAGCCTCGGCGAGCTGTTTCGAATCGGTCGCGCGGAAGTAGTGGCCGCCGGTCTGCGTGGCGATCGAACGCAGCATGCCTTCGTCCAGGTCCGCCGACGGATTGACCGTATGCGTGCCGAACAAGTCGGGAATGCTCATCTCGGTGGCGCCGATGCCGATGGTGTAGATGCGCACACCGGCTGCCTTGGCCGCATGCGCCGCATCGAGGGGTGCGATGTTGCCCGCGTTGTTCACACCGTCGGTCAGCAGCACGACGACGCGCGCCTGCTCCGGCTGGCCGGCAAGGCGCTTCACGGCCACGCCGATGGCATCGCCGATGGCCGTCTCCGTGCCGGCCAAGCCAACGGCGGCGCCCTGCAATTGCGCCTGCACC
>NZ_JAELTQ010000103.1 GCF_016428905.1 Dyella sp. ASV24 | reverse complement strand
TTGAAGGAGGCTTGCACGTGGGCCACGGCATCCGTGACAACGCGCTTGATCTTCTTCTTGGTCTTGACAGGCTTAGCCATGTTCGGAATCCGTTACTTCTTGATGGCGCGACGCGGGCCCTTACGGGTGCGCGCATTGGTACGCGTGCGCTGGCCGCGCACCGGCAGACCACGGCGGTGACGCAGACCGCGGTAGCAACCCAGATCCATCAGACGCTTGATGGCGATACCCACCTCGCGACGCAGATCACCTTCGACGACGTACTTACCGATTTCGTGACGAAGCTTTTCCACTTCGCCTTCACTCAGGGACTTGATCTGCGTGGTGGGAACCACGCCTGCGTCCGCGCAGACCTTCTTGGCCCGGCTGCGGCCGATCCCGTAAATGCTCTGCAGGCCAACCCAGACATGTTTCTGGACCGGCAAATTGACACCCGCGATGCGCGCCATGATGTACTTTCTCCGATGCGTTTCGTGCGCGGTAAACGCGCAATTCTAACCGTAAATAACCCAACAGGAAAGCCCTGCGGCACCAGGGGTGCCGCCGCCCTCCAATCCAGACCAACTTCCCACCACCCCAGCAGCCATCAGTTGCGGCGGAGGTTGGCCTTCTTGAGCAGGCTTTCGTACTGGTGACTGACCAAATGCGCTTGCACCTGGGCAGTGAAATCCATCACCACGACGACCACGATGAGCAGAGAGGTGCCACCGAAGTAGAAGGGGACGTGCCACGCCTTTTGCATAAACGAGGGGACCAGACAGACCAGCACCAGATAAAGGGCGCCAACACCGGTCAGACGGGTCATCACGTTATCGATGTAATCGGCCGTCGAGCGGCCGGGACGGATACCCGGAATCAAGGCGCCGGAGCGCTTCAGGTTGTCCGCCGTCTCCTGGGAGTTGAACACGATCGCCGTATAGAAGAAGGCGAAAGTAATCACCAGCACCGCGAAGACGATGTCATATAGCGGCTCACCCGGGGTCAACGCCTGCGTGAGCTCTGTGAGCCAGCGAGACTGGTGCCCCTGGCCAAACCAGGTTGCCGCGGTAGCCGGGAACATCAGCAGACTGGACGCGAAGATCGGCGGGATCACGCCCGACATATTGATCTTCAACGGCAGGTGCGACGTCTGATTCATGTAGGCGCGCTGACCACCGGACCGACGTGCGTAGTTCACCGTAATACGCCGCTGGGCGCGCTCCATGAACACCACGAACGCCGTCACCGCAAGGATCAAGCCGACCACCAAGATCATTTTGATCACGGACAGCTCGCCATTGCTGGCCATAGTCAACGTGTGCGCTACCGCACCCGGAAGACCGGCAACGATACCGGCGAAGATAAGCAACGAAATACCGTTGCCAATACCACGCTCAGTAATCTGCTCACCCAGCCACATCAGGAACATCGTGCCGGCAGTGAGGCCGACGATCGACGCCATGATGAAGCCCATGCCCGGCGTGTAAACCACCGGTGCACCACCCTGCGCTACCTGTTTCTGCAGCGCCACGGCGATTCCGAATGCCTGGAAGGCAGCCAGACCGACCGTACCGAAGCGAGTGTAGGTAGTCATCTTGCGACGACCAGCCTCACCCTCTTTGCGCAAGGCCTGCAGACTCGGAATCACCGAGCCCATCATCTGCACCACGATGGATGCCGAGATGTAAGGCACAACGCCGAGTGCGAACACCGAAAAACGTGCCAGCGAGCCACCCGAGAACATGTTGAACATGTTCATCAGGCCGCCACCCTGCTCGATCAGGTTCGTCATGGCTTCCGGGTTAACGCCGGGAACCGGGATGAAGGAACCAAGACGGTAAACGATCAGCGCACCAATCACGAAGAAGATGCGCTGACGCAGTTCCGTCAGCTTGCCGAGCGATCCGAGCGATGTGCCCTGGGCTGACGCCACGTGATTACTCCACGCTGCCGCCGGCAGCTTCGATCGCTGCCTTGGCGCCGGCCGTGGCCAGCACGCCCGACAGCTTCACGGCGCGGCCGATTTCGCCCTTGAGGACAACCTTGACCTTCTTGGCATGGCTATCGATCAGGCCTGCCTGATGCAGAGCAATCGTGTCGATCACGTCGGCCTTCAGGGTAGCCAACTGATAAAGGAACACTTCCTGGCTCTCTTTCTTCTTGAGCGAACGGAAGCCGACCTTCGGCAGGCGGCGCTGCAGCGGCATCTGACCGCCTTCGAAACCGTACTTGTGGGTGCCGCCCGCGCGAGCGTGCTGACCCTTGTGACCGCGACCAGCGGTCTTGCCAAGGCCCGAGCCGATACCGCGACCCACGCGAAGGCGGGTCTTGCGGGAGCCGGCGGCCGGCTTGATGTCGTTAAGACGCATGGTGATTACTCCTCAACCCGCACGAGGTAATAGACCGTGTTGATCAGACCGCGGACCTGCGGGCTGTCCTTCAGTTCACGGACGTCGTTGAGCTTGCTCAGGCCGAGCGCCTTGACGCTCAGACGATGGCGGCTCTGCACACCGCGCAGGCCCTTGACCAGGCGCACGCGCACGGTAGCGGCGGTTTCGTTGTTCTTAGCCATTGCCCAGCACCTCTTCCAGGGTCTTGCCACGCTTGGCAGCGATCTGCTTCGGCGAGGCAACGGCCTGCAGGCCCTTAATGGTCGCGCGGACCAGGTTGATCGGGTTGCGCGAACCGACGGCCTTGGCCAGCACGTTCTTCACGCCCACCACTTCCAGCACAGCGCGCATGGCGCCACCTGCGATGACGCCAGTACCTTCCGAAGCCGGCTGCATGAACACGCGGGCTGCGCCGTGGTTGGCCTTGATGGCGTACCACAGGGTGCCGTTGTTCAAATCGATGCTCACCATATTGCGGCGGGCGCGGTCCATGGCCTTGGAGATGGCAACCGGCACTTCACGCGCCTTGCCATAACCAAAGCCCACGCGACCCTCACCATCACCAACAACGGTCAGCGCGGTAAAGCTCATCTGGCGGCCACCCTTAACGGTCTTGGCCACGCGGTTGACGGCAATCAGCTTCTCGAGCAGGCCGTCCGAATTTTCGCGATCGGTAGAAGACATGTTCTTTTTCCGTATGCCCAGTGAATCGGGACTTTTGCTTGCGGCTATGCCGCTTGGAGTTGTAGGTACTTCTGATGGGTTCAAGTGCCGGCCGAAACCGGCACCCGAAACCGGACCGGCTTAGAACTTCAGGCCGGCCTCGCGAGCCGCATCGGCAAGAGCCTTGATACGACCATGGAAGCGGAAGCCCGAGCGATCGAACGCCACGGACTCAATACCAGCAGCCAGCGCACGCTCGGCCACAGCCTTACCGACAGCGGCGGCAGCGGTCAGGTTCTTCGTGCCCTTCAGGCCCTCAGCAACCGACTTCTGCACGGTCGAAGCAGCAGCCACGACGCTCTGGCCGTCGGCCGCAAACACCTGTGCGTACAGGTGCTGACCGGTGCGATGCACCGACAGACGGGCAACGGCGAGCTTGCGGATGTGGGCGCGAGTGGCCTTGGCGCGACGCAGGCGGGAATCGTTCTTGTTCATCGTGTTCTCTCCAGGAAGCGGATAGGCGATTAAGCCTTCTTGGCTTCCTTCAGGGTGATCTTCTCGCCGGAGTAGCGCACGCCCTTGCCCTTATAGGGCTCCGGCGGACGGAAGCCACGGATCTTGGCGGCCACTTCACCCACGCGCTGCTTGTCCGAGCCCTTGATGAGGATTTCGGTCTGCGTCGGAGTTTCGATGGTGATGCCTTCCGGAGCGTCGAACACGACCGGATGCGAGAAGCCCAGGGCAATGTTCAGCGACTTGCCGGCCATGGAGGCACGGTAGCCCACACCGACCAGCTCAAGCTTACGCTCGTAACCGTCGGAAACGCCCTTGACCATGTTGGCCAGCAACGCACGCAGCGTGCCGCCGAACTTATCGTCGGCACCTTCGGCGACAACGATGTTCACAACACCGTTATCGATGTTGATGGAAGCACCAGGCAGGTTGTGGGTCGCCAGGGTGCCCTTCGGGCCCTTGACGGAGATGCCAGCGGCGTCGGACTTGATCTCAACGCCCTTCGGCAGGGTAATCGGCTGTTTGGCAACGCGGGACATCGTCGACTCCTTATGCGACCTGGCCGATGACTTCGCCGCCCAGACCCTTCGAACGGGCCTGCGCGTCGGTCAGCAAACCGGCGGAAGTCGAGATGATCGAGATACCCAGGCCACCAAGGACCTTCGGCAGCTCGTCCTTGCCGCGGTACACGCGGAGGCCGGAGCGGCTGACACGGGTAATGGTTTCGATAGCCGGACGGCCTTCGAAATACTTGAGCTTGATCTCGAGCACCGGCTTGCCTTCCACAGTGGAGGCCTTGGCGTCGAGGATGTAGCCCTCGTTCTTAAGAAGGTTGGCAATCGCCACCTTCAGCTTCGACGACGGCATGTTTACGGCCTGCTTGCCCGTGAGCTGGGCATTGCGGATGCGCGTAAACAGATCGGCGATGGGATCAGTCATGCTCATGAAAACATCCTTCAGAGTGCACCGATATCCGAAAAACCGGAAATCTGTTTTGAGTTGTATGCCGGCACAGAGCCAGCCTGCAGGGACGCAGACCGCCGACTATAGCAGCATTTTTCCGACTTTGCGAACACCGGCGCGAATTCGCGCCAACGGCGGCGAGCCAGGGCTTGCCGCCGTATCGGAACAGGGTAAGGCTCACGCCCTACCCCGCCCAGTTTGGGGTCTTACCAGCTGGCCTTACGCAGGCCAGGAACGTCACCACGCATGGTGGCTTCGCGCAGCTTGTTACGGCCGAGACCGAACTTCTGGTACACGGCGCGCGGACGGCCGGTCAGCGCGCAGCGCGTACGCTGACGAGCTGGGCTGGCGTCACGCGGCTGCTTCTGCAGCTTGGCCTGAGCGTCCATCTTTTCCTCATAGGAGGCAGTGGGGCTCAGCACAATCGCCTTCAGTTCGGCGCGCTTGGCGGCGTACTTCTTGACGAGCTTGGTCCGCTTGAGGTCGCGGTTAACCATTGAGGTCTTGGCCATGTGTCTCTCGCGGCTCTCTTAGTTGCGGAACGGGAAGCTGAAAGCTTCCAGCAGCGCCTTGGCTTCTTCGTCGCTCTTGGCAGTGGTGGTGATGGAAATATCCATACCACGCATCGCGTCGACGGCGTCGAAGTCGATTTCCGGGAAGATGATCTGCTCTTTGATGCCGAAGTTGTAATTACCACGACCATCAAAAGCGCGACCCGACACACCACGGAAGTCGCGCGTACGCGGCAGCGAGATGTTGATCAGGCGATCAAGGAACTCCCACATCTGCGCGCGGCGCAGGGTGACCTTGCAGCCGATCGGCCAACCGTCACGGATCTTGAACGAGGCAACCGACACGCGGGCCTTGGTCTGGATCGGCTTCTGGCCGGAGATCTTGGCCATGTCGGCCACGGCGTTCTCGAGCACTTTCTTATTGCCCGCCGCTTCGCCCACGCCCATGTTCAGCGTGATCTTGGTGATGCGGGGAACCTGCATCACATTCTGGTAACCAAAACGCTCGGTGAGCTTCTTGATGACCTGGTCTTTGTAAAACGTTTCGAGACGCGTCGTCATAACGTAGATTCCTTACGCGTCCACAACTTCGCCATTGGACCGGAACACGCGCACCTTACGCCCATCAGAGAGCGTCTTGGCGCCAACGCGTTCACCCTTGCCAGTGGCGGAGTTGAACAGCTGGACGTTGGAGATGTGGATCGAAGCTTCACGCTCGACGATGCCGCCAGCCTGGTTGGCCTGGGGATTCGGCTTGGTGTGACGCTTGACCAGGTTCACGTTGGAGACGAACACGCGGTCGCCATCAACGCGCAGCACGTCGCCGCGCTGACCCTTGTTTTTGCCGGTGATCACGAGGACCTGATCACCCTTGCGGATACGGTTCATGGTCTTGTCTCCGCTCAGAGCACTTCGGGCGCGAGCGAGACGATCTTCATGAACTTCTCGCTGCGCAGCTCGCGAGTGACAGGCCCGAAAATACGGGTGCCGATCGGCTCGAGCTTGTTGTTGAGGAGGACCGCTGCGTTGCCGTCGAAACGGATCAGCGAGCCATCGGGACGGCGCACACCCTTGGCGGTACGAACCACCACGGCGTTGTACACCTCGCCCTTCTTCACCTTGCCGCGGGGAATGGCATCTTTCACGGTGACTTTGATCACGTCACCGATTGCGGCGTAACGGCGCTTGGAGCCGCCGAGCACCTTGATGCACATCAATTCCTTGGCACCGCTGTTATCGGCCGCGGAAAGCGTGCTTTGCATCTGGATCATGTCTGCACCCTCCCTTAGACGTTAGCGCGAGTGACGATTTCGACCACGCGGTGATGCTTGGTCTTGGACAGCGGACGGCACTCCGCGATACGGACCAGATCACCCTCGTTCGCGCCCAGATCGTCCTGTGCGTGAAGCTTGGTCGAACGACGGATGATCTTGCCGATCAGCGGATGCTGTTCCTGGCGCTCGATCAGGACCGTCACGGTCTTGTCCATCTTGTTACTGATGACGCGGCCCTCGAGGGTGCGCGTCTGCTTTTTGTTGTCGCTCATATCGGCCGTCCCTTACTTCTTGCCGCCGAGCACGAACTTCGTGCGGGCGATGTCGCGCCGAACGCGGCGCAGCTGGTGCGGCTGGTTGAGCTGGCCGGTGCCCTTCTGCATGCGCAGGTTGAACTGCTCCTTGCGCAGGTCCAGCAGGTGCTTATTCAGCTCTTCGGCCGTCTTGTTGGTCAGATCTTTGATGGCCATATCACATCACCGCCCGGGTCACGAATTGGGTCTGGACCGAGAGCTTGGCGGCGGCCAGGCGGAACGCCTCGCGTGCCGTAGCCTCGTCAATACCCTCGATTTCATAGAGCATGCGGCCCGGCTGGATCGGAGCGACCCAGTATTCGACGCCACCCTTACCAGCACCCATTCGAACTTCGATGGGCTTCTTGGTGATGGGCTTGTCCGGGTACACGCGGATCCACAGCTTGCCACCACGCTTCACGAAGCGGGTGATGCAACGACGACCGGCTTCGATCTGACGTGCGGTCAGTGCGCCAAACGTGGTCGCCTTCAGGCCGAATTCGCCAAAGCTGACGAGATTCGATGAGAAAGCCAGACCATCGTTACGGCCCTTGAATTGCTTACGGAATTTGGTTCGCTTGGGTTGCAGCATGGCAACTCTCCTTACTTCGCCGTCCGCTCGCGACGGCCTTCACCGCCCTCGCGACGCGATTCACGACGACCCTCACCACCCTCACGGCGCGGCTGGGACTGCTCTTCCTTCGACTCCTGGTTGACCTGGGAAAGATCAAAGATCTCACCCTTATAGATCCACACCTTGATGCCGATGACGCCGTAGGTCGTATGAGCTTCGGCGGTGCCGTAGTCGATGTCAGCGCGCAGCGTATGCAGCGGCACGCGACCCTCACGGCTCCATTCGGAACGAGCAATCTCGGCACCGTTCAGACGGCCAGAGACATTGATCTTGATGCCCAGGGCGCCCAGACGCATCGCGTTACCGACCGAGCGCTTCATGGCGCGGCGGAACATGATGCGACGCTCCAGCTGCTGCGCGATGGACTCGGCAACCAGCTGTGCATCGATTTCGGGCTTGCGCACTTCGCTGACGTTGATGTGCGCCGGAACGCCCATCAGCTGACTGACTTCCTTGCGCAGCTTCTCAATATCCTCGCCCTTCTTGCCGATCACCACGCCCGGACGGGCGGTGTGAATCGTCACGCGCGCGGTTTTGGCCGGGCGCTCGATGAGGATCTTGGAGATACCGGCCTGAGCCAGCTTCTTGCGCAGCATCTCGCGAACCTTCAGATCGGCAGCGAGGTACTGGGCGTATTCGCCCTTATTGGCGTACCACTTCGAGTTCCAGTCCTTGGCAATGCCGAGGCGGATACCGGTGGGATGAACTTTATGACCCATCGTCTACGTCCTCTTTAGTTGCCAACGACCACAGTGATGTGGCTCGTGCGCTTCAGGATGCGGGAACCGCGACCCTTGGCGCGGGCGTACATGCGCTTCATCGCCGGACCTTCGTCCACGAAGATGCGCGAGACCTTCAGCTCGTCGACGTCAGCACCGAGGTTGTTCTCGGCGTTGGCGACGGCCGACAGCAGCACCTTGCGAACAATGGCTGCAGCCTTTTTGTTGGTGAACTGGAGCACGTCGCTGGCACGGCCCACGGGCAAACCGCGGACCAGGTCAGCTACCAGGCGTGCCTTCTGCGCCGAAATGCGGGCGCTACGCAGGATCGCTTTGGCTTCAGTGCTCATCACTTGCCCTTCTTGTCGCCGCCATGGCCCTTGAAGGTGCGGGTCGTCGCGAACTCACCGAGCTTGTGCCCGACCATGTTCTCGTTGACCAGCACGGGGACATGCTGACGGCCATTGTGGATGGCGATGGTCAGACCGACCATCTCCGGCAGAATCATCGAGCGACGCGACCAGGTCTTGATCGGACGCTTGTTATTGGCGGAAACGGCGGCTTCCACCTTCTTTACGAGGTGCAGGTCGACAAACGGACCTTTCTTTAGAGAGCGCGGCATGATCGTTTCCTGTTACTTGCGACGACGCACGATGAACTGCTGGGTGCGCTTGTTGGAGCGCGTCTTGTAGCCCTTGGCCGGCGTACCCCACGGAGAAACCGGGTGACGACCGCCAGAGGTCTTGCCCTCACCACCGCCGTGCGGATGGTCGACCGGGTTCATCACCACACCGCGAACGGTGGGACGAATACCCAACCAGCGCTTGGCGCCGGCTTTGCCGAGCTTCTTCAGGCTGTGCTCGCCGTTGCCCACTTCACCGATGGTGGCGCGGCAATCGACCGGCACGCGGCGCATTTCGCCAGAGCGAAGACGCAGCGTGGCGTAACCGGATTCGCGAGCCACGAGCTGCACCGAAGCGCCAGCCGAGCGTGCGATCTGCGCACCCTTGCCCGGACGCATCTCGATGCAGTGAATGGTCGAACCCACCGGGATCGCACGCAGCGGCAGGCTGTTACCAACCTTGATCGGTGCGTCGCTACCCGACACCAGACGGTCGCCCGCCTGCACGCCCTTCGGAGCGATGATGTAACGACGTTCGCCGTCGGCATAACACAGCAGGGCGATATGCGCGGTACGGTTCGGATCGTATTCAACGCGTTCGACAGTGGCGGCAATGCCTTCCTTGTCACGCTTGAAGTCGATGATGCGGTAACGCTGCTTGTGGCCACCGCCCTGGTGGCGAACGGTGATGCGACCGTAATTGTTGCGACCACCGTTCTTGGTCTTCGCTTCGGTCAACGCCGCGTACGGCGCGCCCTTGTGAAGGCCCTCGGTGCGAACGCTGACTGCGTCGCGGCGTCCGGGGGAGGTCGGCTTATGAGTGATCAGTGCCATCTCAATTCAACTCCTGGCTCAGGCCTTGACCGACACGTCGATGGTCTGACCATCAGCGAGGCGGACATAAGCCTTGCGCTTGCCCTGGCGGCTACCAGCGCGGAAACGGAAGGACTTGACCTTGCCCTTGGCATTGACGAGGTTCACCTGCTCGACCTTCACGTCGAACATCTGTTCCACCGCAGCGCGGACATCGGCCTTGGTTGCCTCAGGGGCGACCACGAATACGTACTGGTTCTTTTCGGCAAGGCGCGCGGCCTTCTCCGAAATGTGCGGCGCACGCAGCGTATTCAGAATGCGTTCGTTGCTCATGCCAGCCACTCCTCGATCTTCTTCACCGCATCGACGGTCATGACGATGTGGTCCGAACCGACCAGGCTGACCGGGTTCAGCGCCAGCACGTCCACCACGTGGATGTACGGGATGTTGCGCGCAGCCAGGAAGGTAGCTTCGTTGGCGTCTTCCGACACCAGCAACACGCGACCCGACACTTGCAGCTCGGTCAACTTGGCAACCATCGCCTTGGTCTTCGGGGTGTCGATGCCGAAGCTCTCGACGACCTTCAGACGATCCTGACGGACCAGCTCGGAGAGGATCGAACGAATCGCAACGCGGTAGGCCTTGCGGTTGACCTTCTGCTCATAGCTACGCGGCTTGGCAGCAAAGGCGCGACCACCACCGACAAAGATCGGTGCACGGTAGTCACCGTGACGAGCGCCGCCGCCCTTCTGCTTCTTGAACTTCTTGGTGGTACCCGACAACTCGCCGCGAGTCAGCTGCGACTGGGTACCTGCACGACCGCCGGCCTGATAGGCAACGACGACCTGGTGGATCAGGGCCTGCTTGAGCTCACCGCCGAACACTTCGTCCGACACATTGAGCGGCTTGGCGCCAATAACATTGAGTTCCATGGCGTCTCTCCTCAGCCCTTGGTCGTCGGACGGATGACGACGTCGCCACCGGTTGCACCCGGCACCGCGCCCTTCACCGCGATCAGATGACGCTCGGCGTCGACCTTGACCACTTCCAGACCCTGCTGCGTGCGGTTCACCGCACCCATGTGGCCTGCCATCTTCTTGCCCGGGAACACGCGACCCGGGGTCTGACGCTGACCGATAGAACCCGGCGCACGATGCGACAGCGAGTTACCGTGGGTAGCGTCACCCATGGTGAAGTTGTGGCGCTTGATGGTGCCCTGGAAGCCCTTACCCTTCGACACGCCAGCGACGTCAACGATCTGACCCACCTGGAACACGTCGTCAGCCTTGATCTCGGCGCCCACGCTGTACTTGCCGAGATCATCGGCAGACACGCGGAACTCCCACAGACCACGACCCGGCTCAACCTTTGCCTTCGCGTAATGGCCCTTCAGCGGCTGCGTCAGCAGGCTGGCGCGCTTGACGCCGGCTGCGACCTGCACAGCGCTGTAACCATCATTATCTTCCGTCTTCAGCTGCGTGACGCGATTCGGGGTGGCCTCAATAAGGGTCACCGGAATCGAACGGCCATCTTCAGTGAAGAGTCGGCTCATGCCGCACTTGCGGCCAACCAGTCCGATACTCATCTTCGTATCCTGTCCTTCGCTCAACCAAGCTTGATCTGAACGTCCACGCCAGCGGCGAGGTCAAGCTTCATGAGCGCGTCCACGGTTTTGTCGTTGGGGTCGACGATGTCAAGCACGCGCTTGTGGGTACGGGTCTCGTACTGATCGCGGGCATCTTTGTCGACGTGCGGCGACACCAGAATGGTGTAACGCTCGATCTTGGTCGGGAGCGGAATCGGACCGAGGACCGTTGCGCCAGTGCGCTTGGCCGTCTCGACGATTTCGCTGGCCGAGCGATCGATCAGACGGTGATCGTACGCCTTGAGCCGAATGCGAATTTTTTGGTTCGCCATAAACCGTGTCCTGTTTTCGAAAGAACAAATTCTGTGAATCGGATGAGCTTCTCGCTCATCCGCACAACCCGTTGTCGCTAGGTATTGCCAGTCGATGCGGTAAGCGACTTCAACGCCGCGAAATCGACCTTAAAAGACTAGGCAGGCCCGAAACGGACCCGCCTAGACGGAAAAGTATAAAACGCGCGAAATGGCCAGGTCAACAAAGCGTCATGCTTCGTTGTCCAAGCCCTCTCTTGCGTATTGGCCATCCAGGCCAGCGAACTCGAAGCACTTCCTGTGCCTCATTTCGCTGTAAGGTCACCCGAATCAAAGATCGGGCGACAGGCAAGACGCCGACTATAGCGTTAAATTCAGCCAAAGAAAAGCCCTAAATGCTTCTTTTTGCTGAATTCTATAAAAAAGCCGGCCCTGAGGCCGGCTTTTCTTTGGGCTACCGCCAACAGGCAGCGACCCGAGGGTCTTACTTGATGACCTTGGCCACCACGCCGGCGCCGACGGTACGACCGCCTTCGCGAATAGCGAAGCGCAGGCCCTGGTCCATGGCGATCGGGTGGATCAGGCTCACAACGACCTTGATGTTGTCGCCCGGCATGACCATCTCCACGCCTTCCGGCAGCTCAATCGCGCCGGTCACGTCGGTCGTGCGGAAGTAGAACTGCGGGCGGTAACCCTTGAAGAACGGGGTGTGACGGCCACCTTCGTCCTTCGACAGCACGTACACTTCGGCTTCGAAGTCGGTGTGCGGGGTGATCGTGCCCGGCTTGGCCAGCACCTGGCCACGCTCGACGTCGTCGCGCTTCAGGCCGCGGAGCAGCAGACCGGCGTTGTCACCTGCCTGACCTTGATCCAGCAGCTTGCGGAACATTTCCACGCCCGTGACGGTGGTCTTCTGCGTCGGGCGGATGCCCACCACTTCGACTTCGTCACCGACCTTGATGATGCCGCGCTCGATACGACCGGTCACCACGGTGCCGCGGCCCGAGATCGAGAACACGTCTTCCACCGGCATCAGGAACGGCTGGTCGATCGCACGCTGCGGCTCCGGAATGTAGGTGTCCAGCGCGTCCACGAGGGCAATGATCGCCGGCACGCCGATTTCCGACTGGTCACCTTCCAGCGCCAGCTTGGCCGAACCCTTGATGATCGGGGTGTCGTCGCCCGGGAACTCGTACTTCGACAGCAGTTCACGCACTTCCATCTCGACCAGCTCGAGCAGCTCGGCGTCATCCACCATGTCGGCCTTGTTCAGGAACACGACGATGTAGGGCACGCCTACCTGACGGGACAGCAGGATGTGTTCGCGGGTCTGCGGCATCGGACCGTCAGCGGCCGAGCACACCAGGATCGCGCCGTCCATCTGCGCCGCACCCGTGATCATGTTCTTCACGTAGTCGGCGTGGCCCGGGCAGTCCACGTGAGCGTAGTGGCGGCTCGGCGATTCGTATTCGACGTGTGCCGTCGAAATCGTGATGCCACGTGCCTTCTCTTCCGGCGCCGCGTCGATCGCGTCATACGCCTTGAATTCGCCACCGAAGCGCTCTGCACCCACCTTGGTCAGTGCTGCCGTCAGCGTCGTCTTGCCGTGGTCCACGTGACCAATCGTGCCGACGTTGACGTGCGGCTTGGTGCGTTCGAATTTACCCTTTGCCATGACTTAAACCTCTAAAAAGAACGGTATTAGTGGAGGAAGAAGACCTTATCAGGCCTTCTTCATGACCTGCTCAGCGATGTTGTTCGGCGCTTCAGCGTAGTGGTCGAACTCCATCGTAAAGGTGGCGCGACCCTGGGTCAGCGAACGAATCGTCGTTGCGTAACCGAACATCTCGCCCAGCGGGACCATCGCATTGATGGTCTTGCCCGACGGCGTGTCATCCTGGCCCTGAAGCAGACCACGACGACGGCTCAAGTCGCCCATGACGTCACCGACGTAATCTTCCGGCGTCACCACCTCGACCTTCATGATCGGCTCGAGCAGCACCGGCGAAGCCTTCGAGAAGCCCTGCTTGAATGCCATCGAAGCGGCGAGCTTAAACGCCATTTCGGACGAGTCAACGTCATGGTACGAACCGAAGACCAGCTTGACCTTCACGTTCACCACCGGGAAGCCAGCCAGCGGGCCGCTGGTGATGGTTTCGCGGAGACCCTTTTCGACCGACGGGATGAATTCCTTCGGAATCACGCCGCCCGTGATGTCATTGATGAAGAGGAAATCATCCTTGACGTTCGGGCTCTTGCGATCTTCTTCGGTCATCGGCGACAGCTCGATCACGACGTGACCGTACTGACCCTTACCACCCGACTGCTTAGCGTGCTTGTAGTCCGACTTGACGTCCGACGAGCGAATCGTTTCGCGATAAGCGACCTGCGGCTTGCCGACGTTGGCTTCGACGTTGAACTCGCGCTTCATGCGGTCCACCAGGATGTCCAGGTGAAGCTCGCCCATGCCCGAGATGATCGTCTGACCCGACTCTTCGTCCGTACGAACGCGGAACGACGGATCTTCCGCAGCCAGACGGCCGAGGGCGATACCCATCTTTTCCTGGTCCGACTTAGTCTTCGGCTCGACTGCCATCGAGATCACCGGCTCCGGGAACGTCATACGCTCCAGAGTGATGATGTGATCCTGCGAGCACAGCGTGTCACCGGTCGTCACGTCCTTCAGGCCGACCGCCGCGGCGATATCGCCAGCACGGACTTCCTTCAGCTCCTGACGCTCGTTCGCGTGCATCTGCAGAATACGACCGATGCGCTCCTTCTTGGACTTGACCGGGTTGTATACCTGATCACCCGCATTGAGCGTACCCGAGTAGACGCGGAAGAACGTCAGCGAACCCACGAACGGGTCGGTCATGATCTTGAACGCGAGCGCCGAGAACGGAGCAGCGTCATCCGCCTTGCGGGTCGCTTCCTTCTCATCCTCGTCAACACCCTGCACCGGCGGACGATCGATCGGCGACGGCAGCAGGTTCACCACGGCGTCGAGCATGGCCTGCACGCCCTTGTTCTTGAACGCCGTACCGCAGAAGACCGGAATGATTTCGCTGGACAGCGTGCGCGCACGCAGACCGCCGATGATCTCTTCCTCCGTGAGGTCACCCTCTTCGAGGTACTTGTTCATCAGCTCTTCGGTGGCTTCCGCAGCAGACTCGACCATATACGAACGAGCCTCGGCAGCCTTGTCCGCCAGGTTCGCCGGAATGTCCGCGTACTCGAACTTCATGCCCTGGGACTCCATGTCCCACACGATCGCCTTCATCTTGAGCAGGTCGACCACGCCTTCGAAGTTGTCTTCGGCACCGATCGGCACCTGCATCGGGACGGGGTTTGCACCCAAACGAGCCTTCAGCTGGTCAACCACCTTGTAGAAGTTCGCGCCAGTACGGTCCATCTTGTTGACGAACGCAAGGCGCGGCACCTTGTACTTGTTGGCCTGACGCCAGACCGTTTCCGACTGCGGCTGCACACCACCCACGGCGCAGAGCACGAACACGGCACCGTCGAGAACGCGGAGCGAGCGCTCCACTTCGATGGTGAAGTCCACGTGACCTGGGGTGTCGATGATGTTGAAGCGGTGCTCGGGCAAGGAACGATCCATGCCCTTCCAGAACGCCGTCGTTGCTGCCGACGTAATGGTGATGCCGCGCTCCTGCTCCTGCTCCATCCAGTCCATCGTTGCCGCACCGTCGTGCACCTCGCCAATCTTATGACTGACGCCGGTGTAGAACAGGATGCGCTCCGTGGTGGTGGTCTTGCCGGCATCGATGTGAGCCATGATGCCGAAGTTGCGGTAGCGCTCGATAGGAGTGGTGCGTGCCACGGTCTTAACCTCTGAAAGTTCTAGCTGTACTGCTTACCAGCGGTAATGCGAGAAGGCCTTGTTGGCCTCTGCCATGCGGTGCGTCTCTTCGCGCTTCTTGATCGCGCCGCCGCGATTCTCGGAAGCTTCGAGCAGCTCGGCGGCCAGCTTGCGCGGCATCGAGGTCTCGCCACGCTTGCGGGCGGAATCGATGGCCCAACGCATGGCGAGCGCCATACGGCGACCCGGGCGCACTTCGACCGGCACCTGATAGGTGGCGCCGCCGACACGACGGGACTTCACCTCAACCGCCGGAGCGATGTTGTTCAGTGCCTTCTCGACGAGCTGCACCGGCTCAGCGTTCTTTTCGCCGAGGTGCGCAAGCGCGCCATAAACGATGCTTTCTGCGACCGACTTCTTGCCGCTCTTCATCACCATGTTGATGAAACGAGCGATCAGCTGGCTGCCGTGCTTGGGATCCGGCAGGATCAGACGGGCGGGATGTGAACCTTTACGCGACATAGTTAATTCCTAAAGATCAGGACTTCGGGCGCTTGGCGCCGTACTTGGAGCGCGACTGACGGCGCTTGGTGACGCCGGCGCAGTCGAGGCTGCCGCGCACGGTGTGGTAACGCACGCCCGGGAGATCCTTGACGCGGCCGCCACGGATCAGGACCACGGAGTGCTCCTGCAGGTTGTGACCTTCGCCACCGATGTAGCTGATCACTTCGTAGCCATTGGTGAGGCGCACCTTGGCGACCTTGCGGAGGGCCGAGTTCGGCTTCTTCGGGGTGGTCGTGTAGACGCGCGTGCACACGCCGCGACGCTGCGGGCTGTTCTGCAAAGCCGGCGAAGCACTCTTGTAGGTCTTCGGGCTACGGGATTTGCGAACCAACTGGTTGACTGTCGTCATCTGAAGCAGTTCCTGAGAAACATAAAGGCAGACCGAACCGGCTCGGTCTGCCAAGAAGCGGGAATTTAACATGGGCAGCTTGTCACAGACAAGCTGACGCCCTGCCGGCCATGGCCCGAACACGAGGCGCACTCCTTGCGCCTCTTTTCGTATGTCAGCGAGTAGAACCCGTGAGGGGCTTACTCAACACCAATGTCGCTACCGGTGGTGGCTTCTGCGAAGGAAGCCGACGAAGCAGAGCCAGAAAGGGTTTCGAGCTCCGAGGCGGTCAGACCGCCCTGGCGATGACGCGATGCGTGATACGCCAGACCCGTACCTGCCGGAATAAGACGGCCGACAATAACATTTTCCTTCAGGCCACGCAAGGTGTCACGCGTGCCACGGACCGCAGCTTCCGTCAGGACTCGAGTGGTTTCCTGGAAGGAAGCCGCCGAGATGAAGGATTCCGTGGCCAACGAGGCCTTGGTGATACCCAGCAGTACCGACTGGAATTCCGCCGGACGCTCGCCACGCTTAACGGCACGATCGTTTTCGCCGTTGATGCGGACGCGCTCAACTTGCTCACCACGCAGGTAGTGGCTCTCACCCGGATCGGTGATTTCCACCTTGCGCAGCATCTGGCGAATGATCGCTTCGATGTGCTTGTCGTTGATCTTCACGCCCTGCAAACGGTAGACGTCCTGGATTTCCTTGACCAGGTAGGAAGCCAGCGGCTCGACACCCAGCAGGCGCAGGATGTCGTGCGGGCTGGGCTCGCCATCCACCACGGTCTCGCCCTTCTCCACGTGTTCGCCTTCGAACACGATGACCTGGCGCCACTTGGGAATCAGCTCTTCGTGCTCGTTGCCGTCCACGTCCTTGATGATGAGGCGCTGCTTACCCTTGGTGTCCTTGCCGAAGCTGATCACACCCGAACGCTCGGCAAGAATCGCCGGCTCCTTCGGCTTGCGAGCTTCGAACAAGTCGGCCACGCGCGGCAGACCACCCGTGATGTCGCGGGTCTTGGAGGTTTCCTGCGGGATACGGGCAACCACGTCACCCACGCCCACCTGCGCACCGTTCTGAATCGACACGATGGCCCCGGCCGGAAGCATGTACTGCGCCGGCACATCCGTGCCCGGCAGCTTCAGCTCGCGACCCTTGGCATCTTCCAGGCGCACGATCGGGCGCAGATCCTTGGCAGCCGTACCACGGCGCTTCGGATCGGTCACCACCGCCGACTCCAAGCCGGTCAGTTCGTCGGTCTGGCTCTGCACGGTGACGCCATCGATGAAGTCGATGAAGCGCACGGTACCGGCCACTTCCGACACGATCGGATGGGTATGCGGATCCCAGTTGGCCACGGCCTGACCAGCCTTGACCGGATCGCCGTCCTTGACGGTAATCGTGGCGCCGTAAGGCACCTTATAGCGCTCACGCTCGCGGCCATTGGCGTCGATGACGCTGACTTCGCCCGAACGCGAGACCGCCACCAGGTGGCCCTGCGAGTGCTGCACAGTCTTGAGATTGTTGAACTTCAGCGTGCCGGTGGTCTTCACCGTCACGTTGTCCACGGCAGCCGCACGAGATGCCGCGCCACCGATATGGAACGTACGCATGGTCAGCTGGGTACCCGGCTCACCGATCGACTGAGCAGCCACCACGCCCACCGCTTCACCCATGTTCACCAGGTGACCACGGGCCAGATCGCGGCCGTAGCACAGTGCGCACACGCCGTGATCGGCAGCACAGGTGATGGGCGAGCGCACCTTGATCGACTGCACACCAGCCTTGTCGAGCTTCTCGACCAGGGCTTCGTCCAGCAGCGTGTCGCGCGTAACGATCGGCTCGTTGTCTTCACCCGGACCGTAGACGTCTTCCAGCGCCACACGACCCAGCACGCGATCGCGCAGCGGCTCGACCACGTCGCCGCCTTCCACGATCGGCTGCATGGTGACGCCTTCGTCAGTACCGCAGTCGTACGAGGTGATCACCACGTCCTGGGCCACGTCAACGAGACGACGGGTCAGGTAACCGGAGTTCGCCGTCTTCAGCGCCGTATCCGCGAGGCCCTTACGAGCACCGTGGGTGGAGTTGAAGTACTGCAGAACGTTCAGGCCTTCGCGGAAGTTCGCCTTGATGGGCGTCTCGATGATCGAGCCGTCCGGGCGAGCCATCAGGCCGCGCATACCGGCCAGCTGACGAATCTGGGCGACCGAACCACGAGCGCCCGAGTCGGCCATGATGTACAGCGAGTTCATGGACTTCTGGTTGACCGTCTTGCCTTCGGCATCGGTGACCTTCTCGGTACCGATGCCGTCGATCATCGCCTTGGCGACCAGTTCGTTGGTACGCGACCAGATGTCGACGACCTTGTTGTAGCGTTCGCCAGCGGTGACGAGACCGGACTGGTACTGCTCCTGGATCTC
>NZ_JAELTQ010000102.1 GCF_016428905.1 Dyella sp. ASV24 | reverse complement strand
GCGTGCGTTTCTGCGTGGCGAAATCCACGTGGTACAGGCCGAACCGCTTGGCGAAGCCGAGTGACCATTCCAGATTGTCCAGCAACGACCACGCATAGTAGCCCCGGATGTCCACGCCCTGCTGGATAGCGTGGTGCACGGCCTGAAGGTGCTTGCGCAGGTAGCTGGTACGCAGCGGGTCTTCCACCACATCCCCTTCGGCCACCGGCGCATCGTAGAACGCCGAGCCGTTTTCCGTAATGTAGAGCGGGATATCGCCATAGCGCTGCTTGAACCAGGTGAGCGTATCGGTGAAGCCTTGCTCGTACACTTCCCAGCCCGTTTCGGTATGCGTGACGTTGGGCTGTCGCACGGGGACAGCCTTCAACGGATAAGCCTCGGGGTCGTTCTTCACCACGGCGCGCGTGTAGTAGTTGATACCGACGTAATCGACCTTCTGCTTGGTGAGCTTGAAGTCTTCTTCGGGGAAGTCAGGCCATGCCGGCCCGAAGATCTCCTTCAGTTCCGGCGGATAGCTGCCCAACAGCGCCGGATCGGCAAACTGCTCATTCATGTACGCATGTGCGCGGCGCGTCGCGGCGATGTCGTCCGGACTATGGGATGCCGGGTATTTCGGCTCAATGTTGAACACCACGCCGATCTCGTGCTTGCCCAGCGCGCGATAGGCCTGGATGCCTGCGCCACTGGCGCGCATCAAGTTGTGCGTGGCAATAGGTGCCTCGTATTTGCTGCGATGCCCGGGCGCCAGCTTGCCGTGCAGATAGCCGCCGTCAGTGACCACCCAGGGTTCATTGAGCGTGGACCAGCGCTTCACGCGGTCGTCCAGCGCCTTGTACATCACGCTGGCGTACTCGGCGAACCAGTGCGCGCTATCGCGGTTGAGCCAGCCGCCGCGATCATCCAGCGCTGCCGGCAAATCCCAATGGAACAGCGTGGCATTCGGCTCGATGCCGTTTTCCAGCAGCTCGTCGACCAGTCGCGAGTAGAAGTCCACGCCCTTTGGATTGATGCGGCCGGTGCCTTCGGGCAGCACGCGCGCCCACGCAATGCTGAAGCGATAGCCCTGCAGCCCCAGTGCGCGCATCAGCTGCACGTCGTCTTTGTAGCGTCGATAGTGATCGCACGCGACGTCGCCGGTATCGCCGTTCGCCATCATGCCCGGTGTGTGCGCGAAGCGCTCCCAGATGCTTGGCCCGGCCCCATCGGCCAAGGGCGAACCCTCAACCTGGTAGGCCGAGGTCGCGGCACCCCAATGGAAGCCGGGGGGAAAGCGATAGCTCTGGGTCATGTCGAGGATTTCCCTATGCCGCGTTGCGGCTTGATGTAAACGCTTACATGCGGAGAATAGCCCAGCGCGCCCCGGATGTGCACCGATGGCGTCCACATTCGGCTACGGTGACTCATGCAGCCGCCAGCAAAACAGAGCGAGAAGCGTTGATGGCTACGGTGAGTCTGGATCGCGTCAGCAAGGTCTATCCCAACGGCCATATCGGTGTGGCCGAAGCGAGCTTCGACATTGCCGACGGTGAGCTGCTGGTGCTGGTAGGCCCTTCGGGCTGCGGCAAAACCACGCTGCTGCGCATGATCGCCGGCCTGGAGTCGATCTCTTCCGGCACGCTGAGTATCGGCGACCGGGTGGTGAACGAGGTGTCGCCGAAAGACCGCGATATCGCGATGGTGTTTCAGAACTATGCGTTGTATCCGCACATGACGGTCGCGGAGAACCTCGCTTTTGGCCTGCGCTTGCGCGGCAAATCGAAGGCCGAGGTGGACGAACGCGTGCGTCAGGCGGCCACGCGACTGGAGCTGGAGCATCGCCTCGACGCGTTGCCGGCCTCGTTGTCCGGCGGTCAGCGGCAACGCGTGGCGCTGGGGCGAGCGCTGGTGCGCGAACCGCGCGTGTTCCTGCTCGACGAACCGCTGTCCAATCTCGACGCCAAGCTGCGCCTGTCGATGCGCGTGGAGATCGCACGACTGCATCGCCAGCTCGGCGCGACCATGATCTACGTGACCCACGATCAGGTCGAAGCGATGACGCTGGGCCAGCGCATCGTGGTGCTCAACGGTGGGCAGATCCAACAGATCGACACGCCGATGCGCCTCTACGAACAACCGGCGAACCTGTTCGTAGCCGGTTTCCTTGGCTCGCCGGCGATGAACCTGCTGCGCGGACCGCTGCGCCACGGTATCGGCTGGCATCTCGAAACAGCGCAAGGTGACGTGCCATTGGGCTCGCTGGAGGCGCAAGCGCCGGATCTGCTGCCATGGATCGACCGTGAGATCGTGCTCGGCGTGCGCCCCGAGGATCTGCGTCTTTCCGGTGAAGCCAACGCGGCGGTAAGTGCGGTGCTCGAAGTCATTGAGCCGGTCGGCAACGAGGTCTTCCTCAACCTGCGCCGCGGCGAGCAAACGCTGGTATCGCGTATAGCTCCCAGCGCCCTGCCCGACGCTGGCAGCACGATGCATTTCAAACTGGCGCTCGATCGCCTGCATATGTTCGATCCGACCTCCGGCGCGCGTATTGCCTGAGCGACCACTCATCCCTTCACGCTGCCCAGCAACAGGCCCTCGATGTAATAACGCTGCATGGCAAGGAACAACGCCAGCACCGGGATGACCGTCACCACCGAGCCCGCCATCATGAGTTCACTGTCCTGCGCATGCTCTCGCGCCAATGAGGCGAGCCCTAGCGGCAGCGTGTAGTGCTCCTGTCCCGTCAAGGCGATCAAGGGCCACATGAAATCGTTCCACGCGGTAAGAAACGTGAAGATCGCCAGCGTCACCATGATGGGCTTGAGCAGCGGCAACACGATCTGTCCAAAGATGCGCAGCTCGCCTGCGCCGTCAATACGCGCCGCTTCCAGCAGCTCATCGGGGATGCCGCGCGCATATTGGCGCACCAGGAAAATGCCGAACGCCGTGGCTGCCGCAGGCACCACCACGGCGGCATAGCTGTTCACCAGCCCCATGCTCTTGAGCATCAGGAACAGCGGCAGCATGGCCACCTGGGCAGGGATGACCAGCAAGCCGAGCATCAGCTGGAACAAGCGCTCGCGCCCCGCAAAGCGCAGCTTGGCGAATGCGTAACCCGCCATCAGGTTGAAGGCGAGCGATAACAGTGTGATGGCGGCAGAGATCGCAAAACTGTTGAACAGATAGCGGCCCATGCCGGCACGCAGGAACAATACTTCGTAGTTATGCCAGGTGGCATGCGCAGGCCACAGCGGCGGCGGCAGACTACCGGCTTCGCCGGGCTGCATGAATGACACCGCGAGCATCCACAGCAACGGAAACACCGCCACCAGGGCGCCGCCGATCAGCAGACCGTGAATGATGGCCTTGGCGGCACGCGTGCTCATGCCGCGTCGCCCCGTCGCCCCAGTCGCAACATCACGGCAGTGACGGCAAACATGATGACGAACAGCAGGAACGCCACGGCCGATGCCGTGCCGAAGTTCCACCATTTAAAGCCTTCGTTGTACATCAGGTAGAGCACGCTGGTGGTGCTCTGCAATGGTCCGCCTTCGGTCATCACGTAAGGTTCGGCGAACAACTGGAAATAGCCGGATACCGTGAGGATGCCCACCATCAGCAACGTCGGCCCCAGCATGGGCAACGTGATATGGCGAAACTGCTGCAGTGGTGACGCGCCGTCGATACGCGCGGCCTCGTAAAGATCCTTCGGGATAGCCTGCAATCCGGCCAGCAGGATGATCATGTTGTAGCCAAAGTTCTTCCACACCGCGAACAGGATGATTGACGGCATGGCCCAGTGAGGGTTGCCCAGCCAGTCCACCGGGTGAATGCCCACCACGCCGAGCGCGTAGTTCAGCAGGCCGTACTTGGTGTTGAAGATGTAGCGCCACACCACCGCCACCGCCACGACCGTGGTAACCACCGGCGCGAACAGCGCGGTGCGGAAGAAGGCCTTGCAGCGCACCAGCGGTGAGTTAAGCAGCAACGCCGCGCCCAACGAGACCATGAGGGAAAGCGGTACACCCACGATCACGAAATACAGCGTGTGCCCCAGCGCCGACCAGAATTTTTTCTGATGGAGTAGATCCCAATAATTACCCAAGGCGACGAAACGCAGGTGACGGATATCCGCCAGTGCATAGAGATCGTAATCGGTAAGACTGAGCCCCAGCGCCGCGATCACCGGCAGCAGGAAGAAAACGCCCAACACCACCATCGCGGGTGCCAGGAACCACCATGCGGCGCGTTGCGAGCTCATGGCGACGCGCCTGCAGTACGCGAATGATCAAGAATCCAGCGGCGCTTTTCGAGAATGCGATCCGCACGCCGGTCCATCTCGGCGGCCGCCTCATCGATCGTCAGTTCACCCGCCACCGCCTGCGCAGCCACCAGCTGCATTTCGTTGGCGATCCGCTCCCACTCCGGCACGGACGGCGACGGCTTCACATGCTCCAACTGCTCGCGAAACGCCTGCACCTTGGGATCGGTGCGCAGGCTGCCGCCGTCCCACGCACTGCGGCGCGCAGGCATGTCGCCCAGCAGATCGTAGAGGCGTCGCTGAACATCGGGCCGCGACAGATACTCGATAAGCATCCACGCATCGTCCTTGTGCGACGACCGGCGAAACACCACCAGGCTGGAACCACCCGCCGCTCCCACGCCCGCGCCGTCGGGACCGGGCAACGGTGCCGTCGCCCATTCACTCTCTCGGTCCGCCGACAAGCGCTGGCGAAACTCGCCGATGTTCCATGGACCGGAGAAATAGAACGCATATACGCCGCGTCCGAATTCATCCCACGGGTTGCCAGCCTCCACCGCTGTGATGGCCGGTGCTTGCCGGAGACGAAAGGTGTCGACATAGAACGCCAGCGCACGCTTGAAACCGGCGCTGCGGAAATTGCCAAAGCGCCCGCCATCACGCAGCATCGGCTTGGGTTGCTGCAGCGCCAGCGACATCAACTGTTCGTACTCGTTGGTGGGCAGCAGGATGCCGTAGACGCCGCGGTCTGGATGACTGAGCGCGGCAAGCATGCTCCGCCACTCGCTCCAGGTACGCGGTGGCGCGTCGAACCCGGCAGCCTTCAGCAGATCGCGTCGATAGAACAGCAGGCGCGTATCGACGTACCAAGGCACACCATAAAGTGCGCCATCGATCACGTTGATCGACCAAATGTGGGTGAAGTAATCGTCAGGCTTCACTACAGCCGACGTGGACACCCGCTGCTGTAGTGGCTCCAGCGCGTTCAGCGCGGCAAACTCCGGCAACCAGGTGTTGCCGAGTTGAGTCAGGTCTGGTGTGGAATCACCGGCAAAGGCGGTGAGCAATTTCTGGTGCGCCGCGGTGAGCGGCATCTGCTGCACCTCCACGTGGATATCTGGGTGCTCACGTTCGAACTCCGGCAGCAGCTTCACCACGGCCTCGCCCTCGCGGCCAATGGTCCAGAACGTCAGCGTGCGCGCATCTTTCGATGATGAACAACCCACCAGCAACAGCGCGACGACCGCCAGCAGACGGAAGGCCGTCTGGCGGAACGTTGCGCTGTCGTGACATGACGGATCAGACATCACTCACCGTGGTTTTTCATCCAGCCAGCCGCCGCTGAAACCCGCGCGCTCCAAGCCCTTGCGCATGTACGGATTCTTGCGCATCACATTCCAGACGAAACCGCTGCGCCAGTTCTCGATCATCAGCACGATGGGGCCCTGGTCGATGCCGATCTGCTTGTCGTCGGCCCAGCCCATACCCTTCACAAGCCGCCCCTCCTTCGGCACGGTACCCGTGTCGTAGCTTGGATTGAACGCGTCGACGAAACCGTACTTGCCGTAGATGGCGTCACCGTAGCGCATCTTCATTTCCAGCAGCGCGGGCACGACGATCTCCGGTGCGAATGCGATGGAGCCGCCAGCGGCGGTCGGGGCGATGGTACCGTCATCGGAGACGTAATCGAGGCCCGCGCCGCGCGCGGTATAGCCGTAGAACGCGCGTGTGCTGCCGTCGTCGCGCTTCACCACCGCATCGCCCGGACCATTGCAGGCGGTAAGGCCCCAGATGTTCTCGCCGTAGCCTTCCCAGTGATTGGGATTGGCGACTGCATACGAGCGCTGGGCGTAAGTGGCTTGGCGGCTGTTCTGGAAGTAGTCAGTCTGGTGCTCACGGCTCCACGCATCCTGGATACCGCGGAAGTCGACCCAGGTGTGGCTGTACTGGTGACCGAACAGCGGCGCGAAGTTAAGGAAGGTTCGCCCCTGAAACTCGCCCCATTGCTTGGGATACGTGCTGGTCCAGGCCTGCCACGCGTCGTCACTCACTGGGTGTGTGGGCGAACCCAGCGCCAGCACGTACACCAGCATGCCTTCGTCGTAGCCCTTCCAGTTGGACGGAATGAACTGGCCACCCGGCGTCCAGCCCATGCTGATCAGCGGCGCCTTGGGCTGCATCCAGGTCCAATCGACGCGCCGATAGATGGTGTCGGCCAGCGCGCGGATCTGCTTCTCCTTGGCCGATGAACGATCGAAGTAAGTCTGCGCGAACAACACGCCGCCCAACAGCAGCGTCGTATCCACACTCGACAGCTCGACCCCGCGTGAATAACGCTTGCCGGTCTTCATATCGAGGAAGTGATAGAAGAAACCGTGGTAGCCGGTGGCGCCGTCTTCGCTGTCGTCCTGCGTGGCCTCGTTGAAGAAGCGCAGCGTGGCCAGCGTGCGGTCCACTGCCTGCTCACGGGTGACGTAACCACGCTCCACACCCACGCCATACGCGGTTAACGCAAAGCCCACTGAAGCGATGCTGGCGAACGAGTCGGCCGGCCAATGGTCGGGCACCAGGCCGGTCGTCGGGTCTGCGCTATCCCAGAACCACTGAAACGTGCGGTGCTCCAGCTCGTCGATGGCGGCACGTTGGTCTTTGGGCAGCGCTTGGTAGGTGAGCGAAGGCGCATCGCCCGGTGCCGCAAAGGCGGAGCCGGCTGCCCATGTGAGCGCGCCTACCAAGAGCGCGCGAAGGATTCGTTTATGCATGATCCGTTGTCCTCTTGAACCCCTCCAATATCTCAGCGAATCGACGACTGGGATACCGACCAGGCTCTCAAAGAGAGGCCCGCAAAACGCGGGCCTCATGAAATGCCATCGTCCTGACGGCTTGGGGGGTGCCACTTAGAAGTTGATGCCTGCGGTGACCTTGAGGGTACGCGGGTAGCCGGTGATGTCGCCGGTGGGGTTGTAGATCACCTGACGCTTGGTCACCTGCCCATTCGTACCGATGGTCTGGATGTAGTCGACGTAGTTGTTCCAGTTGAACGCATTGAGCAGGTCGATGCGCACATAACCGTTGAAGTTGCCCCAGATCTTGAAGTTCTTGGTGGCCTGCAGATCGAGGTCGCGGTAGCCAAACACCTTGCCACCGATCAGGAAACGCCCCGTTCCCGGCGGCTGGATCGAGAAGTTCAAACAGCCGCCGCCGTTGACCGTGCCGTTATCCACACCCGTCGGCGTTGCCCAGCCGCATTGGAGTCCGAGACTGGGAATCGGCGTAGCCAGCGTCAGCTTGCTGCCAAACACGAAGCCCCATGGGCCGTCGAGCGAACCAGTCGCGACAAAACGATGCTTGGCGAGCGCGGCATCGGTGAACGGGTACTTGCCGATCGTTGCGTAGTCGAACGCGTACTGGTCCGTGGGATCCTGGTTGTCGTTGTTCTGCACCGCATTCGTGTACGTGTAGGCGAACGACGCACTCCAGTGCGAGTCGACCGTGTACGGCTTCTCTGCCGACAGCAGGATTTGGTTGGTCTTGGTCTTCAGGCCGTTGTTGCCGATGATCAGGCTGCCATAGCCTGGAATACCGTAGCTCCACGGCTGGCTCGCCGAGATCGAGCCATCGGAATTGACGGTGGACTTCCAAAAGCTCCCGTCTGGATACCGGTTACCCAACGTATAGACAATGCCGTCGTGACTCTTGATGTTCACGAAGGCGATGCTGGTGTTCCACTCGCCGATCTTGTTGCGCATACCGATGCTCAACTGATCCGAGTATGGCGCCTTCAGATTGTTGTTGATCATGTCCACTTCCTTGCCCGCGGTGCTGTTGGCAACCAGCGCTTGCAAGTTAGGAATGCTCAGGTAGGCCGGATTCCAGGCCAGGCAAGTTGGGCCAGCGGCACAGGGCACCAGCGGCGTATTGAAATTGATCGTGGGCTGCGACAGCACCGACTTGGTCTGCTCGACCTGCAGCGATTCGTACAGGTTGCGGTCGTACGAGCGGCCCCAGCCGCCGAAGATCACGTGCTCTTCGTCGCCGAACAAATCATTGGAGAAACCGATGCGCGGCTGGATCTCGTTCTTCTGCGCTTTACGATTGTTACCGGTGCTGATGTAGTTGTTGATGTTCACGCCGCCCTTGGCAAGGGTCTGCGCGTAAGTCTGCCCTGCAGGCGCGTTCGGATCTTGCGAGTTGATGGCTGCGATGACGGACGCCGGCGTCACGTAGTTGAGGTACGAAGGCGTCTCTTCGTAGTCCCAACGCACGCCGATATTGAACGTCCAGTGATCGTCCACCTGCCAGTCGTCCTGGATGTAGGTGCCGAACTGCCTGTCGCGACTGGTGGCCACCGGGCTCTGACCCGGCACCGGTGCGCCAAACTGGATCTTGTACGGGATGGATTCCGTACCGTCCGGACCCACTGCATAGGTAGCCAGCGCGTTGGTATCGCCAGCATCCTGCGCGGTGAGTTTCACCGACTTGAACTTCACGCCCATCTTGATGACGTGATCGCCGTGCCACTGCACGTCGTTGAGAGTGAAGTCGTCCGAAATGGCTGGGCCTTTCTGGCCCTTGTTCTGGAACGAAAGCGGCGAGGCGCCGTCGACAATCAACGGCTGGTTCTGATTGTCGTACGACGTGTACTGCGCACCCACACCCGTGATGATCGGTGTTGGCGTGTAGTACGCGTCTTCATAGGTCGCCTGCAAACGGTTGAACCAGCTATCCGTACTGTGATCCCAGCGGATATCGAAGCGCTTATCGGTGTTGTGCGTATTGAGGGCTGTGTTGGCCGTTTGCTGCTCGCCAATGCCGGTGATGGCGTTTTCGTTGCGGTACTTGCCGCTCACTTCGATGCGGTCGCGGTCCGTCGGCTCCCAGTCCACCTTGCCAAACCAGTTGTTCTCCTTGAACGGCAGGCTTGCAGGACCTAGCTCGTTTTTGACGTTCTGCGGCAGGTTCGGCCAGTAGGCCGAGTTACCGGCCGGCACGACAGTGATAGGGCTGTCGAACTCCTTGCCTTCATACGCGATGTAGAAGTGCGCCTTGTCCTTGAGGATGGGACCGCCGAAATCGAAGCCGTAATCCTTCTCGTGCGAGTCGACCTTGGTGCCCGTCGCTTCTTCCGACGGCGTCTTGGCGCGCATCGGGCCATTGGTGAAGCTGCCGAACACATCGCCGTGGAATTGGTTGGTGCCCGACTTCGTCTCGGCGGTAATCGCGGCACTGGAGAGCTGGTCGTACTCCGCCTTGTAGTTGGAGGTGATGACCTTGTACTCGGCCACGGCCAACTGCGGGAACGGATTGCCCTGGCTGTTGTTCTGTCCCGTGGTGCCGCCGGGCAGCACGTAGTTCTTCTGGCCGACGCCGTCGATATAGACGTTGATGTTGGAGCTGGCCTGCGCACCGGAACGCAGACTGGTGTTGCCGTTGGCGTCACGCGTGAACACCATGCCCGGTACGGTGTCGGCAAATTCCAGGAAGTTGCGCGATGCGGCGGGCGTGGTTTCGATCTGGCGCATGGACACCAGCGTGCCCACTTCGGACGTCTTCACTTCCTGCAGCGTGGTGGCCGAGACCGTCACGCCGCCCAGGTTCTGCGCGTTGGCCTCTGCTGGCGTGGCGGCAGCGGCCTGCTGCGCGCTCAGGTTCAAGGTGAATACCGAAGCCACCGTCACGGTGACCGTGCGTGCCGTGCCCGGGCCGGCATCGACTTGATAGGTGCCGGGCGGCAGCCCCACCAGCGCATAGCTGCCGGCTTTGTCGGTGTGCGTACGGCGCGTGGCGCCCGTCGCCGTGTTCTTGGCAACCACGTCGACATCGGCCGGACCCTGGCCACGAATGGTTGCATCCGAGCTCTGCGCCCAGCCGATGGCGGGCACGGAAGAAGCCATCGCAAGGCCGATGGCGACAGCTAGTAAACGTTTACTTTTCTGATGTCGAATATTCATCTGGTTCTCCCCTCCCACAAAGGCCGCCGCTCAGACGAGCGCCGGAGGATGTTTCGGTGCGACGTTGGTTTGCTGTGCGCCACACGACTCGCGAGCGACCACGTCGCAACGGAGGGTGCGGATATGCGGGCCATCGGGGTGGCCCTTGCCTTCCATGAGCTCGGTAAGCAGGAGCAAGGCGCTCTTGCCCAGTTCCGCGATGCTGACGCTCACGGTACTGAGCGAAGGCGTGACGTACCGTGCGATGAGAATGTCGTCGAATCCCGCGAGCGCGATGTCCTGCGGCACGCGGATGCCCGCTTCCTTGAAGGCATACAGGCAGCCCACCGCCATCATGTCGTTGGCGGCGAACACGGCGCGCGGACGCGTGGCCTGCGCGAGCAGAGCGCGGCCAGCGCGATAACCCGATTCCTCGGTGAAGTCGCCGGTCACGATGTTGAGCGGCGATGTGGGTGCGAACTGCCCCATCGCCGCGCGATAGCCTTTTTCGCGTTCCTGCGCGTCGTAGTTGCCCGCTGGCCCGGTAACAAACGCCACCGTTTGGTGGCCGGTATCGAGCAGATGTTTCACCATCGCCTGCGCGCCCGCGATGTTGTCCAGATTGATCGCGGGAAAGCGCGGGTTGTCGACAGGGCTGTCCAGCAACACGACGGGCAGATCCGAAGGCACGTTCTGGTCAAGGAACGCGCCATCGACGAACTGGGAAAGAATGATCATGCCGTCCACTCGGCCACGCATGGTGCGCACGGCTGCCGCAGCGTCTTCCACGCCGTCGTGCGAACTGGATACGAGCAAGTGCAGGCCGCGCGCACGGGCAGCCAGATCGATACCGCGGATCAACTCGGAGAAGAACTCGCCGAACAGATCCGGCAGCACCGCGCCGATGGTATGCGTACGGCCGGTGATCAGGCTGCGCGCGGCATTGTCGGGCACGTAATGCAGCTTGGCCGCCGCCTTGCGCACGGCATCCTGCGTTTCCGCAGTGACCCCGCCCAGGCCGTTGAGCACGCGCGACACCGAGGCGATCGAGACTTTCGCCTCGCGCGCCACATCCTTGATGGTCGCCTTCTTAGTGGTCACATCGGCTCCTGGGACACGTCAGTAGAAGAGCGTTCCTCCGCGTGTGCGGCGGAACGTAAACGTTTTCATCAAAACTTGTAAAGTCACGATATCAGACGATTTTCGCTGCAGCGCAATAGTTTATGGACTAAAACCACGCCCCCTATCGCACAGGCGTGCGGCCGCTACGGCGGCGTTGCGGCTCTCGCGGCGCAACATCGATCGTTTAGTTTTCGGAGGGAAAGAAGGCCAAGTCGTTTAGCGCTGGCCGTTGCCCCGGTGCGAAAACAGCCAGGGCCAGAGCTCGGGCGTGGCATAGGCCGGCCCCCAGGAGGCATGGCCCACACCCGGGAACTCGGTGTAGCGCACCTCATCGCCCACGTGGGTCAGCGCCCGGTTCATGGCGTGCGATTCGGCCGGAGGCACCTGATCGTCGACCGATCCATTGAATATCCACACGGGCGTCGGCTTTACCCGGCCGGCCACCCAGGCATAGGGATCGACATGCGCGGGAATGCCGTAGACCTTCAGCTCCGGCATATCGTCCAGTGCGCGCACGCCACCGCAGATCACCACGCCGGCCGCAAACATGCCGGGGTGATCCACCAGGATCTGCCACACGCCATAACCGCCCATGGAAAGGCCGTTGAGGTAAAGCCGCGAACGGTCACCGCGGTAGGCCTGGATGCTCTTGTCCAGCGCGGCCATAGCGGCCTGCTCAATCTCGCCACTCCATACGGTGTCCTGCGGTGCCTGCGGCACCACGACCACGGCGGGAAACTCATCGCCGTGATCTTTCAACCACAGTGGCAAACCCTGCTTCAACTGGACCTGGTTGTCGTTGCCACGCTCGCCGCTCCCATGCAGGAACAACACCACGGGCCAGGCGCGATCCGCACTCCAGTCATGGGGAACAAACACCTGGAAAGCATGGCGATGGCCATTCACCGTCACCGCATCGGCGACGAAATGCGCGCCAGCGGCTTGCGCTGTCGAAGCCGTGCCCAGCAGCAAGGCTGCCGCCCATCCAAGGTGTTTTTTCGCCATGCCACTCTCCCGTGTGTCAGTCACAGGAGAGTAGCGGGCGGGCGATGGATCAGGCCAGCGCGGCCAGAACCTGCTCGGTGGAACGCACACGACCCAGGCGCGGGAAGATGTTTTCCACGGCGAAACGATGCTGATCGGCGTTGGAGGAGCTCATCGCGTCTTCCACCAGTACCTGATGGAAGCCCAGCTCGAACGCGTTACGCGCGGTGGATTCCACGCCGATATTGGTGGACACGCCACCCAGTACGATCTGGGTGATGCCACGGCGGCGGAGCTGAAGTTCCAGCTCGGTGCCGTAGAACGCGCCCCACTGACGCTTGGTGATGTGGATGTCGCCGTCGGTCACGTTGAGCTCATCCGCATACTCCATCCAGTTGGCCGGCAGCGTCATATTGCGTGGCGGCTCGTCAGTCAGCGGACGCGGCATGTCGGCGCCGTCGGCGGACCAGCCCACGCGCACCAGCACCACCGGTGCCTTGAGTTCACGGAAGCGGGCGGCGAGGCGACCGGCGCGGGCGTTCACGTCGGCGCTGGAATGCGGTCCACCGGCAAACGGTGCAATGCCTTTTTGCAGGTCGATAAGGACGAGCGCAGTGGTGCGGGGATCAAGCTTTTCCATCGGGAACTCCATGGATATGCGGGGATTGGGTAGTCATCAGCGTAGAATCGGCCGTGTTCATGCCGCGTCGGCTGCCGGCCGGAAATAGTCGCTATGTGAGGATAGCCTCACATTGGAGTTTATGAGGATGTCCTCACAAAAGACAAGTCAGGGCGGCCGTGCGCCCAGCCGCCGCCGTGGCCACGAGCGCGTGGCGACCTTGCTGTCAGCCGCCTCGACCTGCTTCGTCGAAAAAGGTTTCGATGCCACCACCATGACCGAGATCGCCGCCCGTGCGGAGGCCTCGATCGGCTCGCTCTACCAGTTTTTCCCCACCAAGGAGGCGCTGGCCGAGGCCCTGCTCAGCGAGCATGCCAACGGCCTCAACGAGCGGATGGAACGGTTGGTGGCGCAAACGCCGGACTGGACCACGGAAGAACTTGCGGCGCGACTCGTCCGCACCTTCGTGGACTATCGCAAACAGCATCCGGCCATGGTCGCGCTGACCGAGGTCGCCGGCTCCCTGCCCTCCATGCTGGGTCGCACCATTCGCCAACGTATGCGCGATTACCTCAGCCAGATCCTTGCGATCCACGCGCCGCGTATTCCCGCCGGTGAACTTCGCCCCGCCGCGATGGTGGTGCAACAGCTGATGAAAGCCGCCGTCGCGCTTGAAAGCGAGCAACCCGCGACACTGCGAAAAGCCGCGCAAAGCCAGCTGCAGCAAGCCCTGGCGCTGTATCTCACTGAGCTCGCCTCGCGCCCCTGAAAACGCTGCGCCTCGCGCGTGCGCCATGCACGCGCGAGGCGTCCAGCCGTCTGGACGTCCGAACGTGCGTCGCGCCACGCGATTTTAAAGTTTTCAAAAGAAACTGTTGACAGACCGTTAGACGGCCCATTAGGGTCGAATGCATGTCGCAGCGCAACAGCCACGATCGCATAGCCGAACCGATTGGTCCCCCGACCATCGACGGCGCGCTGCGCCTTCGTAACAACCTCCTTCTTGCCCTTGTACTCGTACTCCTTATTACCAACGGAGGTGCGGGCTGAGGGCGTGTGTCCAGGTAACTAGAAAAACCACCTGAATACGACCAAAGAACCCCGCACCCGGAAACGGATGCGGGGTTTTTTGTTGCCCAACGGCGCGTGCCAGCGGAGCCAAGCAATGACCCCTGAGACAACCAGCAACGAGAGCAGCGACGTGGGCGACGTAGCCGCCGAACGCGTGCGCATCTTCGACACCACCCTGCGCGATGGCGAGCAGGCACCCGGCTTTTCGATGGATCGCCGGGCGAAACTCCGCATGGCGCATGCGCTTGAGGCGCTAGGCGTGGACGTGCTGGAGGCGGGCTTCCCCAGCGCCTCGCCCGACGACTTCGCCTCCGTGGCGGAGATCGCCCGCGTGCTGCGCGTCCCCACCATCTGCGGCCTGGCCCGCTGCGTGGACGGCGACATCGACGCCTGCGGCCGCGCGCTGCAGGGCGCACGCCACTCGCGCATCCACCTGTTCCTCTCCACCAGCCCGCTGCACCGCGAACACAAGCTCAACATGAGCAAACAGCAGGTGATCGACACCGCCTGCGCCGCCATCGAGCGTGCCAAGCAGTTGTGCCATGAGGTGGAATTCTCCGCCGAAGACGCCATGCGCACCGAGCCGGAATACCTGGTCGAGGTGTTCAGCGCGGCTATCGCGGCGGGCGCCACCACCGTCAACGCACCCGACACCGTGGGCTACACCACGCCCGCCGAGATCGCCGAACGCTTCGCCTACCTGCGCACGCACGTACGCGGCGCGGACAACGTGGTGTTCTCCAGCCACTGCCACGACGACCTGGGCATGGCGGTCGCCAACAGCCTCGCTGCCGTATCCGCTGGCGCGCGCCAGGTGGAATGCACCATCAACGGCATCGGCGAACGTGCGGGCAATGCCTCGCTGGAAGAGATCGTGATGGCGCTGCGCGTGCGCCCCGCCTACTACGGCGTGGAAACCGGCATCGACACGCGCAAGCTGCACCCCACCTCACGTCTGCTGACGCAGCTCACCGGCCAGGCCGTACCGCGCAACAAGGCCATCGTGGGTGACAACGCGTTCGCGCACGAGTCGGGCATCCATCAGCACGGCATGCTCAAGCATCGTGGTACCTACGAAATCATGCGCCCGCAAGACGTGGGCATGGGCGAAACCAAGCTGGTGCTGGGCAAGCACTCCGGTCGCCATGCGTTGCGCCAGCGCCTGCAGGGCATGGGCCATGAGGTCGACGAAGCCGCGATGGACAACATCTTCGCGCGCTTCAAGTCGCTGGCCGACAAGAAGCGCGAAGTGCACGACGAAGATCTGGAAGCCATCGCGCTGGGCATGGACCCGGAAGCAACCGGCCCGTGGCGCATCGTGCAACTCAACACGAACTCGCATATGGGCGGCAGCGCGTCGGCCTCGGTGAAGCTGTCGCACGACAACGGCGAGGAAGTGGGCGAAGCCGCCATCGGTGACGGCCCGGTGGATGCCGTGCTGCGTGCGATCGAGCGCGCCACTGGCACCACGCTCGACGTCACGCAGTTCGTCGTACGCGCCGTCAGTGAGGGCGGCGATGCGCAAGGCCAGGCCAACCTCACTGCCCGCCACGCCGAGCGTGACTGGCGTGGCCTGGGCGTATCCACCGACATCATCGAAGCGACCGCACACGCCGCGCTCGCCATCGTCAACCGCATTGAACGACAGCAACCCGCAGCACAGCGGGCGGCAGTCGCCAGCCTGTGATCCAAGGAGCCTTGTAAATGACTACGCCATTCCTCTGGCACAACGGCCAGATCAAACCCTGGACCGAGGCGACGGTCCACGTCAGCACCCACGCCCTGCACTACGGCTCCTCGGTATTTGAAGGCGAACGCGTCTACGCCACGCCGCAAGGCCCTGCCTACTTCCGCCTCGCCGATCACACGCGCCGCCTGTTCGAATCCGCGCGCGTCTACGAGATCGAGATCGGCTACAGCGAAGACGAGATCAACGCCGCCTGTCACGAAGTGATCCGTGCGAACCGCATGAAGTCCGCCTACGTGCGTCCCATCGTGTTCCGCGGCGCGGGTGGCCTGGGCGTGTTGCCCAAGGGCGATTCGCCGGTGGACGTGGCCATCATGGCGCTGGAATGGGGTGCTTACCTGGGTGACGCGATCGAGCACGGTGCGGACGTGTGCGTGTCCTCGTGGCATCGCCCGGCACCGAACACGCTGCCGAGCTGGGCCAAGGCCGGCGGCAACTACCTCAGCAGCCAGCTGATTGCGCTCGAAGCGCGTCGCGGCGGCTATGCCGAAGGCATCGCGTTGGGCCACAACGGCCTGCTGAGCGAAGGTGCGGGCGAGAACCTGTTCCTGGTGAAGAACGGCAAGCTGCTCACGCCGCCGACCAGCGCCGGCATCCTGGCCGGCATCACGCGTGAGTCGGTGATGACGCTGGCCGGCGAGCTGGGCATCGCAGTGGAAGAACGCGACCTGCCGCGCGAAGCGCTGTACACCGCCGACGAAATCTTCATGACCGGCACCGCCGCCGAAATCACGCCGGTGCGCTCGGTGGATCGCAAGCAGGTCGGCGCGGGTCGTCCTGGCGACGTGACGCGCGCACTGCAGAAAGCCTTCTTCGGTTTGTTCGACGGCAACACCGAGGACAAGTGGGGCTGGCTGACTCCCGTGCAGGTCGAAGCCGCGCAGGAGGCCGCGTAATGGCCAAGACACTCTTTGAGAAAATTTGGGATGCGCACGTCGTCGCGCCGGAATCGACGGATACGCCGGCCATCCTCTACATCGATCTGCACCTGGTGCACGAAGTGACCTCGCCGCAAGCCTTCAGCGAACTGCGCGAGCGCGGCCTGAAGTTGCGTCGCCCGGATCGCATGCTGGCCACGCTGGATCACTCCACGCCAACCCTGCCCACCGGCACGGACGGTGTACGCCCCTACGCCAATGCCGAGGCGCAGGCGCAGGTCGAGCAGCTGGAAAAGAACTGCCGCGAATTCGGCGTCGAACTGCACGGCTGGGACAGCGATGATCGCGGCATCGTGCATGTGTTCGGCCCTGAGCTGGGCGCAACCCAGCCGGGCATGACCATCGTGTGCGGCGACAGCCACACATCTACGCACGGTGCGTTCGGTGCGTTGGCGTTCGGCATTGGCACCACCGAAGTGGGCCATGTGATGGCCACGCAATGCCTGCTCCAGCGCAAGGCGAAGACCCTGGCGATTCACGTCGACGGCCATCTGCCTGCTGGCATCGGCGCCAAGGATCTGATCCTGCACATCATCGGCGAGATCGGCGTGGACGGTGGCACGGGCCACGTCATCGAATATCGCGGCGCAGCCATCGAACAACTGTCGATGGAAGAGCGCATGACGGTGTGCAACATGTCGATCGAGGCTGGCGCGCGCGCGGGTTTGATCGCGCCGGATGAAACGACGTTCGCCTGGTTGAAGGGCCGCCCGCGCGCACCGCAAGGTGCCGCGTGGGACGAAGCGGTTGCACGCTGGAAGGCACTGCGCACTGACAACGGTGCCGAGTACGACCGCGAAGTGCGCATCGACGCCAGCAAGATTCGCCCCACGGTGACCTATGGCACGCACCCGGGCATGGCCATTGCCATGGACAAGCCCGTGCCGGCCGCGCGCAACCCGCAGGAGAAGCGCGCTCTCGACTACATGAAGAGCGAAGCGGGCAAGCCGATGCAGGGCACGCCGGTGGACGTGGTGTTTGTCGGCAGCTGCACCAACTCGCGCCTGTCTGATCTACGTGAGGCCGCCCGTGTACTGCGTGGTCGCCGCGTTGCCGATGGCGTGCGCATGCTGGTGGTGCCGGGCTCCGAAGCGGTTCGCCGCGATGCAGAGAGCGAAGGTCTGCATCACGTATTCACCGCTGCCGGCGCCGAGTGGCGCGAGCCGGGTTGTTCGATGTGCATCGCAATGAATGGTGATTTCGCGCAGCCGGGTCAGCTGGTGGTGAGCACGTCGAATCGCAACTTCGAAGGTCGCCAGGGCAAGGGTGCACGCACAGTGTTGGCGAGTCCGGCGACGGCTGCTGCCTCTGCTGTTGCCGGGCGTATTGCTGATCCGCGTGAGTACATGGCGGAGGTGGCGGCATGACGACCTACCTGCTCCCTCTCCCCTCCGGGCGACCCGAAGGTAGTCCCCTTTTGGGAGAGAGGGCTGGGGTGAGGGGCCAATCTGGCCTCACTGCCTCTTCAAGCGACGCTTCGATAAGCGCGTCCGCGAGCACCCGCCCCTCACCCCAACCCTCTCCCCGAAGGGGAGAGGGAGCCAAAGCGCGCGCTGCGTGCTGTTGTCCGGAGACCTGTTAATGCGCCCCATCACCCGCCTCCACTCTCGCACTGCCGTACTGCCGGATGAGAATATCGACACCGACCGCATCATCCCGGCGCGCTTCCTCACCACTACCGAACGCGCGGGCCTGGGCAAGCTGTGCTTCAACGACTGGCGCTATCAGGCCGATGGCAGCGATAACCCTGCGTTCCCGCTGAACCAGCCGAAGGCGCAGGGTTGCTCCATCCTTGTCGCTGGCCGCAACTTTGGCTGTGGTTCCTCGCGCGAGCACGCGCCGTGGGCGCTGCTGGATTACGGCATCCACGCCGTGTTGTGCAGTGAGATCGCGGACATCTTCCGCAACAACGCACTGAAAAACGGCTTGCTCGCCATTGTGTTGGACGAAGCCGAGCACCGCTGGCTGCTCGCCAACCCCGGCATCGAACTGACCATCGACGTACGCGAGCAGGTTATCGCCCTGCCGGACGGCGGCCATATC
>NZ_JAELTQ010000101.1 GCF_016428905.1 Dyella sp. ASV24 | reverse complement strand
CCCCCCCCCCCCCCCCCCCCCCCCCCCCCCCCCCCCCCCCCCCCCCCCCCCTTTTAGATGTGTATAAGAGACAGGCGCTGCGCCACGCACTGCCGTTGGGCAACCACTCAAGAACAACGCGGGTTACGCGGAGATCGTAAACAAGCTCTTAAACCTGTTCGGGCGTATTGTCGTTCAAACGATGACGCTATGCCCTGTTGGGCATGTCATCGGCGTGACTTGCGACGAACACCATTCCAACGCCCGAGCCGTTGGATAAACTCCGAAGCTGGAGGGGTTTCTACCCGGGGATGGCGCCACCCAGCGCGCCGACAACACAACGAGGCAGCACATGGATAAGCCGGCAACCAACGCTCGGCAAGCGCTTACTTCGAAACCCCGACGCACACGGCGATACGCCGCGTGGCTGGGATTCCTTGCATTGGCGGCCCTGTCGCCGCTGCATGCCGCGACGATGGACCCGGCCGTGCTCCCGCACGTGCAGGCGGCGACCTTCGAGGTGGTCATCCCCAAGCCTGACAAGGATCCCCTTACCTACGAAAAACCGTTGCCGCTCGATCAGTTGCCGTACCAGGAGCGCACGGACAAGTACTACTCCGTCGGCACCGCATTCGCCATTGGCGAGAACCGTTATGTCACCGCCGGCCACGTCATCGCGATCGGCATCGACAGCCTGATGGGCGAACCGGCCCTGCGCGACGCCAGCGGCCACGTCTATGCCATCGACAAGATCACGCGGTACTCGCTGCACGAGGATTTCGTCGAGTTCACGTTGAAGGATCCGCCCAAGGTCGCTCCGCTCGTCGCGAACACGCAGCCAGAGATGAACCAGGTGGTTTACGCCGTAGGCAATGCGCTGGGCACCGGCATCGTGATCCGCGACGGCCTGTATACCTCGCAGACGCCGGAAGAGCAGGACGGCCGCTGGAAATGGCTGCGCTTCTCCGCCGCGGCTTCGCCCGGCAATAGCGGCGGCCCTCTGTTGGACAAGGATGGCAAGGTCGTCGGTGTGGTGGTGATGAAGTCGCCCGACGAGAATCTCAACTATGCGCTGCCGATCGACCTGGTGCTGAAGGCCCCAGCCAATCTCGGCGACATCGACACACGCGAAAGCTATCAGCTGGACGTGATCGAGGAGAAACACACCGGCTCGTTCAAGGCGCAGTTCCCGCTGCCCAAGTCGTTCGCAGACTTCAGTGCGACCTACCAGAAGCTGCACAACGCCGACGTCGACCAGAAGCTCCACGACCTGCTCACCGAGAATGCCGCCACCCTGTTTCCCAATGGCGCGGGATCGAGCCGCCTGTTGCACAGCAACTCCAATCTCAACCCCTTCCCCACCCTGCTCCACCGCAACAGCAACGGTAACTGGACCATTGCGACCGCCAGTGACAGCAAGGCGGTGCTGCCACGCAACGGCTACCTGAGCCGGGCCGTGGTGGGTCAGCAGATGATGTTCCACCTGCGCAAGCCCGACGACGTCACCAGCAAGCAACTTTATGGTGACTCGAAACTGTTCATGGATCTGACCCTGAAGGCAGCCCCCTTGCAGCGCCGCGTGGGCGCGGAGCAAGTGAAGATCACCTCGCTCGGCAAGCCATCGCTGGAGCGCGATTACACCGATGCTTACCAGCGCCGCTGGCAGATACGCGAATGGCCCATGCCGTACAACAATGGGCTGCTCATCGCCTTCCTGCTGCCAGTGCCGGACGGTTATGCAGCCGTGGTCCGCATCACCAACAATCGCACCGAGCATGAAGACATGGCGGACATGAAGCAGCTCGCCAACTTCGTCTACCTGTCGTACAGCGGCACGCTGGCGCAGTGGAAGGAATTCCTGACCAACACGGACCTGCTGCCCAGCGTGCTGTCGGACATCGCGATCCGCTTCGACTACGGCGACGACTTCAAGTACCAGTCCAAGCGCGTCGGTTTCGCTTATACGCCATCGCTGCAGAAGATCGATGCGGACAGCCAGCTCGTGCTGGGCATGTCCTACTTCCAGGACCGCGGCAAGACGATCTGGGATGTCTCGAAGGTCGAAGTGAAGTCCAACGTGGAGAATGCCGAGCGCGTGACCGTGGGTCGCCACGTTGCCCCCTCGGATGATCTGGACGACAGCTTCCGCAACCACTGGGGCAAGATCGTCAATCGCAGCCACCCCGACGACGGCGTGCCGTACAGCGATAACGACATGACCTACATTGGCGCCGTGGGCGGCACCCAGGTCAGCACCGACAACAAGCCGGAAGTGCTCTATACGGCGTTCTACGGCGTGGACGGACCACGCCCCGACGACGCCATGAAGGGCAAGCTCAACCTGCTGCTGGAGAAGCTGCAGGTCAACGAGCACTGATCAGCAAGGCGCGGAGTCGCCCGACTCCGCGCCACGCATCAACGCGGCTCGGTGATCTCCGTCTGCAGCTCCACCTCGACCTCAGCCGTTGCGGTATGCGGCACACGCGGCCGCGCCGCCAGCCGCAGGTACCAGCGCCACCCCAACCAGCCGACCAGCGTCAGCAGGCTCGCGCCGAGCGCCAGATAAATCATGTGTCCGGACAACAGCGGCGACAGCACGCCGGCCACGATCGCGCACAGCAACAGGCTGCAGAACGCCTGCACCGACGACGCGCCGCCGCGACGATGCGGGAAGCGATCGAGCAGCAACAGTGTGAGCGTGGGGAACGCCAGCTGCACGCCAATACCATGCAGTACCAGCGGCAACATCGACCATGGCAACACCGGTTCCGATGTGATGAGCGCCATCAGCACGTGCAGCGCGCAGGCCGCCAACATCGCGCCGTAACCCAGGTTCACCGTGTACGTCACGCTGCGGCGATTGGCCATGCGTCCTGACATCCACGCGCCAATCATCAGGCCCGCCACGGTGGGCAGGAACAGCCATGGAAACCCCTGGGCAGATAGGTGCAGGAGGTCGCGAATGATGTGCGGCGCGGAGGCGATGTACAGGAACAGACCCGCAAAGTTCACCGTGCACGACAACAGCAACGGCCAGAACGGGCGATCCTTGCCGAAACTCACGTAGCCGCGAACCAGCGTGGTGGCGTTGAACGGCGTGCGCGCTGCCGGCGGGTGCGTTTCTTCCAGGAACAGCACCAGCGCCACCGCGATCATCAAGGTGAAACCCATCAGCACCCAGAAAATACCGTGCCAGCCATTGAGGAAGAGCAGTTGCGCGCCAACGATGGGAGCGATCACTGGCGCGACGCTGAAGATCATCATGACGCGCGACATCATCTGCTGCGCCGCTGGCCCTTCCAGACTGTCGCGCACGATGGCACGCCCAACCACCAGACCGGCGCCAGCGCAGACACCTTGCAAGGAGCGACAGGCCAGCAGCATCCCGTAGGACGTCGACAATGCTGCACCGGCGGAGGCCAGCGCATACACCACCATGCCGACCACGATCACCGGCTTTCGTCCAATAGCATCGGAAATAGCGCCGTGAAACAGGCTCATCACGGCATAGGTGATCAGGTACACGCTGATCAGCTGCTGCAGCCCGGAGCTGTCCACGCCGAAGCGCTCGCCGATCAGCGGGAACGCTGGAAACACGGCGTCGATCGAGAAAGGACCAATCATGGACAGGCCCGCCAGCAGCCACGGCAGGCTGCGCCGGACGGGGCGCGGGGAAGATGTCATGAGCATGGCACGGCGGGCGAGGAGCACTGAGTATAGCGGTGGCGTCCTTGTCCCCGAGCCATGACGTTCGAGGGATCATCCGCTACGATGATCCTCCAGAGGGAGATGGCATGCCTCCCGTCCCGAGCCACCTCGGGCGAACCACCCTCAGGGTTGATGATGCCTGCACCACCGGACTTCCCGGGGCGCAGGCGCGTGCCTGTTTCCAGGAAGTCCTTCCAGCGAAGTTCTTCAGTGAGGAGACGACAACGTGGGCTTTACCGGATTTCTCGCCGTCGGCGTGGGCGGCGTACTGGGGTGCTGGTTACGCTGGATGCTCGGCGTGATGCTCAACCCTATCTTCCCCACCGTGCCGTTGGGCACGCTTGCCGCCAACCTGGTCGGCGGTCTGCTGATGGGTGTAGTGCTGGGCGTATTCGACCACTTCCAGTCCCTGCCGCCCGAGCTTCGCCTGTTCGCCGCCACCGGCTTCCTGGGTGGCCTGACCACCTTTTCCACCTTCTCGGCGGAATCGACCACGCTGCTACTGCGCCAGCAGTATCTTTGGTTCGGCGGCCACATGGCCCTCCATCTGGTCGGCTCCATCGCGATGACCATCTCCGGTATCGCCCTCACCCGCACCGTGCTGCGTTAGGAGGCCGTATGGAAAACCTTCACCAAGGCGTGCTGCTCAGCTTCTATACCCATGCGCGGGCGCGCCACGATGGCAAGCTGGTTTACGAATGGCTGCTCGAACACGCGCGCAAGCAAGGGATTGGCGGCGGCTCGGCGTTTCGTGCCATCTGCGGTTTCGGCCGGCACGGCGTACTGCGCGAGGAACAGTTTTTCGAGCTCGCGGATGACCTTGCCGTCAAAGTGGAATTCCTGCTGAGCGAGGCGCAAGCCCAGACGCTGCTGCAAACCGTGCGAGACAGCCGTGTCGACGCGGTGTATGCAATCGCCTCCGCAAACTTTGGCCTGTTGGGTAAGACGCCAGGCGCCGGCTGACGCCAGCAAGCCACTTCTGCCCGGATCGTCACCACGTCAAACGAGGAACGCATGAGCCAGGATTCACTCAAGGCACGCGCCGCCAGCCTACTCGAACATGCCGGCATTCGCCTCGACGGATCACGACCCACCGACATGCACGTGCACGACGAACGCCTCTACGCGCGCGTGTTTGCCCACGGTTCGCTCGGCCTGGGCGAAAGCTATATGGACGGCTGGTGGGACAGCGAGGATTTGCCGGGCATGTTTACCCGCATCCTCGGTGCGCAACTGGACACCGAGCTGAAGACGCTCGATACGCTGCTGGTGCACCTGAAGGCGCGCTTCGTCAACATGCAACGTGGAGAGCACGCGTTCGAGATCGGGCGCGTGCATTACGACCTGGGTAACGACCTGTTCGAAGCCATGCTGGGCAAATGGCTGATGTATTCCTGCGGCTACTGGGCCGAGGCAAACAATCTCGACGACGCCCAGGAAGCCAAACTCGACCTGATTTGCCGCAAGCTGCGCTTGCAACCCGGACAGCGCGTGCTGGACATCGGCTGCGGCTGGGGCATGGCGCTGAAGTTTGCCGCGGAACGCTATGGCGTGCAGGGCGTGGGCATCACCGTCTCGCAGGAACAGGCCGCGTATGCGCGTGAGCTGTGCGGTGACCTGCCGGTGGAGATCCGCCTGCAGGATTACCGCGAGCTCAATGAGCCGTTCGACGCCGTGTTCTCCATCGGCATGTTCGAGCATGTGGGCGCGCTCAACTACCGTTCCTTTTTTGAGATGGCGCGCCGCTGCCTGCGCGACGACGGCCTGTTCGTACTCCACTGCATCGGCAGCAACGGCACACCGGGCCGCCCCGATCCGTGGATCGAGAAATACATCTTTCCCAACTCGATGATCCCGGCGGCCAGCCAGGTCGCCGAGGCGTTGCAGAACCTGTTCGTGGTGGAGGACTGGCACAACTTCGGTGCGGATTACGACCTCACCCTCACGGCGTGGCGCGCCAACTTCGACGCTGCGTGGCCGCAGCTTGCAGCGCATTACGACGACCGCTTCCGCCGCATGTGGCGTTTCTACCTCGCCGTATCGGCCGCCGTATTCCGCAGCCGGCGCGACCAGCTCTGGCAGCTGACGCTCAGCCCCCACGGTGTTCCCGGTGGTTATCGCGTACCGCGCTGATTTCGCTTGCAGCGGGCCACGTCGCGCACGATAGTGCCTTTATATGCGGGCTGAAGGCCGATGCCCGCCACGACACGTTGTCCGCCTTTGCTCCGGGATTTGCATTGAAACTGTTTCGACGATTGGCCGCCGCGCTGGCCCTGAACTTCCTGCTCGTCACGGCAGCGGCAGCGCTGCCTGGCCTGTGGGTAGCCAAGAACGACCACGCCACGGTCTACCTGTTCGGCACCGTGCACTTGCTGCCCTCGGACACAAACTGGAAGTCGCCGACACTGGACAAGGCCCTGGACGAAAGCCAGCGCCTGAGCATCGAAATCGTCGACGACGACCCGGCATCCATGCAAACGCTGATCATGCAGCACGGCCTGGATCTCGGCCAAACGCTGTCCAGCAAGCTCAACGAACAGGAACGCACGCAGCTGGAACAGGCGGCGGAAACCGCGAAACTCCCTGGCGGTATGGCCTCGCTCCAGCCCATGCGCCCCTGGCTGGCGGCTCTTACGCTGACCATGGCCCCGCTGATGCAAGCCGGCCTGGATCCCAACCAGGGTGTGGACAAGCTGCTCAAGGCTCGCATGCAGCAGGCCGGCAAGCCGGTCGACGGACTGGAAACGGCTGAACAGCAGATCGTCATGTTGGCCGACCTGCCTGAGGCCATGCAGCTGGATTTCCTGCGTCAGTCTTTCAAGGAAGTCGCCGACGGCCCAGCCAAGCTGCGTGAACTGATCGACGCCTGGCGCAGTGGCAACACCGCGGCCATCGCCCACATCGAAGACGAGGATCTGCGCAAGGACAGCCCCTTGCTCTATCAGCGCCTGATCGTCGAGCGAAATCAGGCCTGGGCGAAAACCATCGCCGACCGCATGCAACAACCCGGTGTGAGCTTCGTCGCCGTAGGTGCGGGCCATCTCGCGGGGCCCGACAGCCTGCAGGAACAGTTGCGCAAACTAGGCGTCAAGACCACCCGCGTTCAGGAATAACCGGCGACTTTCGGCTTCTTGCGCCACCGCGCCGCCCGGCCGCGCCCCAGTGCGCTCCTGGCGGCGATTGGCCCCTGCCCCTCGCCCCCCGGTCCCCCTTTCTGGCAACATCGTCCGGTTAAGCGCGCCGCCCGCGCGCACGCCAACGACGCAACCCAATGAATTTGCAAGCCAATTTCGAACAGATCCCGCTCAAGGAGTACGCCGAGCGGGCTTACCTCGACTACTCGATGTACGTGGTGCTGGACCGCGCCCTGCCCTTCGTGGGCGATGGCCTGAAGCCGGTGCAGCGTCGCATCGTCTACGCCATGAGCGAGCTGGGCCTGGCGGCATCGTCCAAGCCCAAGAAGTCCGCCCGCACCATCGGCGACGTGATCGGCAAGTTCCATCCGCACGGCGACACCTCGTGCTACGAGGCCATGGTGCTGATGGCCCAGCCGTTCTCGTACCGCTATCCGCTGGTCGACGGCCAGGGCAACTTCGGCTCGCCGGACGACCCCAAGAGCTTCGCCGCGATGCGCTACACCGAGTCGCGCCTCAGCCCCATCGCCGAAGCACTGCTGGGCGAGCTGGGCCACGGCACGGTGGACTGGGTAGCCAACTTCGACGGCACGCTGGAAGAACCCAGCTGGCTGCCGGCACGCATACCGCACGTGCTGCTCAACGGCTCCATGGGCATCGCCGTGGGCATGGCTACCGATATCCCGCCGCACAACCTGCGCGAAGTGGTCAGCGCGTGCATTCGCTTGCTGGATGATCCGGACGCGACCGTCGCGGATCTGTGCGAACACATCCAGGGCCCGGACTACCCGACCGAAGCGGAAATCATCACGCCGCGCAACGACCTGCTGGCGATGTACCAGAACGGCACGGGCTCGGTGCGCGCGCGCGCCGTGTACCACGTGGACGAAGGCAACATCGTCATCACCGCGCTGCCGCACCAGGTGAGCCCGTCCAAGATCCTCGAGCAGATCGCTGCGCAGATGCGCGCGAAGAAGCTGCCGATGGTGGAAGACCTGCGCGACGAGTCCGACCACGAGAATCCCATCCGTCTCGTTGTGGTGCCGCGCTCCAACCGCATCGATGCTGCCGAGGTCATGCAGCATCTCTTTGCCACGACGGATCTCGAAAAGAGCTTCCGCATCAACCTCAACATGATCGGCCTGGATGGCCGTCCGCAGGTGAAGGATCTCAAGCGCATCCTCACCGAGTGGTTGAGCTTCCGCACCACCACGGTCACGCGCCGCCTCGAACATCGCCTGGCCAAGGTCGAGCGTCGCCTGCACCTGTTGGAAGGTTTGCGCATTGCATACCTCAACCTGGACGAGGTCATCCGCATCGTCCGCACGGAGGACGAACCCAAAGCCGTGCTGATGGCGCGCTTTGGCCTCAGCGAAGAGCAGACCGACTACATCCTCGAGACCAAGCTGCGCCAACTGGCGCGCCTCGAGGAAATGAAGATCAACGCTGAGCGCGACCAGCTGGAAGAGGAACGCGCCCGCATCAACGTACTGCTGAAGTCGCCGGCCAAGCTCAAGGGCCTGATCAAGGAAGAACTGCGCACTGACGCTGCCAAGTACGGCGACGACCGCCGTTCGCCGCTGGTGCAGCGCGAAGCCGCGCAGGCGCTGGACGAAAGCGCCCTGGTCGCCAGCGAACCCGTCACCGTAGTGCTGAGTCAGAAGGGCTGGATCCGCGCTGCCAAGGGTCACGACATCGACGCCGATGGCCTCAACTACCGCGAAGGCGACAGCCTGCTTGCGGCGGTGAAGGCACGCACCACGCAGCAGATCGCCGTGATCGACTCCACCGGTCGCAGCTACTCGACGCCTGCGCACACGCTGCCTTCGGCGCGCGGCAATGGCGATCCGCTGACCGGCCGCTTCAGCCCACCGGCGGGCGCCAGCTTCGACGCGCTCACCGCAGGCGACAACGACACACGCCTGATCCTGGCCACCGACCACGGCTACGGCTTCGTGACCCGCTTCGAGGCACTCACTGGCCGCAACAAGGCCGGCAAGCAGATTATTACGCTGGGTGATGGCGCCAAGGTCCTGGCGCCGCAGATCAGTGCTGACCCGGCGCGCGACCGCATCGTGGTGGTCACTACCGAAGGCCACCTGCTGATGTTCTCGGTGGCCGAGTTGCCGGAGCTGGACAAGGGCAAGGGCAACAAGCTGATCGACGTGCCCAAGGCCAAGCTCACTGCGGGCGTGAAGGTAGTCGGCATTGCCGTGGTCGCCGAGGGCAAGGGCGAAGTCACCCTGTATGCCGGTCAGCGCAAGCTCACACTGAAATGGTCGAACCTGGTCGAGTACGGCGGTAACCGCGCCACCCGTGGCGGCCTGTTGCCGCAGGGCCTGCGTCGCGTGGAACGCATCGAAACCACCGGCTAAGACGACGCATCTGCCGGGGCACACACGATGTGCCCCGGCAGAGATGCGGGAACTTCACCGCTGGATAAGGCATCAAAAGGCTAATGTGTGCACACCGGCGACGGTGGCGCGTTATAGGCCCCACGCCCTCGGAGTTTTTCCCATGAAGATCGTCCGCACTACCGCTTTCGTTGCCGCGAGCCTGCTCGCCGCCACGGCCTGGGCCCAGAACAGCGAGACACCGCTCAATCTCAAGCTGCCAGCCAACCTGCCCGCCTCCAGCGCCAGCACGGCCGCGGCCAACGCCGCCGCACCTTCTGACGCCAGCAAGGCGGTATCCGGCAACGCCAACGCCACGGCACAAACCCAGACCGGCGCGCAGGCCAATGCTCAGACCGGCTCCTATACCAAGGACCCGCCGGGCACCTACTACGGCGACACCAGCGGCGCATTGGGCGACACCCAGGCCGCTGCCGGCCCCGCCCCGGGCACCGTGACGTGCGACGACGCCACCTACAACCAGCCGCAGGTTCATGGTGCGGTGACCACTGGCGTGGTCGCCGGCAATCACTTCAGCGGTAGCTACGGCGGTGCCGGCGTTACGCTCAGCCAAGCCTTCGGCAGCTGCGAGCATCCCACTGGGGGCATGAGCATTTCAGTCAGTGGCAGCCAGGGGCACTTCGGCCGCTGAGCGTAGTGATATGGCGACCCAGCGCCATTTGCGCGCTTCCGGTCGCCATCCAGGCCCGGTCGTCGGCCATCGAGCGACAAACGAGACCATCATCCACAAGAGGGCGCGATGCCATCGCCGCGCCTGAACCAATGGTGATACGGCGCTTATCAGACGCCTGCTAACCCCCGGGCCGCAAAGCCGAAAGTTCTTGGAAAGGGTGGGCCGTCAGACTGGCTCCATGGTTTACCGTCCCTTTTCCATGCGCGTATCGCGCCGCCTCACCCCCATCGCCTGCGGCACCGGAGCTCCCCTGTGATCCAGAATGTTGAGTTCCGCTACGAAGGCGGTCGCAGCGGTGTGCTGCTTATTCACGGCCTGACCGGCACCCCGACGGAGATGCGTCTCCTCGGCAAGGGGCTGAACCGCGCCGGCTATACGGTTTACGGCATGCAGCTCGCAGGCCACTGCGGCGACGCTGATGACCTGCTCAAGACCGGCTGGAAAGACTGGTACGCCAGCGTGGAAGCCGCGGCGGAGAAGCTCCGTCACGAGGTGGACCACCTGTTCGTCGCCGGCCTGTCCATGGGTGCCGTGCTGGCGCTCAAGCTCGCCGCCGAGCGCCCGGAATGGGTGAAGGGCGTGGGCGTGTACGGCGCCACCTTCCGCTATGACGGCTGGGCGATTCCGTGGTTCGGCAAGTTCTCCTTCCTGCTGCCCATGCTGCACAAACTGGGCATCGGCAAGCACCGCATGGTGCACGAGGGCGAACCGTACGGTATTCGTGATGAACGTCTGCGCGCACAGATCAGCGGCGCCATGCTGAGCGGCGACAGCGCTGCGGCCGGCCTGCCTGGCAACCCGTGGCCGTCGCTGGCGGAGATGTACAACATGGCCGCCGTGGTAAAGCGCGAGCTGCCCAAGGTGACCGCACCCTGCCTGATCGCCCATGCGACCGAGGACGACATCGCCAGCATCGAGAACGCCTACCTCGTGCAGCGCTCGGTGTCCGGCCCGGTGGAAACGCTGTGGCTGAAGGACAGCTACCACATGATCACGGTGGACCGGGAACGTCGCCTGCTGACCGACCGCTCGGCGGAGTTCTTCCGCCAGATCGCCGCCACCTACGAACCTGCCGCCCGCGCTGCGGCCTGAGGACTCATCGTGAGTCCTCTCGTCGTTGCCTTGTGGCTGCTCAACGTCACGCTCGACACCGTCGGCCAGCTCGCCTTCAAGGCGGCGGCCGGCGATCCGCGTGCGGGTGATGGACTGGCGCGCTGGAAGTACATGGCGTCGCGTCCTTGGATATGGATCGGCGTGTTCTCGTACGTCGCCGAGTTTCTGGTGTGGATTGCCTTCCTGTCGCTGGTCGACCTGTCCGAAGGCGTGCTGCTGGGCTCGATCAATATCGTGGTGATCATGATTGCCGGCCGCATCCTGTTCAAAGAAAAGCTGACGCCGCTGCGCGTGACCGGCATGTTGCTGGTGACGGCAGGCGTTGCCATTGTCGGCATTGCAGGAGGCTAGGGCCTCGCTATGGCTTCCGCGCAGCACGCGTTGGTCTTGAGTGACTGCCAGGAGGTAGTGCGTGGCGCTGCGCCTGACTGGTGGTCAGGTCAAGCCGCGCGCTGCCACCCGGCAGCCACTCAAGACCAACCCTTCGGGCCGCCTCGGATTGCACACATGCCTGCGTCATCATTCAGTCGTGTATCGACATACACTCCATCACTCTTCCTTGTCCTGCGCGCAATCCGAGGCGGCGCGAGCCGCGCGGAAGCCATAGCGAGGCCCCTATGACGAAGAGCCTCGTCCGTTTCTACGCCATCGGCTTCACCATCCTGGTGCTGTTCGACACGCTCGTGCAGCTCAGCTTCAAGTACGCCGGCGACCATGCCTTTCCGCCCGAAGCGAACTGGGCGTGGATCGTGCGCGTCTTCGGCCATCCGTGGATCTACGTCGCGGTGATCGGCTACGTCGGCAACTTCTTCACCTGGATGACGTTGCTCAAGCACGCGCCGATCGGTCCCGCATTCGCCGTGACCCATCTGGAAGTGGTGAGCGTGATGCTGTTCTCCGTGTGGCTGTTCCATGAGCCGCTGACCTGGCCTCGCGTACTCGGGGCGGCCACCATCGTGGCAGGCATTGTCTGCCTGGCGTTCGCGGAAAGCGGTGCACATCCAGAAGGCGACGCGCCGACCGAAGCCAAGGGTGCGCTGGGCGTCGTCGCCGGAGAATGACGTGCGCGAGCTGCCGCCCACTGCCGGACTGCCGCTGCGCCTGACCGATCTTTGGCCTGGCCGTGCGCCGTTTGCCCAGCGTGTCGCCGACTGGCTCGGTGTGGAGCATCTGCAGCTCGAATGCTCCGGCACTGCCGCCATGGTGGTGGCGTTGCGCGCGATGCATCGCCTGCGTCCGCAACGCGACGAAGTGATTGTTCCCGCCTGGACCTGTCCACTGGTAGCGCTGGCCATCCATCGCGCGGGACTCAAGCTTCGCCTGTGTGATCTCGCCGAAGACCACTTTGACATGGACTTCGTCCAGCTCTGCACGCTGGCAGGTCCACGCACGCTGGCCATCGTGCCCACGCATCTTGCGGGCCGCGTGGCCGACGTGAACGCCGCGCTCGACGTTGCCCACCGCATGGGCGCCTACGTGCTGGAAGATGCCGCCCAGGCGCTCGGCGCCAAGCACGGAGAACACACCGTGGGCCTACTCGGGGATGCCGGCTTCTTCAGCCTCGCCGTCGGCAAAGGCCTCACGCTATTCGAGGGCGGCCTGCTGCTGACGCGCGACCCCGTGTTGCGCGATGCATTCGCGGCCAGCCATGACGCCACCATCCGTCCGGATGTGAAGATGGATTGGCAGCGCGCGCTCGAACTGGTCGGCTATACCCTGGCCTATCGTCCATCCCTGCTGTCGCTCGCCTATGGACGCCCGCTTCGCAAGGCGCTGGCAGAGAACGATCCTGTCGCTGCCGTCGGCGACGATTTCGGCCCGGATATTCCGCTGCATACGGTAAGCGAGTGGCGACAGGCTGTCGGTGCGCGTGCGTTACCGCGACTACCCGCATTCCTTGACGCAACACGCGCACAGGCACGGCGCCGTGTGGAACGCCTGCGCCAGATTCCCGGCATCACGGTGTTCGACGATAGACCCGGCCAGCAAGGCGCGTGGCCGTTCCTGCTGCTTACGCTGCAAAACGAAACAAAGCGCGATGCTGCGCTGAAAACACTATGGACGGCCGGACTGGGCGTCAGCCGCCTGTTCATCCATGCCCTGCCCGACTACGGTTATCTGCGCGAGATCGTCGCCGATACGCCACTACCGAACGCGCGCAGCTTCGCTGCACGGTCGCTCACCATCACCAACAGCCTCTGGTTGGACGATGCGACATTCGAGTCAATCTGCGCGGCTCTGGAACACGCCGCGGCCTGAGCACCACGCTCAGCGCACGACGGACTCGTGCGGCTCCGATCGCCGCCCCATCGACAGGAACAATAGCGCTCCGACGCAAAGGCTCAGGCACGGGCCGACCAAGCCCATCCCCATGCCTGTCGGCACGTTTATGCCCATTATCAGCACGGCATTGATGGCCGCGTGCATGAGTACACACAGCAGGATGCTACGCGTGCGGCTGTAGAGCCAGCCCAAGAGCAGCGCATTGCCCATGATGCCCACCAGGAATAGCGCAAAGCTCGCGTGGTACTGAACCACACCAGGCAGAAAGAACAACGGCAGATGCCATAACGCCCAGACCGGGCCGATCAGCAGGGCTGCACGCGCGGGCCCGATCACTCGCCCCCACTCGTCCTGCGTGACACCACGCCAGCCAAATTCCTCCAGTCCGCCGCCGATGATGGTCATGAGCAGATACTGTGGAAACAGATACCACGACTTGATATGGACCGAGTCCCCCAGTGCAGGCTTCAGCGCCACCGCTACGCCAATGGCAATGAAGCCCAATGCAAGGGGCAGGCCCAGCGCCAGCAGATACCACACGGGACGCACGCGCCAATGCAGCAGGCGCTGGTTGAATTCACGCACCGGCGCCTGTTCGGGCGTGCGCCATACAGCCAGATACGCGGCGATGGTCGGCCCCAGCCCACCCAGCACATAGAGCGTCATATAGGGCCACGCCCCATAGCTGGTGAAATATCGTTGTGCGAGCACGACCAGAATGCCCCATGCCACCCAGGTGATGCCGAATGCCATGGCGAGATACACAAGCGCGCGGCGGCTGGTGGGAAAGTGTTCGGTCATGAAGTGACATCGCTTTGGATGGCGCCGGAACAAGCCGGCTCTCGACACACTTGCTATTCACCTGCTCCGCCCGGCATCCACACAACCGCCGGCACCATCGATACTCAACGCCCTCGATTACACGCTGCTTTCGGCAATGGCAGCCAGCAAGCGCGTGTTGAATGACCGCTGCTGGGCCTGCCATGCGTCCAGTTCACTCTGTGGCACAGGCTCCTGGCCATCCATGCCGCTGAGCATGCGTTTCCACCATGCACGGTACCGGTACGCCGACACCTCGCCATTGATGTCACTCGCCACGATGCGGCCTCGCAAGGCCTCGATGATAGCCATGGCGTGCGACTCTTCCAGGCGCCCCTGATCCCAATTGGTACGCGCTGTGTCGACGCTGAAAGCATCCTTGTCGATAGATAGATACGTCGACTGTGGCGCCTGTTTCAATTGCTTCACAAACGCGCAGGTAAGCGCATCGGGATCATCGAAACGACGGAAGGCATCGCTGAGCCCCAGCTTCGCAGCCCAGTCCACGTTCACATCCATGCACCAGTAAGTGAGCTTGCCCGCCTGAAGCGGACGCAGGTAGTTTTCCCACGCGTGCTTGGCGCTGATATCGCCCGAGGTGATCCCTACGACGTGCACATGAGTCACGAACGGCAACATGGCCACGCGGCGAACCCACGATCCGCAGTGAATGCCCCACGGAAACCGCATGTTGTCTGGATGGTTGTCGAACACCACCAGTTGAAACGGGCCGCGAGCACGCTGACGCTGCACCAGTGGCCATGTCAGGTGGTGGTAGTCGCCCGACCCCATCAACACGGTGCCATAGTTTTCCGGCAACGCCTTGTCCAGGTAATCACGCAGGCGATTGAAGGTGCGTAGGGTGCAGCCGAAGCGAATAGCTTCCTGCCAGTCGGACAACACGACCTCCGTCGCGCCTGAAATCGGGCCGACCGAGCCGTCGAAATCCAGAATCAGCGGTTCACGCCTGTTCATGCGCTGCCCATTGGCTATCGCTCTCGAAGAATTTGCCCAACTTGCGTGCAGCGGCGCGCAACAGCGGATTGCGCAAGTAGATCGCGTGCCGCGTCAGGGTGAATTGTGCGCCCAGATAGGACTTGATCTGCGGATCAGTCCAGCCAGCCACGTAATGCGTCAGCCCTTGTTCACGCGCGAAAGCCAGGTTGTAGAACCAGCTGGTGAAGTAGAGGTTCTGTTCGCGTGCCTGCGGATAGGCGAAACCCACGTACTTGTCGATCAACTTGCCCTCCACCACAAAACAGAGGTTCCAGCCGATCATCACGCCCTCGTGGCGATACACGAACACCACGCCGCCGTTCGAAACATCGCGCAACACCGCGGCGAAAAAGTCGCGACTGAGCTTGTCGAAGTGAATTTCGCTCTGCGCAAAGACGTTCTCGTAAAGCGCGTAGTAAGCGTCAATAACGGCATCGTCATCGAACGCAGAGTCACCACAATGAATGGCTTCCACTGTCACTTCGTCGCGCTTGCGCAACTTGCGGCGAATGTCCTTGCGTCGACCGGACGACAGGCGCGCCAGGTATTCGTCCTCACTCTGAAAATCGATCGGGACATAGGCCAGCGCCTGCCCTTCGAGCAGCACAAAACCGTTCGCATCACAGGCCTCCATGAATCGCGCGCACCAATCGTTGGTGGCACGATCAAACAGAGGGGAACCCTGCGGAACGTCTTTCACAATCATCAGTCGCTGTCGCCGGCCCAGTTGCGAGCGCAAGGCAACAGCCAAAACGTCCGGCTGCGCATCACGGGGAAACAGTGCGTACTCAGACACCGTGGTTCCTACAAACGCGGTACGCCAGCGCAACAAGCGGCCCCACCAGCGATAGCCAGGAGCGCCTGTCAGCTTTTTCCGCACATCATCGTCGGCGGTGGTCAATAGGTCGAACGGCGCAACGAAGGCCGGCGTCTCCGCGACCCGCATGACACTGAAATCGATAGGTGGATGTTCGTCGAACCGGGCCACCAGTGCGTCCGGCTCGAGCTGATTGAGGTACCGCACGCGACAGTCCCACGAGTCACAAGGCCATAGGATACGACGCCGCACCCCAGCCAAGCACGGTCAGCGAGGCTTTTGCCACCGAAAAGACTGGTGAAAGGCACCAGGGGGAGCATGGATTACGCTGGTTTGTGAGGTAGCGTTCTGGACTTTGTCCTGACGGTTCGTCAGGCTTGGGCAATGGTATCCGGGGGGATGCCACGTGACCCGGCGCTATGGGAATCAGGAAAGCAAACATGAGCAATGTTCAGCAGGAAACCTTCGACATCATCGCCAAGCAGGCCAAGATCGAGCGCGACACGATCAAGCCGGAGTCCACCCTGAAAGATCTGGGCATTGCCTCCCTGGACGCCATCGAAGTGATCTTCGACATCGAAGAGCACTTCAACATCAATCTGCCCAACGAAGACACCGACTTCGACAACGGCACTGTCGGCCAACTCGTCGAAGCCATCGAGCGCCAGCTCGCCCAGAAGGCCAGCGAATAATCCATGCGCCGCATTGTGATCACCGGCATGGGCGCCATCTGTGCGCTCGGCCATGACGCGCCCTCCGTATGGAAGGCGATGACCGAAGGCCGGCCCGGCATCGGTCCGATCCACCATATCCAGCCCGGACAGCTGCGTAACGGCGGCATTGCAGCGGAAGTCGCGGATTACGACCCCGCCAACTTCTTCGATGAAGCACGCCGTACGCTGCTGGACCCGTTCAGCGAGTACGCGCTGATCGCAGCCAACGAGGCCATTCGCCAATCGGGCGTCAGCTTCCAGGGTGAAGCCGGAAGGCGCACGGCGGTGGTCATCGGCACGGGCGCCGGTGGCGAAACAACGCGCGACGATCTCTACGAGCGTCTTTACGGCGAACACCAGGGCCGGTTTCACCCGCTCGGCATCGTACGCATGATGATGAACGCGCCAGCCAGCCAAGTGAGCATGGTGCATGGCATCACCGGCCCGTCCTTCGTGGTGGCAAGCGCTTGTGCATCGTCCAACCACGCGTTCGCCCAAGCGGCCATGATGATTCGCTCCGGCATGGTCGATGCCGCCGTCGTCGGCGGCACCGAAGCCTGCATCACGCTGGGCACGCTGCGCGCATGGGAAGCCATGCGCGTGCTGGCACCCGATACCTGCCGCCCCTTCAGCAAGGGCCGTCGCGGCCTGGTGCTGGGCGAAGGCGCGGCCATGTACGTCATTGAAACACTCGAATCGGCGCAGAAGCGTGGCGCGGAGATCATCTGCGAAGTGGTCGGCACCGGCATGAGTTCGGACGCGGGCGATATCGCCGCTCCGTCCGACATCGGCGCGGCTGCCGCAATGGACATGGCGCTGCGCGATGGCGCCCTGTCACCGGAAGAAGTGGGCTACATCAATGCTCACGGTACCGGCACCGTGGCGAATGACAGCACCGAGACGCGCGCCATCCATCGCGTGTTTGGCGCACATGCGCGGGAGTTGCTGGTGTCCTCGACCAAGGCGATGCACGGCCACGCGCTCGGCGCTGGCGGCGCGCTGGAACTGGTGGCGGCCATTGGCGCGATTCATGACGGTGTCGTGCCGCCCACGATCAATTACCTGGAACCCGATCCGGCCTGCGACCTGGACTATGTGCCGAATGTGGCACGGGAGAGGAAGGTGGATGTGGCCATCAGTAACTCGTTTGCTTTTGGCGGGTTGAATGCGGTGGTCGCGGTTAGGCGCATGACGTGACATGACGTTTACCCCCTCTCCCCTTTGGGGAGAGGGTTGGGGTGAGGGGCGGGTGCTCGCCTCAGTGTTTCTTCTTTGCTGTCATCCCGGCGCAGGCCGGAGGCGCTTTTTAACAGCCGAATGGCTGGTCATCCAGTAGCGATATCGCTTGATTGTCGCGTTACCGTGACCTGGCCGCTTACGCAGCGGGCGTTTCGCCCTCCTGCCGGAGGCCGAGTCACTTTTCTTTTGCTGGCCCAAAAGAAAAGTAACCCAAAGAAAATGGCCATAGAGCCAACGCCCGCAGCATGTCGTTGGGATAAGCCCGAACGGGTGAGGAATCGTGTGGCTTGGCCACCTTCGCCTCTACACCGCGGGTAGGCCGGAGCGCTTCGCAACGCGCCGTAGCGGAGAGGACTTAAAGCAGCTTTCGCTACGCTTCCCCATCGCTGAGGCTAGGGAAGGAGGACGCTACGCTTTCCTACCACCGAGGCGAGGTAAAGGGAGCGCTACGCTTTCCCACCACTGGGGCAAGGTAAAGAGAACGCTACGCTTCCCGACCGGTGGGAAGAACTCGCCACCAAGCGGCATCGTCTTTCTCTTTTGCCTTGGCTTTGCGCCCTAGTGCAGGAGCACCGCGACCTGCGGCGATGCGATGTGCAGCACAGCTGCACGAGCCGTCTGCTCTCGCTGGTGACCTTCGGGCCCCCTTGAGCGGCGGTGAGGGGCGGTCGATCAGGCCCCGAAGGGGGGCCGGGCACGACGCCCGGCACTTTTCGTCAGGGCAGGATGCCCTGTCGAAAAGCCCGGCCGACCCTCAC
>NZ_JAELTQ010000100.1 GCF_016428905.1 Dyella sp. ASV24 | reverse complement strand
ACCTATCGGGCTTCTGCCCGATAGGCGCCGATTCCGGGGGGCCCTTCTCTTTGGTTACTTTCTCTTGGGCAAGCAAGAGAAAGTGACCCGGCCTCCGGCAGGAGGTCGGAACGCCCGCTGCGTAAGCGGCCAGATCGCCGCCACGCGACAATCAAACACCGAGGCTCTGGACCCCGGCATGCGCCGGGGTGACGGCTAAAGGTGAAACGCCACCGCGAGCACCCGCCCCTCACCCCAACCCTCTCCCCGGAGGAGAGAGGGAGAAACATCACTCCGGCCAGCGAAACTCAACAAACGTATTGTTGAAATCCGGATCCTCCACCCCGCCACCCAACGTGGCCACAAACGTCATCCCATCCGCCTCCAACTCCTGCCCCTCCTCAAAACGCGCACCCAACGCCTCCAGCTCCGCCAGCCGCTCACACAACATACCTGCGCGATCACTGTCCGCCTCCGGTACATGACGAAGGCTGATATCAGGACGGCCGAACTTACGCATGCCGCGCGTGTGCACCCAGTAATGCCCCTTCTTCTCCTCCGCATCGCGGAGGATCAACAGGTGATTGCGGACAGGGGCGCCATCGCGCACGACAAACTGGCGGCGCCAGGTGTCGGCGTCATAGAGGTTGAGCGTCTGCGGGTCGAGGATGGCCACGCCACCCACATCGAGCAATGCGGCGAGCACACCAAGCGTGTCGCGCATGTAGCCGGTGTCGGCGCTGTCGGCAAGACGGCCGCGGATCACCAACACTTCGGGAGCATCGAGCGCTTGTCGGTAGGCCTCCGGCGAGTCTTCCTTGAACATCCGGCCGACGCTGCCCTTGAGGGGATAGCCATCCCATTGGCGCAACTGCGGATGGTTATGACTGGTCAGTTCCACGCCTTCGGGCAGGCCCTCGCTGCCGTAATCCAGCGACGGTGCGCGGCCGGACTGGAATTTACCGAACACGAAGAATTGCAAAAGGATCTCTTCGTTGCTCGACTGCCAGTGCGGGCGTTGCCAGGCGGGAAAGGGGATCTTGGTCATACCGGTCCTTAGGTCAATGGAGGAGGCTCAATGCCCCTCGCCCAGCGGCAGCACAGGCTGCTGCAGTTCAATCCTGCCGTGCCCTTCCGTAATGTTCTTGAACTCGGCGCGGCTCACGGAGACATAGCGGTCGTTGCCGCCAATCTCAACCTGCGGGCCTTCGGTCACCGCACGCCCCTGTTCATCCACCCGGACCACCATGGTGGCCTTGCGGCCGGTGTGGCAGATGGTCTTGATCTCCTCAAGATTGTCCGCCCACGCCAGCAGGTAACGGCTGCCTTCGAACAACTCGCCACGGAAATCGGTGCGCAGGCCGTAGGCCAGTACGGGGACGTTGAGCTTGTCCACCACGTCACTGAGCTGCCAGACCTGGGCCTTGTTGAGAAATTGCGCCTCGTCCACGAATACGCAATGCAACGCGCCCCGTGCATCCACGTCAGCCTGCACCAGCGCCAGCAGATTCTCCTCCGCCCCGAAACGGCGCGCGTTGGCCTTCAGCCCGATACGCGAGGCCACCACGCCGTCGCCATAGCGATTGTCCAACGCCGGCGTGAGGATGAGCGTGCGCATGCCGCGCTCGTGGTAGTTGTACGCGCTCTGCAGCAGCGTGGTGGTCTTGCCGGCATTCATTGCCGAGTAATAGAAGTACAGCTTGGCCATGGAATGTCCCGGTAACAGGCGCACATAATACTGCGCTCGCCGCCTCCCTTCCGACGGTTAGTCGCGTGGTTCGGCTCCGGCTGGGGCCGCCATCTGCAGGTCACCCACCGTCACGCTGGGCTTGGCGTCAATCTGCAGCTTCCATTGCAGATCCTTGAGCTGCGCATACGCATCGGCGTTCCAGATCGAGTCACTGTAGAACTCGGCCAATCCCATGCTCGATGGTTGGTCGGGGTCGTAGTTCACCCCGTTGCTGGCCTGTTTCACGATGCCATTGCCAATAAAGCCGAGGCGGCTGCCGGTCACGTTCCTTCTCGCGCGGTCGAGCTTCTGGCGTAGATGCCGCATCGTGAGCTCGTCGTTGTATTCCGCGAGGATTTCCTGCCCCACAAGCAGCGCCTGAGCACGCTCGTCCTCATGGAGCTGGCTCCAGTAGTACTCCCGCAGCATCACAAGCTTGGTGTATCCGCGACTGGCAGCGAGGTCCATCCACGCATAGGCCCTGGGCCGGTCCACCGATGTACCTTCGCCATGCCAGTACATGCTTGCCAACGCCGCCTGGGAAGGCTTGTCTGCGTAACCAGCGGCGTACAGGTATAGCTTCAGCGCGCGCTGCTTGAGGCCACCGCCATAGGCGTTGATGGCCAGTTGGCGGTAATAGACATCAGGATGCTCCTTGAGCACGTCGGGCATCGCGAGGGTGTCTTCCAACAGGCGGAGCGCCTTGGCTTGCCCAGCATCCATCACCGGTGCGGCTGCCTCTTGGGCGAAAGCGGAGCGACCCGCTCCCATCACCATACCGAGTGCAGCCGTCGTCGCCAGTACGGCGAGAAAAGCGAAGCGTCGTGTCATCCCACCCTCCTGTGAAACGGACACCATCCGACTCAACCAGCATACCCTTCTTCGCTATGCAGGCCGGGTGAACGCACCGGCCTGCCAACGTTCGGTGCCTACTCTCTGTCCACTGACGTGGTGCCGCCGGTGAACTGCGTGCGTGCCTGGGCGAGCCTGAAGCGGCGTTCCGCAGTCCAACCTCGCCAATCAAGCAGCGCCAAGACGTGATACACGGTGCGGAAAGCGAAGATGCGCGACCACACCTTGAAGGAATCGAACACGTCGCCCGCCAGCATGGAGATCACCCCTTGCTCGATCTGGAAGACATTGTTCGGCGACCAGAACATCTGGCGCATGATTGGGCCGTTGAAACGGTAGATGAAGAACGCAAAGCGGCGCATTCCGCGACGTTGACGTCGTTCCAGCCGTCGCTGCAACGATGCTTCGCGACGCGGTTCACGCAGCGCCACGTCAACGACCTCCACCGCCTGCTCCGCGCCACTCATGGCCAGGTAAACGCCGGAGGAGAACACTGGATCCAGAAAGGCGAATGCATCGCCCACCAGAATCCAGCCGGTGCCCGCCATGCGCGTGGAGTCGTACGAATAGTTGCCCGTTACACGCACTTCGTTGTCGATCAACTCGGCATGCGCAATACGGCTCCACAGCCCAGGATTTTTCTGTAGCGTCTCCAGCAAAAACTCCACGGTGCGGCCGCGCCGTTGCTTGAGGTAGTCCGGACGACACACCGCGCCGACGCTCATCACGCCATCCGGCAGCGGGATCATCCACATCCAGCCATGCTCGAAGCGGTAAATGCTGATGTTTCCTGCGTCCGGACCCGGGCGCAGTTCAGCGCCACGAAAATGACCAAAGATGGCAGCACTCTGGTGTTCGGGGTTCTTGCGCTTGAGCTTCCGCTTGCCGGCGAGAAACGCATCGCGGCCGGACGCGTCGACGACGTAGCGCGCACGGACGGTGTACTGCTGCCCCTCGTCCGAGCTGACCTGTACGCGCCAATCGTGATGGCCCAGCTCTTCCACGCTGCGCACTTCCTGCCCTTCCCGTGCGTCGGCGCCCTGCTCACGAGCATGCTCGTAGAGCATGCGATCGAAATCCTGACGCCACACCTGGAAAGCGTGCGGCGGGCTGCTGCCCAGTGAGCGTGAGAATTCGTAGGTGTTGTAACCGCGCTCGTTGCCCGCCTCGAAATCCGCGCCCGGCTTGTAGACACCCAGCGCCCGGACCTTCTCCATGACGCCCAACCGCTCGAAGATCGGCAAATTCATCGGCAAGAGCGACTCACCGATGTGGAAGCGGGGGTGGCGTTCCTTCTCCAACGCGATCACGCGGTAACCGCGCCGTGCCAGGAGCGTCGCCGCGGTGCTGCCGGCGGGGCCGCCGCCGATCACTACCACGTCGCACGCCTGCTCAGTCAAGTGCTTGCCATCCGTCATACCGTCTCCGTTACCCTTGCGACCACTTCGTCCGTGGATCGCCGATTATGACCGGCCGGCTCAACGCCGCAACCGGGTGCCGGGCTGATACGATTCGACCCTGCCTCGCGCCCACTCATCGCACGATCCCATGCTGAACCCGCAACAATTGGCCGCCGTCGAGCACTGCGACGGCCCTCTCCTCGTGCTGGCTGGCGCCGGCTCGGGCAAGACGTCCGTGATCACGCAGAAGATCGCGTACCTCATCGCGCGCAAAAAGCTTGCGCCGTCCCGCATCGCGGCCATTACCTTCACCAATAAAGCGGCGAAGGAAATGCGCGAACGCGTGGCCAAGCTGATCAGCACGGAAGACGCTGCGGCACTGACGGTATGCACCTTCCATGCGCTGGGCCTGAAGTTCCTGCAGATGGAGCACGCACGCGCCGGCCTGCGCAAGGGTTTCTCCGTGCTCGACGCGGACGACAGCGAAGGCATCATCAAGGAACTGGCGCCCAAGGGCATCAAGCCCGATGCGCTGTTCGCCATCCGCAATCTGGTCAGCCGCGCGAAGAACGCCGCCCTGTCGCCCGAAGAGGCCCTGGCCGCAGCCCGCAGCCCGCGTGAGCTCGACGCCGCGACCATCTACCAGCTTTATCAGCAACGCCTGAATGCCTTCAACGCGGTGGACTTCGACGACCTGATCCGCCTGCCGCTGCGCATCCTGGAAACCGATGAGGAATGCCGCACCGTCTGGCGCGAGCGCCTGCGCTACCTGCTGGTAGACGAGTACCAGGACACCAATGACGCCCAATACCGTTTGCTGAAGGCCTTGGCTGGCGAGCGCGGCAGCTTCACCTGCGTGGGCGACGATGACCAGTCGATCTATGCCTGGCGCGGCGCCAACCCGGAAAACATCGATCAGCTAGGTAAGGACTGGCCAAGCCTGCGCGTGATCAAGCTGGAACAGAACTACCGTTGCGGTAAGCGCATCCTGCGCGCCGCCAACAAGCTGATCGCCCACAACCCGCATCTTCACGAGAAGAAACTGTGGAGCGAGCACCCGGAAGGCGCGCAGATTCGCGTGCTGGAGTGCAAGGAAAACGAACACGAGGCCGAGCGCGTGGCCGCCATCGCCACGACGTTGGCAGAAAAGCACAAGGCGCGCTGGCACGACATCGCCATCCTTTACCGCGGCAATTTCCAGGCGCGCCCATTGGAGAAGGCACTGCGCCTGGCGCGTGTGCCTTACCACTTGTCCGGCGCGCTGAGCTTCCTTGACCGCGGGGAAGTGAAAGACCTGCTGTGCTATCTGCGCCTGTTGACCAATCCCAGCGACGATGCGGCCTTTCTGCGTGTGGTGAATGTACCCAAGCGCGAGATCGGCGCAACCACGCTGGAGAAGCTCGGTGAGATCGCCCAGACGCGCCACGCTCCCCTGCTGGATGCGGCGCGCAGCGATGCCGTGCTACGCCAACTATCGCCGCGTCCGGCATCGGCGTTGGCTTCGTTCACGCAACTGATGGACGAATTGCGCAGCGCATCGCTCCACCAGAGCGCAGCGGATCTTGTGCAGACCGTGCTGGACCGTACCGGCTACGCCGCACACATCGCTGCCAGCACGGCGGACGCCACACTGCGCGATCGCCGCCTCGGTAACCTGCGCGAACTCGCCGACTGGTTCCGCGCCATGCAGCGCAACGACCACACCACCGGCGATCTCGCAGCCCAGCTTGCCCTGCTCACGCATGCCGACCGCGACGAGCCAGGCAACGCCGTGCGCATGATGACGCTACACGCCGCCAAAGGTCTGGAGTTCCGCTTCGTCTTCATCGTCGGCTGTGAAGAAGGCACGCTGCCGCACGATGGCGCTATCGACGAGGGCCGCATCGATGAAGAACGCCGCCTGATGTACGTGGGCATCACCCGCGCCAAGGAAATGCTCACGCTGTCGTGGTCCGCCAAGACCAAGCGTTACGGCGAAGTGCATAGCAACCAGCCCAGTCGCTTCCTGCACGAGCTGCCACAGGACGACCTGCATTGGCAGGGCAAGGATCCGGAGGCGGACAAGGAAGTGGTGCGGGAAACCGCCGAGTCGCACATGGCGAAGATCGCCGCCATGCTCGCGGGCAACTGAGCCCCGTCCAACGCAGTGAATCGGGGCGCGAAGCACTCGCCCGTGACCGCCAAAAGCGTCAGTTCGTCGCATAGAATCGGTGGACACACACCGATGCGGACTGCCATGACAGAACCGGCCCACCTCTACGCGCAATTGGTCGAGGCATTCAATCAACGCGAATGGTTGAAGGCACGCGCGATCGCGGGCCGTCTGCTGCCACTGGCGCCCAACGACCCGGGCGTGTGCTACATCACGGGCGTGACTTTTCTTGAGTTGCAGGAGATGCCGCTGTCACTGGGATTTCTGCGCAAGGCGACCGACCTTGATCCCCAACGGGCCGACTACGCTGCCCAGTTCGCCAAGGCATTGACCCTGGTGCGCCTCTACCGCGAGGCGCTGGATGCTGCGGACAAAGCCCTGGCCTTGAATCCCGGCGACCCATTCACGCTTGACACGCTTGGCGTGGTCTACACGCAGGGGCATGCGCATGAGCGCGCGGCGGAAGCGTTCCGTGGCGCCGTGAAGCTGATGCCAGGGCAAGCGTCCTACCGATTCAACCTGGCGACGGCACTGGTGGCCATGGGCGATATCACCGGCGCCGAGCGCGAGCTGGAAAGCTGTATCGAACTGGCCCCCTCCTTCTGGAGCGCACACTTCACCCTCGCCCAGTTGCGCAAGCAGACGCGCGAGAGCAATCACATTTCGAGCCTGCAAGCGCTGGCTGCCGCCCACGCGAACAACCAGGATGCGCAGACCTACGTGAACATGGCCCTGGCCAAGGAACACGAGGATCTTGGCGAGTATCCCGCCGCGTTTGACCGACTGGTGCGTGGCAAAGCCTCCGGCAAGGATGGGCGTGGCTACTCGACAAAGCATGACGAAGCCTTGTTCGACGCCATCATCCGCCGGTTCCCGCAGCCACTGGAGGATTCATCGGGCGACCCGACCCACGAGCCGATCTTCATCATCGGCATGCCGCGGTCAGGCACGACGCTCGTCGAACGCATCATTTCCAGCCATCCGGACGTCTATTCGGCCGGCGAGCTCCAGAACTTTGGTGTCGTGCTCAAGCGACAAAGCGGCAGCACGACGCTCCCCGTGATCGACATAGACACCATCGAACGGACCCAAGGTATCGACTGGGCCACGCTAGGTGCCGACTATCTGGCGAGCACGCGCCCTGCCACAGGCCAGCGCCCTTACTTCATCGACAAACTTCCGCACAATTTCCTGTACGCAGGATTCATCGCGCAGGCGCTGCCTCATGCGCGCATCGTATGTCTGCGGCGAGATCCCGTAGACACCTGCCTCAGCAATTTTCGCCAGCTGTTTGCGCAGCTGTCGCCGTTGTACGGCTACTCGTTCGACCTGCTCGACACGGGCCGTTACTTCGTGCTGTTCGATCGCCTCATGGCGCACTGGCGGCAGGTGATGCCTGGACGCATCCTGGAGCTCGATTACGAAGCGTTGGTCGACGCGCAGGAGGAACACTCGCGTCGCCTGCTGTCGTTCTGCGGCCTGCCCTGGGACGACCGCTGCCTGCAGTTCGAGAAGAACGATGCCCCGGTCAATACCGCCAGCGCCGTGCAGGTACGCGCCCCCATGTATCGCACCGCCATTCGGCGCTGGAAGAAGTACGAAACCCAGCTTGCGCCACTGCTCGACTTGCTCGACGACGCTGGCATCGCTTTCGAACGCTAGGCTGACGCCGATAAAAAAGGGCCCCGCTTGCGCGGGGCCCTTGGGTAAGCAAACCCATGCAGGGGATTACTTGGCGGTACCGCCGAAGCTGTACTTGGCTTCCAGGTAAATCGCACGACCGTACACGTTGTAGTTATCCGTGTTGTAGGGCTGGTTGGACGTGCCCAGATAGCTGTCGTCCTTGGGCGGCATCTTGTTGAACACGTTATTGACCAGCAGCGAGAGAGCCAGGCTCTTGATCGGGTTATAGGTCACGCTCGCGTTGGACAAGATCCACGGCGGCAACTTGCCCGTACCCGGGGCCTCGTAGCTGTTAAGCGTCGTGGCGAGGTAATTGGGTGTGCTGCCGTAGCGATTGACGTACCAGGTTGCACTCCAATCACCCTTGGTCCACGTCAGCGAGGCATTGGCCTTCGTCTTGAAGTCCGTGCTGTAGAACGGCTCGCGCAGCGCGTCGTGCTTCGGATCGATGACGAAGTCCTGCGTGGTGTGCTTGAGCAGATCCGAGTACGACATGGCCAATGCCAACTCACCAAACGCGCCCACCGGCTGCACGTAGTTGAAGTTCGCCGTGATGGCGTTGACCTCCTCGTTGGCCAGATTGAGCTTGGGCGTATTGATGCTGACGATCTGGCCAAGGAGACCGTCCTTGCCGGGAGCGCGGGTAATCAGGCTGAACGCCTGCGCGCACGTGCCCGACTTGGGGTCCAGTGCACCCGTGTCGCACAGGTACTCGGTCTTGGACAGCTTGTCCGGATCCACCTGCGTCACTTCGTTGTTGATGTTCCAGTGCAGGTAATCGACGCTCACCGACATGCGCTCGATCGGCGCCCACACGAAGCCGTAGCTCCATACCTTGGCGGTAATGGGTTGAAGCGAGGTATTGCCTTCCGTGAACCCCTTGTACTGCGTAAGGTCGTACGGCACCGGGCACTTTTGGGGCGCCACGGACGGGCCGAAACCCAAGCGTGCGCAGTTGAGGTAATCGGTAACCGAGTTGTATACCGAGCTGGGACCCTGGAATTCATCGGCCAGCGTCGGCACCTTGAAGGCGGAGCCATAGCGGCCGCGCAACAACAGGGTTTCGATCGGGCGGTACTCCAGACCCACATTGAACGTTGTGTGGTCCACGGTCTGGTTGGCGACGTTGTAGGCGTCGTAACGCGAGGACAGGTCCATGGTCAGCTGTTCGAGCAACGGCAAGCGCAACTCGGCGGTGGTGGCAAAGCGTGAGCGATGACCGGCGCCAGGCGTTGCACTGGTGCCGTACACGTAGTTGTCCGTATTGCCGTTCACATCCGTGATGGTTTGCAGCAGGCGCGGATCGGGCATGGAAGCCCAGCCCTGGTTGCCGCCTTCCATCACCACGGCAAGACCGGCATCGCCGCCACCCAGGCGGAACAGCGACTGGTTGGTCAGCTGACCGCGGATCATGTTGTCCCAGGTCTTCGCGTGCGAGGTTGTATAGCCGGTGAAGCTACGGAAATCAGCCGGGGATGCCGGGTTGTAGAGCGCGGCGTAATTTGGCGTGAACACCGGATAGCCAGCGTACGTGCCCTGCTGGTGACCCAAGACATGATTGGAGAAGTACGACTCGATCGGGCCAGTAAAGCGCGCAAAGTCGCGATTCGTCAGCTGATCGTCCGAATGAGTGAAGCCCAGGTCGTAATCCCAATTCGACTGACCGATGGTGCCCTTGCCACCCAAGGTCAGCATGTACGAGCTCTCGTACTGATGGTTCATGATGTTCGAGTAGCCGCCGACCTCTTCAGGCGTAAAGGCGTGCTGCAGCAGCATGAAGTCGTTGCGATTGGGGTCAAAGAAGTAGCCGGCGGTGCTGGCCGCCGTGGCTATATTTGTGCCCCAGAACGTGGTGTTACTGCCCGACGTAAAGCTCTGCTCCTCGTAGTTGTAGAGCAAATCCCCATACAACTGCAGATTGTCGTTAACGTCGAACGTCGAGTGTGAATAGATATTGGCCGTCTTGTCCTTGTTGGCCAGCGTGGCGTAGCCCGCGCTGTACTGCGAACCGCAGTAATAGCCTTTGCCCTGGCGATACTGCTTCGTCTCAGTGCCGCCGTAGCCTGCCGCGACGCCCGCACAGTTGTTGGGATCAAGGAAGACGTACTTGCCGGTCGTACCGCTCAAAGCGAGGTAGTCACGCGACGCTGTTGGCGGTGTGGTGCCATCGGTGAAGTACTGCTTGGTCAGGTCGCGATCGTACGCCCAGATCGGCTTCTTCTGCTCGTACTGCACACCAATCATGGTGTGGAAACGACCGAAGTCGAAGCTGTCGGCGAAGCTGATGCGCTGACTCTGTCCGCCGCCTTCACTGAAGCCGCCGACACGCAAGTCGATCACAGGGGCATCCACGTGCTTCTTCAGCACAATGTTGACCACGCCTGCGATTGCATCCGAACCGTACAGCGAAGACTGGCCACCCGGCAGGACGTCGATGTGATCGACCATCTCCATCGGGATATTGCTCAGGTTGTTGAAGATGTCGCTACCGTTGTACAGACCCGGGAAATCACCCATGGGCCGGCCATCGATCAGGTACTTGGTGAAGCCCACCGGCAGGCCGAACATGCTCAGCGTCTGCGCGCCTGTGGTGAACGAGTTGTTGTCCTGCGGGCCTGCCACGCTACCGGTGGCGAAGGAGGCTTGCTGCAACGCCTCGGCCACCGTGCTGAAGCCACGTGCCTTCATGTCTTGGGCGGTGATGCTTATGACCGGCTGCGCCGTTTCCACCTGTGACTGCGGAATCAGTGAGCCAGTCACCGTTACGGTATCGAGCTTCTTTGCCTTCTTTGCCGCATCGTCGTCCTGCGTGTTGCTTTGCGACGAAGTGGCCGTGTCTTGCGGCAACGGTGCGCTGGATGCGGTGTCTGTGGCCGCGGCTGCCGCGGACGCACAGCCGAGCGCCAAGGCCGCCAGAACGGCGACCGTGAGTTTGGACTTCAACATCTTTGTCTCCCCTACATTCTGTAGTCAGTCGTCACGCCGGTCCCCGGCGCGGGCTGTAACAGGAACGTCGACAAGTTGCCGCCCTCCCTTAGGCACGAACTTGCCGGTTACCTCCATGTTCCTGTCGTAGCAATGTGTAGCACAAACTTTTCTTTCACAAACACACCACATCTTGCGTCGCAAATTCATGCGCCACACCGTGAATAACCCAGAAAAAGAATTTTCATCTTTGACGGACTTTTACGCGCAGGAAGCCGGAGAAAACGAAAGATATTTCGTTCGTTTGGACGTCCGAACAAGCTTGCGCGAAGCTTACGAAATGCAAAGAAGCCGGGTCAGATCAGTCGTTCGGCTTCCAGTTCGCTCTTCAGATAGGCGTAGTAGATCGGCGCAGCGATGAGGCCGGCGAGCCCAAAGGCGGCCTCCATCAATAGCATCGCTACCAAGAGCTCCCAGGCGCGAGCACGGATCTGGCTACCCACGATGCGCGCATTGAGGAAGTACTCAAGCTTGTGGATGAGGATGAGGAAACCCAACGCTGCCACGCCAACGCCCAGCGAAATGGACAGGCCGGCGATAGTGATTGCGGTGTTGGAGATCAGGTTGCCGATCACCGGTAGCAGGCCAGCGATAAAGGTGATCACCACCAGCGTCTTCGCCAGCGGCACGTGGATGTCCATCAATGGCAGCACGCCCAGCAAGAAGATGGCCGTGAACGCGGTGTTGAGCAGCGAGATCTTGATCTGCGCAAACACAATATTGTGGAAGGCCTCCGCCAGCCGCTGCGCACGCAGGCCAAGCGCGGAAGCCAACGGACCCACCTGATGTGCGGGCCGCGTGCGGCTCAACGCCACGATGGCGCCCAGCACCATGCCGATCAGGATGTGCACGAACACCCGCGCCGCTTCCTTGCCGATGGTCTGCAGGCTCACCGAATGCTTGCGGGTGAGTTCCAACGCCATGACGCGCAGGTCATCCACGCTATCTGGCAACCACCCGACCACGGTGGCCGGCAACTGCTCGCGCGCCTTCTCCACCAACGGCATCAACTGTTGCTGCCATAGCAATTCGGGATTGCCGATTTCATTGCGCAAGAAACTCACTGCGCTGAGGATCAACAGCACCAGCAGGCCAACCACGATGGTAGCGAGCAAGGCCACCACCAGCATGCGGGCGCGATCGCTCGGCACACGCTTGCCCAGCAGGGGGGCCGTGGACTGCACCAGCTCGTAAACCAGCAGGCCCGCGAACAGCGCCGGCAATAGCCGGAGACCCAACACCAGGACCAAGGCGATGCCCGCCAGGAGGTAGCTGGCGATGCGGATGGCGGGCGACGGCGCTGGAGGAATCGAGGCAGGTTCCATGCAAATTCATGCGGATAGGGATGGGCGGAGTCTGTCAGCAGCGCATGACAGCCGCCAGCCCTGCTCATCAATTACATGGGCGGCGTACTCCCCCATACCAAGGGCATCGAAACGCGCCTGTCGTAAACTTGTTCGATTCTGCGCGTTCTGTTTATCCGGGAATCCACTATGTCCGTACGTTTGCCGGCGGCGCTTGCCGCCTTGATCCTGCTTGCCGGTTGCGCCAGCACCTCGCCCACCAAGACGGCCGCCCCGACAGCCAGTGCCACGGCCACCGCGACCACCCCGGCAGCCGCCACACCCGCTGACGACAACCTCAATGCGGTGGCCTGGAGCCAGACGGCGATTGAGCACGATCTGATCTATCTGCAGACCTACCGCGACGCTCAGTCGCGCCTGCTCGCGGCCATGGCCGACAAGCAGTGGGACGCACTGCCCAAGGACGACCGCGCCACCCCAGCCAAGGGCCTCAAGCCGGCCGTGGTGCTCGACATCGATGAAACCGTGCTGGACAACTCGCCCTATCAGGCCCGTCTGGTGAAGAGCGGTGGCGAGTACAACGAAGCCGATTGGGCCGCCTGGTGCAACGAGCAGCGCGCCCGCGCTCTGCCCGGCGTGGTGGAATTCACCCAGTTCGCCGCCCAGCACGGCATTGCGGTGATCTACATCTCCAACCGCGCCAAAGATCTCGACCAGGCCACGCTCGCCAATCTGCGCAAGGAAGGCCTGCCGGTATCCGGGCCGGAGGCGTTCCTGGGCCTGGGCACCTTTGTCGAGGATTGCGAGCAGATCGGCACCGAGAAGGGTTGCCGTCGCCAGCTGATCAGCCACAAATATCGCGTTTTGATGCAATTTGGCGACCAGATCGGCGATTTTGTCACCGTTCTAGCCAACAACGCGGAAGGTCGGCAGAAGGCCATGAAGCCCTATATGGACTGGATCGGCACCCGCTGGTTCGTGCTGCCCAACCCGACCTATGGCGCATGGGAGCCGGCTCTGTTTAATAATGACTACACGGCCCCACGCGACGAGCGTCGCCGCCAGAAGATTCAATCGCTGCGTTTGAATTGATAGCAATCAAACAAAAACAATAGCTTACGCAGCACAAGCTAACGTATTGCTTTAAGTTTAACGGGGAAGTAAGATCTCCCCCGCCAACACCTGCTGACCTTGATAATTCCGCAGGCAAGGCCATTTCCCTTCCGGCTCTGCCGGATTACCCCGTGAGGCCCACCGCCCGCGGGGTTTTCTTTTTGGCGCTTCCGCTCCCGACAGCCTGAACGGCTCCAGAGGAGCACTTGAGCGGCCTCTCAATCCCGGGCGCAGACTCTTGTTCATTCAGAGCCGCGCCCCTTACGCTCCGCCGACCGCCCAGTGCAGGTCACCGGGCGCCAATCAAATACCGAGATCTCCATGCGTCGCTCATCCGTTTTCTACGCCGTTGGTGCGTTCATTGCCCTGCTGGTGCTGGCCACGGCCGCCGCGCTGTTCATGACCTCGCACAAGCCGGGCCCACCGCCCGTGGTGGTGGGCGGGGATACGCCGGAACAGTCCGTCCAGCAATCACTGGCGCTGATCAAGGTTGGCGACTTCGCCGGCTTCTGGAAACACGCGCTGCCACCGGCAGACTACGACACGCTACGCGCCGACTGGACCCGCCCCCGTCCTGACGACCATCCGCTGACGCCCGAAGACCGCGCGGACTTCGTCAAGAACATGCAGCAGCTCACCCAGCCGGACGCGGAGACCAAGCTCTACGCCGTAGCCAAGCCCAAACTGGCCCAGTTGCAGGCGCAATACCAAGACCAGGTGCCGGTGATGATCGGCATCTTCCAGGCCATTGCCGCTACGGGCGTATCCCAGAGCAAAGAGCTCACCAGCGTACAAAAGCAGCAGGCCACCGAAGTCATCAACGTGCTCGCTCCGTGGGCGCAGAGCGTGCCCTGGTTCGACCAGGCCCGCGCCAAACAGGCCGTTGGCGTGGCGGTGGCCACCGCCCGCAAGCTCGACCTGAAAACGCCGGAGCAATTGAAGTCCATGGACTTCGACACGGCGATGCAGAAGTACAGCATCGGCTTCCTCGGCATCAAACAGGTGCTGGCCATCTATGGCCTGTCGATCGACGACACCTTCGACTCGATCAAGGTCACCACGGTGGAGAGCCGCAACGGGCATGCGCACGTCAGGATCGACTACACCCTGCTCGGCAAGCCGCTTTCCACGGAGTCGGACCTGATCCAGCAGGACGGCCGCTGGTACAGCGAAGACATGCTGCAGAACGTGCGCGAAGCCCACGAGCGCCTGCTCGCCCCGCCGGCGCCGGCCGGCAGCGCACCGGCCCCGGCCAGTTCGTCCGCACCCATCCAGGCGATGGCGCCGGCACCTGCTGCCAAGCACTGAGCCGGCGGCAGAACACCTTGTTTACGATCGCTCCGGTAAAAGGCCGGGGCGATGCGCTGGCCACAGGCCAGTCGCAGGGGAAGGTTTGCAACCTGTAGAACCCGGATACCCCGGGCCCACCAGTTACAATGGGTGAATGCTGAATATGTCGACCACGGACACCTCCGCCCGTAGCCGCGCGCCCTGGTGGTTCAACCTGGCCGGGCAGTTGCTCGAACCCTGGGTACGCATCCGCCGCGATCCCGCCGAACCCGCCGCCCTGCTACAGGCCGGCGTACCGGTGTGCTACGTGATTGAGCGCGATGGCTTCTCCGATGCCCTGATTCTGGAACGTGCCTGCCGCGAGGCTGGCCTGCCCTCGCCCATGCAGCCGCTGTCCGGCACCCGCCGCAAGCGCTCACTGTTCGCGCTGGCGCGCCGCGATGGCTGGCTATTCGGCCGCAACCGCAAGCGCTCGCCCAACGACACACTGGGGCAACTGGTGCGCTCGCTTGATGGCGATCTGGAACGCGACGTGCAGATCGTGCCCGTCTCCATCTACGTCGGCCGCGCGCCCACCCGCGAGTCGGGCTGGTTCAGCGTGCTGTTCTCGGAAAACTGGGTGGTAGTCGGCCGCTTCCGCCGCATGCTGGCCCTGCTGCTCAACGGCCGCGACACGGTGGTGCATTTCTCCACGCCGGTGTCGTTGCGCACGGTGGTGAACGAAGCCGGCGACATCCGTCCGGAACGCCTCACCCGCAAGATCGCCCGCGTGCTGCGCACGCACTTCCGTCGCATCCGCGCGGCGGTGATCGGCCCCGACCTGTCGCATCGCCGCACGGTGGTGGATGCGGTACTCAATGCGGAGCCCGTGCGTACCGCCATCGCCGCCACGGCTGCGAAGGAAAACATCAGCCCCGCCAAGGCGTGGCGTCGTGCGCACGATCTGGTGATGGAGATCGCGGCGGACTACTCGCACCCAGTCGTGCGTTCCGCTTCGTTCCTGCTGTCCAACTTCTGGAACAAGCTGTACGACGGCATTCATATGCATCACTTCGACAAGGCTCGCGCTGCCGCGCCCGGCCATGAAGTGGTGTACGTACCCTGTCATCGCAGCCATGCGGACTACCTGCTGATGTCCTATCAGCTGCATATGTCTGGCGTGGTGGTGCCGCATATCGCGGCGGGCGTGAACCTCAACCTGCCGGTGATCGGACCGATCCTTCGTCGCGGCGGTGCGTTCTTCCTGCGCCGCAGCTTCAAGGGCAACGCGCTGTATTCCGTGGTGTTCAACGAATACGTAGCGCAGCTGATCGACCGCGGCGTACCGATGGAGTACTTCATCGAAGGCGGCCGCTCACGTACGGGCCGACTGCTGGCACCACGCGCCGGCATGCTGGCCATGACGGTACGCGCCTTCCTGCGCGCGCCGCGCCGCCCGGTGCTATTCCAGCCGGTGTACATCGGCTACGAGAAGCTGATGGAAGGCAAGAGCTATATCGGCGAACTCTCCGGCAAGCCCAAGGAGAAAGAATCGCTGATCGGCCTGCTGCGCGGCCTGAAGGTACTGCGCCAGCGCTACGGCCACGTCGCGCTGAATTTCGGCGAGCCGATCGAACTCAATCCGATGCTCGACGCCGCCAGCCCCGACTGGCGCACCGACGACCCGGACGCCAAGCCCGAATGGCTCGGTCGCGTGGTGGACGATCTCGCCGACAAGATCCAGATCAACATCAACCGCGCCGCGGACGTGAACCCCATCAACCTGCTCGCGCTGGCACTGCTCGCCACGCCCAAGCACGCGATGGCGGAGAACGACCTGCTCGCACAGCTGGAACTGACCAAGGCGCTGCTGGAAGAGTTGCCCTATTCCGACCGCATGACGCTCACCTCGATGGACCCGGCCGGCATCATCGCCTACGGCGAGCAGATGGGCTGGATCCGTCGCGTGCGCCACCCACTGGGCGACGTGCTGGTTACCGAAGACGAGCAGGCCGTGCTGCTCAGTTACTTCCGCAACAACGTGCTGCACCTCACCGCCACGGCGGCGTGGGTGGCCTCCTGCTTCCTCAACAACCGCCGCATGTCGCGTGCCTCCGTGCTGCGTCTGGGTCGCATCATTTACCCGTTCATCCAGGGCGAGTTGTTCCTGCCGTGGGACGCCGACGGTTTCTGCCAGCAATTGCAGGCAACCATCGACTTCTTCGTGCGCCGCGGCCTGCTCGAAGCCACCGGCGAAGGCCGCGTGCTGGAGCGCGGCCCCGGCCAGGACGACGCCGCATTCCAGCTGAAGATCATCGCGCGTAGTTTGATCCAGGCCTTCGAGCGCTACTACATCACCATCGCTGCGCTGGTGAAAAACGGTCCGCATACGCTGACTTCGGCAGAACTGGAAAACGCTTGCACACTCACAGCGCAGCGCTTGAGCCTGCTCAACGAACTGTCCGCGCCAGAGTTCTTCGACAAAGCACTGTTCCGCGGCTTCATCCAGAAGCTGCGCGAGAGCCGCATCGTGTGGACCGACGACGCCGGCAAGCTCGACTACGACAAGGGCCTGGAAGACATGGTGCGCGACGCACGCGTCATCCTCGCCCGCGACGTGCGCCACTCCATTCTCAAGATCACCCCCGGCGGCGATGGCGAGAAGGAACATGCGGAGAAGCCCCTGCCGCCCGACGCCACCAGCGAAGCGCTGCATGAGCGCCACGTGGCTGCCGAGCACCACGAGCATGCACCGGTAGAGACCACCGTGGTGGAAGAAAGCGTCGAAAGTGACACCGCCGCCAAGCATTGACGGAAGAAACCGGAGGGGTGACGAAAGTCACCCCTCCTGCCTTGCGAAGCTCGCCTAAGATGACCCTTCCACCCGGGGAGCTCATCATGACCAAGCGCGTTGCCTTCGCCATCGCCGCAGCCCTAGCGCTGCCTGCCGCCATCGCGGCCGAACCCACCCAGACCGCACCGGACGTCACCGTGCTGCAGTGCGCGCGCATGGTCGATCCGGCAGCCGGCAAGATGCTTGGCGAAACCACGCTGGTCATCGAAGGCAAACGGGTCAAGGAGATCAAGGCAGGCGGGGTCGACGTGACCTCCTACGCCAACGCGGCCAAGGCTGCCGGCGCCAACTTCAGCTACCACAGGATCCTCGACGGCACCTGCCTGCCCGGCCTGATCGACTCACACACGCACCTCACCAGCGAAACCAGCCCTACCGGCTACACCGACCAGTTCCGCTGGAACATCGCCGACTACGCCATCCGCTCCACCGTCTACGCCAAACGCACCTTGCTGGCCGGCTTCACCACGGTGCGTAACGTGGGCGATCAGGACAACGAATCCATCGCCCTGCGCAACGCCATCAACGCCGGCATCGTGCCCGGCCCGCGCATCTTCACCGCGGGCAAGCCCATCGGCACCACCGGCGGTCATGCCGACCCCACCGACGGCTATCGCTCCGACCTGGCCGGCGATCCCGGCCCGAAGGACGGCATCATCAACAGCGCCGACGACGCCTACAAAGCCATCCGCCAGCACTACAAGGACGGCGTGGACGTCATCAAGATCATGCCCTCCGGCGGCGTGCTCGACGAAAGCAGCAGCGCCGACAACGCGCAGATGACCATCGAAGAGATCAAAGCCATCGTGAGTGCCGCGCACGACTACGGCTTCACCGTGGCCGCCCACGCGCACGGCGCCGAAGCCATTCGCCGCGCCGTACTTGGCGGTGTCGACTCCATCGAGCACGGCACCTTCATGAACGACGAAGACATGAAGCTAATGAAGGAACACGGCACCTGGTACGTGCCCACCATCATCGCCGGCAAATACGTGCAGGAAATGGCCGCTAAACCCGGTTACTACCCGCCCCAGGTCGCCGCCAAAGCCCTGCAGGTCGGCCCCATCATCCAGGCTACTGCCGGCAAGGCCTACAAGGCAGGCGTGAAGATCGCCTTCGGCACCGATGCAGCCGTCTATCCGCATGGTCAGAACGCCAAAGAGTTCAAGTACATGGTGGACGCCGGCATGCCGCCCATGTTCGTGCTGCAGGCCGCCACCACCCATGCCGCCGAGCTGCTGCACAAGCAGGATCAGCTAGGCCAGATTGCCGTGGGCCGCGTCGCCGACATCATCGCTGTACCGGGCAATCCGCTGGATGACATCACGGTGATGCAGAAGGTGGCGTTCGTGATGAAGGATGGGGTGGTTTACAAGGATGATGGCAAGCCGGTGATGTGAGGTGGCGCTTGGCTCGTGCTCCTCGGGCGCGCGAGTAGCCATCCGTAGACCGCTGCGCTTCTTGCGCCCTCTCCCCTTCGGGCGACCCGAAGGTGGTCCCCTTTTGGGAGAGAGGGTTGGGGTGAGGGGTGGGGTGAGGGGTGGGTGCTCGCTTCAGTGTTTCTTCTTTGCCGTCATCTCGGCGTACCCCGCAAAAGGGGGCAAGGGCCGGGATCCAGTTTCGGCAGTGGTCGGCTGTCGCCTCGTGCGTTACCGCGATCTGGCCGCTTACGCAGCGGGCGTTTCGACCTCCTGCCGGAGGCCGAGTCACTTTTCTTTTGCTGGCCCAAAAGATCCCACGGGGACTAGCTTCGCGTCGAAAGTAACCCAAAGAAAATGGCCGTAAGGCCAACGCCCGCAGCATTTCGATGGGATAAGCCCGAACGGCTG